>NZ_JBFUFK010000001.1:0-312721 GCF_056403475.1 Rhizobium sp. P2_G9 | reverse complement strand
TATTCGGCAACAAAGGCGCGATAATATTCCATTCCAAATCAGTCAGCTCATGGCGGCGACGGGTCATCATTAGGCTCCCAAATCAATGGCAGCCTTGAATCACCGTCAAACCCAAAGGGGAAGCCCGTTTATGAGTTTACGGCCTAGTCAAACACCCGCTTCACCGTCGAAATGCACGACAGATCCTTGAGCTGAGCCAGGATGTTGCTGAGCTGCCGCAGATCCCAGACTTCGAGGTCGAATTCCATCTCGGTAAAATCCGGCGCGACGCGGACCATGGAAAGGGTACGGATATTGACATCGGCGGTGCCGATGGCCTGTGCGACAGTGGCCAGCGTGCCCGGTTCATTGAGCGCGTTCACATGGACGCGGGCCATGAAGCGGGTCTTGTTGGCTTCGTCGAGATCCCAGCGCATGTCGATCCAGCGCTCCGGCTCCTCGTCGAACTTCGACAGTGACGGCGACTGGATCGGATAGATGGTGATCGTGTGCTTGCCGTCATGGATGCCGACGATGCGATCGCCAGGCACCGCGCCTGAAGGCGAGAAACGCACCTCGATATCGCTGGCAAGGGCGCGGAACGGCCGATGGCGCTCCTGTTCGCCAGCCAGTTCGGCTGCCTCGGTGACCGGCTTCTGCCCGTCGGGAATCTTGAACATCATGCCCTGCGCGCCGGAGACGGCGAACCAGCCCTCCTCGTTGCTCTGCTTTACCGTCACCCGTTCGTCCTGGTAATCGGGGTAGACGGCCTTGAGCACGTCGAGCGACGAGAGCTCACCGCGGCCGACAGCGGCGATCGCGTCTTCGACCTCCTTGTGGCCGAGCCGGTGCGTCGCCGGCTTCATGATTTCGCGCGAGAAGGCTTTGCCGGCGCGTTCGAAGGTGCGTTCGAGGATGCGTTGGCCGAGGCCGGAATATTGCTTGCGGATGGCGAGCCTTGTGGCGCGGCGGATCGCCGAGCGAGCCTTGCCGGTGACGACGATCTCTTCCCAGGCTGCCGGCGGCACCTGCACGCCGGAGCGGATGATTTCGACTTCGTCGCCGTTTGCCAACCGGGTCACCAGCGGCATGATACGGCCATTGATCTTGGCGCCGACCGTGGTGTCGCCGATATTGGTGTGGACCGCATAGGCGAAATCGATGGGCGTGGCGCCGCGCGGCAGCGCAATCAGCTTGCCCTTGGGCGTGAAGCAGAACACCTGGTCCTGGAAGAGCTCGAGCTTGGTGTGCTCGAGGAACTCTTCCGGATTGTCGCCTTCGGCCAGCGATTCGATGGTGAGCCGCAGCCAGGAATAGGCATTGGATTGCAGGTTGGTGCCTTCCCGCGCCTGGGTGTTCGTACCATCCTTGTAAAGCGTGTGGGCGGCGATGCCGTATTCGGCGATCTCGTGCATGCGGCGGGTGCGGATCTGCAGTTCGATGCGCTGCCGGGCCGGGCCGACGATCGTGGTGTGGATCGACTGATATTCGTTCTGCTTCGGCGTCGAGATATAGTCCTTGAACCGGCCCGGCACGACGCGCCAGCGGGTATGGACGATACCGAGCGCACGATAGCAGTCGGGGATCGCGTCGACGATCAGGCGGAAGCCATAGACATCCGAAAGCTGCTCGAAGGACAGCGATTTCGACTGCATCTTCTTGAAGACGGAATAGGGCTTCTTCTGCCGGCCCTTGACCCAGGCATTTTGCAGGCCGTTGGCGGCCAGCAATTCGCTCAACTCGTTCTCGATCTTGTGGACGAGGTCGGCATTGCGCTCCGACAGCTCGGCAAGCCGCTTCAAGACGGTCTTGTGAGCCTCCGGATTGATGTGGCGGAAGGCAAGCTCCTCCAACTCCTCGCGCATGTCCTGCATGCCCATGCGGCCGGCGAGCGGCGCATAGATATCCATCGTCTCCTCGGAGATGCGCAGCCGCTTTTCCTGCGACATATGGTCGAGCGTGCGCATATTGTGCAGACGGTCGGCGAGCTTGACCAGCAGCACCCGCACGTCGTCCGAAATGGCGAGCAGGAGCTTGCGCAGATTCTCCGCCTGCTTGGCCTTGCGCGAAACGAGGTCGAGCTTCTTGATCTTCGTAAGGCCCTCGACCAGACGGCCGATATCCTCGCCGAACAGCCGGTCGATCTCGTCACGGGTGGCGCTCGTATCCTCGATCGTGTCATGCAACAGGGCAACGGCGATGGTCGACTCGTCGAGATGCATGTCGGTGAGGATGGCGGCGACTTCGAGCGGGTGGGAGATATAGGGGTCGCCGCTTGCCCGTTTCTGCATGCCATGCTTCTGCATGGCATAGACATAGGCCTTGTTGAGCAATGCTTCGTTGACGTCTGGCTTGTATTTCTGAACGCGCTCGACGAGCTCGTATTGCCGCATCATTGAAAGACTGCTCCGGGACCAAGTTCGCTTTACGCAATTCCTGACGAAAAACCGCTCGACACTTTTCCTGGAATTGCTCTGAAATAAAAGAAGGCGCCAATCATAGGATCGGCGCCTGATTCCGCAATCGATTTAGCCAGAGTGGCGTAAACTTTCAGAACGATCAATAGTCGTCGTTCTTCTCGGGCGGGACGAGGCCTTCGATACCGGCAAGCAGTTCTTCTTCCGACATCTGGTCGAAATTGACCACTTCCGGCTGATCGTCTTCCTCATCGACGGTGTCAGCCTGGTTTTCGGCAGCAAGCAGGGTCGCGGCATCGGGTTCCGGCTCGTCGACCTCAACATGTTTCTGCAGCGAGTGGATCAGGTCTTCCTTGAGGTCGTCGGGCGACAGCCTTTCGTCAGCGATCTCGCGCAACGCCACGACCGGGTTCTTGTCATTGTCGCGGTCGATGGTGATCGGTGCACCCTGCGAGATCAGCCGGGCACGGTGGCTGGCGAGCAGCACCAGTTCGAACCGATTGTCGACCTTATCAATGCAATCCTCTACGGTGACGCGGGCCATAGCCTGTCCTTCTAAACGTTCATCATGTCAGGTTATCCGGCGAGGCGTTATCCTCTTATCGCGACGAATTCAAGGCATGAAATTCCAGACACACGGAAAAAGCCACGATCCGCTCATAGGCTCATCGCCGGCTTCAATCAAGCCAGAGAGCATTCGATACCGCGTAAGTTGCAAATTTTCTAATAGATCCATCCAGTCACGACAATTAGAATGTCACCTGCTTCAAGGGATTTTTGCCTATTGCCAACTTCAACTTTAGACCGCAACCTGTTTAAGATTTTTTAGCATTGTGTGATCCAAACCAGAAGACTTACGTATATCTGCCTGATTAGGCGCAAATTTCCCTTGGAAAGTCCGATATTGTGTTTTAAACAGCATCGAATATGAACGGTTGGTAAAATATCTGATCCCCAGGAATACAGCCGAAATATGTAGCCTAATTTTATGATGATCTCTGCGCTCCCGCAACCTGACAGGAAAAAGAATGTTTGATCCTCGCGAGAAAATTGCATTATTTATTGACGGTGCCAATCTTTACGCTGCGTCTAAAAGCCTCGGGTTCGATATTGACTACCGCAAACTGCTCAAAGCGTTCCAGAAGCGCGGCTATCTGCTTCGCGCTTACTATTACACGGCGCTGATCGAGGATCAGGAATATTCCTCTATCCGGCCGCTGATCGACTGGCTCGATTACAACGGCTACAAAGTGATCACCAAGCCGGCAAAGGAATTCACCGACTCGCTGGGCCGCCGCAAGATCAAGGGCAACATGGATATCGAGCTGGCCATCGACGCGATGGAGCAGTCCGAAGTCGTCGATCATCTGGTGATCTTCTCCGGCGACGGCGATTTCACCACGCTGGTCGAAGCATTGCAGCGCAAGGGTCGCAAGGTCTCGGTCGTCTCGACGATGTCGACCCAGCCGCCGATGATCGCCGACGACCTGCGCCGCCAGGCTGATCATTTCATCGACTTGATGACGCTGAAAGGCGAAGTGGGGCGCGACCCGAGCGAGCGTCCGGCGCCGGCGCGGGCGGTCCAGGTGGATACGTCGCAGGACGAGTTCGACGACGTCTGAGGCAGGTTTCGTTAGAGATTAAGAGGCGCCGCGAAGGCGCCTTTTCTGTTTCTGGGGTCAAGCGGCCTTGTGTTCCGCAGCGGCCATGATCATTTCCTCCGCCTGCTCCTGCCTGCGGGTCGAACCGCCTATCCAGGACATCAGCGCCGAGCCGATATAAAGCAGGATCGAGATCGAGAATGCGATCTTGATGCCAGTCATGAATGGCTCGGCCAACAGTTCGGGGAAGAAGCGATTGCCGGTGATCGTCGCCACATTGGCGGCAGGCAGTGCGTGCAGCGCTGCCTGAGGCACCAGTTCGCCCATCGGGTTATAGCCGAGGAAGGCGGCAAACAGGCTTGCGACCGGCGGCTCGGCGGCAACCTTGGCAGCAACGTCCAGCGGCAAGCCCTGTGCCATCAACTGCGTCTGCATGACATGCGGCAGGCTGAGCGCCAGGCCAATGATCATCAGGCTGAAGAACACGCCGATCGACAGCACCTGTCCGGCATTGGTCATGGTGGCGCGGACGCCGGAAGCCTGGCCGCGTTCACCGGCCGGCACAGCATTCATGATCTGCGTGCCATTCGGCGCCGCGAACAGGCCGGTGCCGACGCCATTAATGAACAACAGTGCCGCGAAGACCGGATAGGAGAAATCGGCGTCGAGGAACATCAGGCCGAGGAAAGCGACAGCGCCGACCAGCATGCCAACCGCCGCGAACATCCGCGAGCCAAAACGGTCGGCGAGCGTGCCGGCGACAGGACCCGAGACGAGGATACCCAGCGTCAGCGGCAGCATGAAGATGCCGGCCCAGAGCGGCGTCGATTCGAAGCTATAGCCGTGCAGCGGCAGCCAGATGCCTTGCAGCCAGACGATCAACATGAATTGCAGCCCGCCGCGACCGATCGAGGCCAGGAGGTTGGCAGCGATGCCGGAGGTGAAGGGCCGGATGCGAAAGAGTTTCAGGTCGAACATCGGCCGCGCAACGCGGCTTTCGATAACGAGAAAGATCGCCAGCAGCACAAGCCCGGTGATGAGTTCAGCCAGCACTTTCGGGCTGCCCCAGGCCATCAGCGACGCGCCATAAGGCTGGATGCCATCGGTGATGGCGACAAGGAACAGGATCAGGCCGACCGCAAAGGTGATGTTGCCCCACCAATCGAGCACCACGCCGCCCTTCGGAATCGCCTTGTCGCGGAGACTGAGGAACCCCCAAAGCGTACCGGTCAGGCCGATCGGGACATTGATCCAGAAGATCCAGCGCCAATTGATGTCGGCCAGCACGCCGCCGAGGATCAGGCCGGCGAACTGACCGATGATGATCGCCATGGTGTTGATGCCGAGCGCCATGCCGCGCTGATGCGGCGGGAAGGCATCGACGAGGATGGCGGTCGAAGTCGCCGTCAGCATCGCGCCGCCGACGCCCTGCAAGATGCGCATCCAGACGAGATAGGCGGCGGCGCCATTGCCGGTCGGCATGACGCTCAGAAGCACGGCGGTGAAGGTGAAGATCGCGAAACCTATATTATAAATGCGCGCGCGCCCCATCATGTCGCCGAGTTTGCCGAAAGTCACCACCAGCACCGAGGTGACGACCATATAACCCATGATTGTCCAGAGCAGTGTGTTGGTATTACTGGGATCGAGCGGCTTCAAATGGATGCCGCGGAAGATCGCCGGCAGGCTGATAAGGACGATGGAGGCATTGACGGAGGCGGCGAGCACGCCAAGCGTGGTGTTGCTCAACACCATCCATTTATGGCGATCACCATGGGCAGCTATCATCGAGAAACTCATTGCAACAGAAAAACAGCGCCGGAACGCAGTGTCCAACGCACAAAAAGTAAGACTATCTTACTAATATTTTGATGATTGTAAAGTTCCCGACTGCCCTGGACGGTGAAAAAATGCTGCGACGCGAAATATCCTGTGAGCGCGCGCAGCATTCGCCAGCGAGTTGCACCATTAGCAGTTTTCAGTGAGAAAAAAGGGTCAGCCGCGATCTCTCAGCAACCGGCCCTTCTCACGGTTCCAATCGCGCTCCTTCTCCGTCTCGCGCTTATCGTGCAGCTTCTTGCCCTTGGCGAGCGCGAGCTCCAGCTTGGCGCGGCCGTGCTCGTTGAAATAGATCTTGAGCGGGATCAGCGTCATGCCCTCGCGCGCAATGCCAATGCGCAAGCGGTTGATTTCCTTGCCGTTAAGCAAGAGCTTGCGCGGCCGGCGCGGGGCATGGTTGAAGCGGTTGGCCTGCAGATATTCGGGCAGATAGGAATTGATCAGCCAGATTTCGCCCTTCTCGTCGCTGGCATAGGATTCGGCGATATTGGCCTTGCCTTCGCGCAACGACTTCACTTCAGTGCCGGTGAGAACCAGACCCGCTTCGTAAGTGTTGACGATTTCGTAATTGAAGCGGGCCTTGCGGTTCTCCGCGACAATTTTTCCGACCGTGGTCGGCCTGCCTTTGTGTGTCATGTCACATTAAATCGGCATGCCGAAGCGCTTTATCAATAGCGGCTTCGATGGCCGGCTCCAGCGTTGGTACCAACGGCGAGCGCACGGTGCGGCTCATCCGGTTGAGGCGATTGAGCGCATATTTGGCGCCGCAGACGCCCGGCTCCATGAAGATCGCCTTGTGCAACGGCATCAACCGATCCTGATATTCCAGTGCCTTGGCGAAATCGCCGGCAAGTGTCGCTTCCTGGAATTCAGCGCAGAGCTTCGGCGCAACATTGGCGGTTACGGAGATGCAACCGACGCCGCCATGGGCGTTGAAGCCGAGCGCGCTTGCGTCCTCGCCGGAAAGCTGGACGAAATCCTTGCCGCACGTGATGCGCTGTTCGGAGACACGCTCGATCTTGCCGGTCGCATCCTTGACGCCGACGATGTTTTTATAGGTTTTCGCCAGATGACCCATCGTGTCCGGCATCATGTCGACGACCGAGCGCGGCGGGATGTTGTAGATGATGATCGGCAGGCTCGTGGCCTCGGCGATGGCCGAAAAATGCGCGATCATGCCCTTCTGCGTCGGCTTATTATAATAAGGAGTGACCACGAGGACTGCATCCGCTCCCGCTTTTTCGGCGTGTACGGCAAGTTCGATGGCTTCGCTTGTATTGTTGGAGCCCGCACCCGCGATAACCGGCACGCGCTTGTTCGCCGTCTTGATGCAGATCTCCACCACGCGTTTGTGTTCGGCATGCGAAAGCGTCGGCGATTCGCCGGTCGTACCGACCGGCACAAGACCGGTGGACCCTTGCGAAATCTGCCATTCGACATGCTCGACAAATACGCCCTCGTCGACGGACCCGTCATCCTTGAACGGCGTCAAAAGGGCGGGAATGGAACCCCTGAACATCAAACAACTCCTGATAGGGCGACGAGCCCATGCTTTGGCCGCAATCCTGAATTACGGAAAGCAGGGACATTATCGAAGGCGGCTTGGGGCGGCAAGCGCTATTCGCGCGGCTTTTACCCGGCTTTTGCTGATGGGAAAAGGCGGGAAGTCCAGTTTTTACCATTGATTAACCAGGCAACGGCAAGATTTGCCGGACGAACAGCCGGGGCGGCGAAATGAAACAGGCGCTCATCGCGATCATGGTTTGCACCGCCGGCTCCGCCGTGGTCTATGCCACGCTGTTCAGCCACGGAGCGGCCAGTCGCATTCTCCCCAGCGAAACCGTCACCACACTTGTCCTGAAGACAGCCAAGAGCGATCGGCTCGCCCGCATTGCGCACCAGACCACGGCGGAAGTGGATAGGACGCAAACCACCGCGGCAGTCGACAAAGCGACGATCCAGCCCGATACGAGCACGATCACCTCCGACATCGAGACTGCGAAGCTGACGCCGCCTGCCCCGAGCGAAGCCTTCCAGCTTGGACTGCAGGCACTTTCCATCCGCGACAGCTTGAGCGCAATCGCCCAGCGCGACGGTTTGCCGAGCGGTTCGATCGAGCGGCTGGCGCTGACCTGGGCGATCGCTGCTTCCGGCCAGGTCGCAGTCCCCTCCTCCGAGCTGATCGCCGACCGCGACTTGCTGCGCGGCTGGCCGGCAATGGACGATATCCAGGAAAATCTCGAGCAGGCACTCTATCGCGAGAATACAGATCCCGAGCGCGTGCTCGCGGCTTTCGGCGACCGTATGCCGGTCACGCCGGAGGGCACTGTCATCCTGGCGCGCGCGGCTGTTGCCAAGAATGATGTGCCGCGGGCGGGACGCCTGATCAAGGCGCTGTGGCAAAGCAAGGCCTTCGATGCCAAGCTCGAAAACGAAATCCTGGTCGAATTTCCCACCCTGCTCGACAATGACGACCACAAGCGGCGGATGGATTATCTGCTCTTTGGCGAGAAGCTGACCCAGGCCAAGCGATTCGCGACCATGGTGAAGGCCGATTCGCTTTATGCGGCTTTTGTTGCAGTCACCAATAAAGCGGGTGACGCTCGCTCAAAGCTGAAGGCCGTCGAGAAAGCCTGGCAGGATGATCCCGCTTTTCTCTACGCATCGGTGAAGCGGTTCCGCCAGACCCGGCAATATTCCGATGCTGCCAAGCTGCTCGAGACGGTGCCACATGATTCTGTCACCCTCATCGATCCCGATGCCTGGTGGGTCGAAGCACGTATAGTCAGCCGCGGACTGATGGATCACGGTGATGCGAAGGCGGCCTACAAACTGGCGACGGCGCATTTCGCCGTCTCGCCGGACGATATCGCCGAGGCGGAATTCCATGCCGGCTGGTATGCATTGCGAGGGCTGCACGATCCTGGCTCGGCCGAGACTCACTTCCAGAACATTCTTGGCGCCAGCCGCAAGGCGCACGACCAGGCCCGAGGCTATTACTGGCTCGGCCGCGCGGCGGAGGCCGGCGGACCGGGCGATGCGAAGGATTTCTACAAGAAGGCGGCGGACTATCCTGCCACTTTCTACGGTCAGCTGGCCGCTGCCAAGCTCGATACGCGAATCGAGATGAGCCGCTACCAGCCGACTTTGGCGATCGAGGATGCGTTCTCACGGCGGCCGGAAATGCAGGCGATCGCGCTCTTCGAACAAGTGGGCGAAGCGAGCCGGGCTCGGCGGTTGACGCTCGCCTTCGCACGCGAACTCTCCAGCCCGACGGAATTGCAGGCTCTGGCCGAAGTCACGCTCAGGAATCACGGTCCGTCGCTGGCACTGGCGGTGGGCAAGGCCGCCATGCAGCAGGGCCACGATCCAGGACTTGCCGCCTTCCCGCTCGGTGCCATTCCCGATACGGCCGACATTTCCGGCGCGGGCAAGGCCCTGGCCTATGCCATTGCGCGGCAGGAAAGCGCATTCAATCCGTCCGCCGTATCGCCTGCTAATGCAAAGGGGCTGCTGCAGCTCATGCCGGCGACGGCCAAGAAGGTGGCGAGCCGCTATCAGATGGCTTATGCCGAGGACAAGCTGATCGACGATCCCGCGTTCAACGCGACGCTCGGCTCGCATTATCTCGGCGAGCAGATCAGCAAGTTCAACGGCTCCTACATTCTCACCTTTGCCGCCTACAATGCCGGGCCGAATCGTATTCCCCAATGGATCAAGCGATACGGCGATCCGCGCGGCAAGCCGATCGACACAGTGGTTGACTGGATCGAGAACATCCCATTCACCGAGACGCGCGATTATGTGCAGCGGGTGATGGAGAATTATCAGGTCTATAAGAGCCTGCTCAACGAAACCGCCGACATCAGCAGCGATTTGACCGCGGGTTCGCAGTAGTCGCAGAGCTTGAGGGCAGAGGTCCGGCTTCTGTTCGACCGGCTCGCCAATGGAATCGAGTACCAGGCAGCGAAGGACGACACGCCAGGTCATCCAGGACAATCCCACTGAGATCGATTGCCCGACCGACCGCACCTCGGCGGCAAAGATTGGCCTGTCTGTCGAAGGTTCATGCGTCGGCTGGATCATGCATCGGCTCACTATCTCAAGGATGAAACGAGCCCTCGCGTTCTTCTTGATCAATCGAAGGCGAACGCGATTCCCTCGATATCCTGATGACCGGAAAGAGACGAGCTACAATCCTCCCCGACGCAAAAAGGCCCGGCAATGCCGGGCCTTTCTGTCGATAATCCCTGAGGATTAGAACGAGCGCTGGAAGCGGAGCATGCCAGTCTTGACCTTGCTGCCGTCCTTCGGATCGGCATAGGTGCCTTCGAGCAGAACGGAGAAGCCAGAAGCAACCTGCCAGCTGACGTCGCCAACCAAGCGCCACGAACCGTCGTCCCAGAACTGGATGTCCTTGGACAGGGTGATGGTGTCGGTAACCTTCGCCTGCAGACCAACGATGGCGCTGAAGCCTTCGTAGTTGAAGTAGATGTTCTCGTTGCTGTTCGACCACAACGGCATGAAGCGCACACCGAACATGCCGAACTGACCAGCAACCAAGCCCTTCAACGCAACCGACTTGTCGGATTCGTCGTAGCCGAAGCCACCCGCGACCTGCCAATCGCCGAAGGTCGCAGTCGCACCACCGGAAACGTCCGGCATGTACTTATGACCCTTGCGAACCGGGTTCGTGTCGGCTTCCGCCTTCCAGAAGTTGCTGGTGTTGTGCTCTTCCGGCGTGTAGTATTCATCAGCGTCGTTATCGAGCGAGATGAAGGCCTTGGCATTGCCGAAGTCAACCGTGTAGCTGATGTACTGACGCGAGTCCGGGAAGTTCCAGTCCGAGTCGTAGTAGCCGCCGTCATCGGTGAAGCCGCCGTAACCGAAGAACTTCGCCCATTGCGAGTCGAAGTTACCGAATTCCAGGCCGCCGATGCCGAAAATGTAGTACCAGTTCAGACCCTTGGAGTCGTTGTTAACCTGGTCGCCCTGGATACGGATCCAGCTGAAAACAGTACCCCACTCGGAGTCGTTCTTGGCTTCGACGTCCAACTTGATACGGCTATGATTGTCATAAACCGTGGTATCATTGCCAACTTTGCTGATACGCTTTTCGTAACGCAGCTGACCGCCGACCTTCAAGCAAGTTTCGGTGCCGGGGATGTAGAAGAAGCCGGTGCCGTAAGCGTCGCAGACCTTGACATATTCCATGGGTTCCGGCTCAGCAGCGACGACAGCGTCGGCAGCCTGAGCACCGGAAACGACCGCGAAAGCAGCCGCGGAGCCGAGAAGAAGGCTCTTAATGTTCATTTCTGACCTCCAGTCAAAATGTTTCAATCGGGTATGGGTCTTATTTTCGCTGAAGGACAGCATTCCCTGCCCCACCCCATTCACTGAAGAGCCGGGGTTCCCCGCCGCTTCGAGAGTGATCATAGACAGGCCGATTGGTTACGCAACGAACTTTCGCCAAAACGGAAAGCTTGGCGCCGTTCTTCGATCCGGCATGTTACAAAAATGACACAAGATCGGCCGCCCCAAGGCGAAATATTGACGGCACGTTAATAAGAGCTAACTATTCGTAAATAAATCATGAACTTAAACAGCGCGCACGATGGCCGCGGAACGGCATTCAGACCACAACACGACCCCTGAATGGTGCGGGAGGCGCGGAAACATCAATCACAACGCACGCGCTCCGCCAGTCTTATGTCATGTCGAATGACACGGCTGCGTTCCAACTCATGGCGGGAATCGCCAAGCCCGGAAAGATGGAAAGGCCCGATAAGGGCCTTTCCTGCCTAAATCCCCTAGAGGATTAGAACACGCGCTGGAAGCGGAGCATGCCAGTCTTGATCTTGTTGCCGTCCTTCTGATCGGCATAGGTGCCTTCGAGCAGGACGGAGAAGCCGGAAGCAACCTTCCAGTTGACGTCGCCGACCAAGCGCCACGAACCGTCGTCCCAGAACTGGATGTCCTTGGACAAAGTGATCGAGTCGGTCACGTTGGCCTGCAGACCAACGATGGCGCTGAAGCCTTCGTAGTTGAAGTAGATGTTCTCGTTGCTGTTCGACCACAACGGCATGATACGGAGACCGAACATGCCGAAGTTGCCGGCAACCAAGCCCTTCAACGCAACCGACTTGTCCGATTCGTCATAGCCGAAGCCACCCGCAACCTGCCAGTCGCCGAGGGTCGCAGTCGCACCACCGGAGACGTCCGGCAGGTACTTGCGGCCCTTGCTGGGCGCGTTGGTGTCGGCTTCCGGCTTCCAGAAGTTGCTGGTGTTGTGCTCTTCCGGCAAAGTGTATTCATCGGCATCGTTGTCGAGCGAGACGAAGGCTTTGATGCTGCCGAAGTCAGCCGTGTAGCTGATATACTGGCGCGAGCTTGGGAAGTTCCAGTCAGAGGTATAATAGCCGCCGTCATCGGTGAAGCCGCCGTAGCCGAAGAACTTCGCCCATTGCGAGTCGAAGTTACCGAATTCCAGGCCGCCGATGCCGAAGTAATAAAACCAGTTCAGGCCCTTGGTGTCGTTGTTAACCTGGTCGCCCTGGATGCGGAGCCAGCTGTATACCGTACCCCATTCGGAGTCGTTCTTGGCTTCGACGTTCAAGCGGATGCGCGAATGGTTGTCATAGGTGCTTTCGGCATCGCCGACCTTCTTGATACGCTTTTCATAGCGCAGCTGGCCGCCGATCTTCAGGCAGGTTTCAGTGCCCGGGATATAGAAGAAGCCGGTGCCGTAAGCGTCGCAGACCTTGACATATTCCAAGGGTTCCGGCTCGGCAGCGACGACAGCGTCAGCGGCCTGAGCACCGGAAACGACTGCGAATGCAGCCGCGGAGCCGAGAAGAAGGCTCTTGATATTCATTTCTGACCTCCAGTCAAAAGTTTCATTGGAAGACCGGACTTTGTCGCGAAGCGACTGCCCCTGCCCGGCCCCCTGCTTTTTAGAAATCGGATTGCTTCCGATCTCGACCGGCAATTTATCGACGGGTCCGGACGAAACCAACGAGATTCCGTTGAAAATCGGAATTGTGACAGATCGGCCATAATTCGCGTTGTAAATTTAACACATATTCTATAGATATAATAAACAATAAAAATCGCACGGCCGGCAATCACGCAGGCGCGTACGATCCATGGTCAATGCGACTGAAATTGCCGCCCCAGGAAGACACCCCTGCTTCCCTGAGCCAAAGTCCACAGCCATTCGGCCTCAGACGGGCGCCGCCCCTAGGGAGAGGGGCCTACAGAACTTTTATGAAACTGATATGACAATCGGCGGGCTTTAATACCGTGTCCCGCATTTTAGCCGTCATTTCGGATGATGGTCGTCGACCGCGCGAAAAATTGCGCAAACCTGAGAAGAATTCCATTCAGTACTGAAAATGTCGCGGCGCGTCTCGGTTCGGGTCAAGCTTCGGCCCGAACCGTGCTGGTCGAGATTCGATTCGAAGGGAACGCGACGATCGAATGGTCGGCCACCGGACGCTCGATGGCCAAGCGGAGGATGGCGTGTCTACTGCTGAGGCCTGTTGCGCAGGGCTTCTGCCTCTGCATAAAACTTCTTTTCCCATTCCTTGTGATTGTCGAGGCCTTCGCGGATGAAGGGCGTAAAGATCGCAAGGTTCATCAGCGCCCAGTTGACGAGGCGTGCGGGAAACCTGAGCGGCTTGACGAAGTCGACAAACAGCACCACGCGGGTCTTGTCCGTATGGTTCCATGCCTCGTGCTCATAGGCATCGTCGAAGATCAGGACCTTGCCCTCGTGCCAATGGCAGATCTGGTCCTTGACGCGAATAGCGATCCGGTCGGTCGATTCGGGCACGATCATGCCGAGATGCAGCCTAAGCACCCCATTATAAGGTCCGCGATGGGCGGGAAGGTGCTTGCCGGGCTCGAAGATGGAAAACATCGCCGTCTTGAGACCGGGAATCTTCTGCACCGCTGCCCAGGTGTCGGGGCAGGCGCGGATATTCTGTTCCGATTTGATTCCGAAGCCGAGCAGAAAGAATGTCTTCCAACCGCTGTCCTTGGAAATCGTCTTCACGTCTGTGGAAATATCCTGGAAGGACGGCAGGTCCCTCTGGCGAATCAGGACCCGGTCGAGTTCGGCGCGAATCTGCGGCCAGGCTTTTTCGACCTCCACGGCCCAGGGAAAGGTCGCATTGTCGTAGACCGGCGGATTGCCGAGCACGGCATATTTGAAATTCAATCGCTCGGCCCAGGACACGATGCCCATGAAAAAGCGCGTGACCGCACTCGGGCGGTCCATCGGCTGGATGCCGCTGGTGCCGAAAGCCTGGCCCTCGGCGGATTTTGCGGGGGAAGTCTGGTTGGCGCTAGCCTCTACCATCGGGGCTCTCCAATATGCATGCTAGATACCGACATCGAAAATAGCCGCCACCGGACGGTGGCGGGCGAGACCCTATTTAAGCCAAAGCTGCCGAAGGTCAATCTCTGCCCAGTGCGTGATATGCCGCCGACGCGCCAGGATCTGGTGCGGCCGAGTTGATCGGTCTTCATCTCCGGAGCACCCGGCGTCCCCTGCCCCATGCTGCGCGATGCGGAACAGAGAGCATGAGACAAATAGCCAGCTTTTGCACACCGGGCACATTGCCCCGTCATTGATTGCTTCAGAAAACTCGCCCATTTTGACTTCCGGTGGAATACATAGATTCTCACTGCCGGCACGAGATTCAACCGTGATCGCCGTTCTTGGTTAGCCGATCATATAGGTGCAAAGCAGTCACCCTCTGAAGTCGGCGAGATGCGGCGACGGGCCCTGGAATATCAGCATCAACCACAACACCTGTTTCGTCGTTGCGGCCCGCGAGCGCCCTTGAAGCCCGGCCGACCCGGCGCTCAGACGCCCGCCGCGATCAGAGCCTTGATATGCCGCATGTCTGAGCCGCAGCATCCGCCGACGACGCGCAATCCGGGGAGCCGCTTTGCCACTTTAGCGTAAAGCGCGCCGAACTCCTGCGGGTCACCGTCATCGAGCTCGGTGGCTTCGTCAAGTTCGGCATGGCTGCGGCGCGAGGCGTTTGGCCGGACCATGCCAATCCGGTTGAGCCAGCGCGATGGCAGATGTTCGCCGAAGTGCTCGGGATGAGCGCAGTTGATCCCGTAATAGCGAACGTAGCCGCCAGTCGCGGCCTCGACCTCGCTGAGCGCGGAATCGAGGTCCTGCCCGGTCGGCAAACGCCCGTCGGTCTCGACCGTGAATGAGAGTGCGAAAGGCAGGCCAAGGTCGCGCGCCCTGTTGACCATGCCGATGGCCTCGCCTGGATGGGTGATGGTGAAGGCCGACGCGACGTCCACACCTTCCTCGGCAAAGGTCTCCAACTGGGCGCTGTGCAGGCGGGCCGCTTCGGTCGGTGTCAGAAGCTGCTCGGGTGCATAGCCATCGCCTGCCGGCCCGAGCACCCCCTCGATCAGGATATGGTCACGCCAGGGATGGGCGCTCCGCAGATTGCGGGCGAAGGCGATGGCGCGCCGGTTGACGTCCCGAATCCCTGCGTCATCGAGCCCGAGCTTCGACCCCCAGCCGCCATTGGCGCGCCAGGTCGGCGTGCCCAACACAAAGCCCCGACCCGCGACCTGGGCCAAGTCGAGATATGAAACCGCGTAGCGCCGTAGCATCTCGCGCCCATCTGGGCTGTCGAGCAGGACGAAGGAGGCGAACAGCGGCATTTCGGCGCCTTCGTGGAAGATCAGGTCTGTCTCCATGCCTCCGTCGCTGATGAATGGGTCTGGCGACGAAAGCAGGCGGTCAAGTATACCCATAATAGCCTCCCCCAAAGAAACCACTGTAGCAAATTCCGGCGGCGTGGTCGAACTTGGTAGCTGGGCGGGGCCGACGTACCCCACGCCGCCGCCGACCGGGCGTCGGACTTGGGCGAAGTGCCGCGCAACCCACCTGGAACAGCACCCGAGGCGGCGCGTTTTCTTCACACCGAATTAATGCGGAAAGGTTTCGACATGAAAGCGCTATCCGGCATACTGGCCCTGGCCATCATTGCTACCGCACTTGCTCCAGCCATCGCCGCTGATTCCAGAACCTCAGAATGCGTTACCGGCCGCTTCCACGAGCCATTATGCTCGGCAAAGCGCTTGTGCGGGACCAGAACGGTCGTCATCGGCGAGCGGGAGCCCGATGTTATCTTCCTGCCACATGCTCCGTACGTCGTAGTGAATTGGCCGCGTGAATGATGCGAGTGCCGCTGTCCTGAACTTGCAATAGGGGCAGCGGCATTTCTACGCCTGGCGGAATCACCCCTTGTTCCCAGCGGCCTTTCGCGCCTTCGCCTCTTCGCGCTCTCTCTTTTTCTCTCTGTTCGCCGCAACGAACTTGGCACCGAGTCCAGACGATTGCGATTGCACCCCAATTCCCATCGCCTTGTCGAGATCGTCTCTGTACCAGAACTTCCGACGCGTCGTATCGACCACCCGCGGTTCAGGATAGCCGTTGCCGACTCGATCGAGGAAATCCTCGACGTGCTTCTCGCCAACATAGCCGGCCGCCATCTCTGCCATCATGCGCGGCAGCCTACTGCCTGCGGGAATCACCGACGGACGACGCGTTGCCATTCTTGACCTGCCGGATATTGAGGTGAACACTCACGCAAAATTGGGACTGGAAATGGGACCGAAAATATTTCGGCAGAATTATCGTTTAAAATCAGAATGTTGAAAAAGTTCTGGCGGAGAAGATGGGATTCGAACCCACGATACCCTTATGGGGTATACTCCCTTAGCAGGGGAGCGCCTTCGACCACTCGGCCACCTCTCCGGTGTGGACGGGGATAGACAAGCTCTCTGCAGAGATCAAGTGTTTTTCGCCACATCGTTTAGAATTCGACATCATCCCGTCAAAGACGACGCCGCAAATCGACGGCTCGGGAATGGTTGAGCGGCGGCGCGCTTCATTCTATCACTCGAAGCGAAGCCAACCAGGATCGATCATGCAGCCCTATTTCAAGGACGAACGTCTTCTTGTTTTGCCGATGGCGATCGCCATCCTGTCACTGTTTTTCGAACATTCGATTCTGGGAATGGGCAAGGCGGCGAGCCTGGCTGCGGCGCTTGTGCTGATTGTTGCGATCATCCTCGCCTCGGTGCGGGTCGCTCGCCACGCCGAGCATCTCGCCCATCGGGTCGGCGATCCCTATGGCACGATGATCCTGACATTGTCGGCGGTTCTGGTCGAAGTAATCATCCTTGCCATCCTGATGACCGGCGAGAAGTCGCCTACCCTGGTCAGGGATACGATCTACGCGGCCGTCATGCTCGACATCAACGGCATATTGGGGCTCGCGGCGCTGCTCGGCGGGCTCCGATTCGGCGAACAGCCCTACAACAATGATTCGGGCAAGACCTATAGCGTCATGATCCTGACGGCGATGGGTGTGTCCATGATGGTGCCGGAATTCGTGCCCGACGCCAAATGGCACTATTATTCCGCCTTCACCATATGCGCCATGCTGCTGCTCTACGGCCTGTTTCTGAGGATGCAGGTGGGGCCGCACAGCTATTTCTTCAGTTATGCCTATGAGGATGAAAAGGAGACGGTGCCGGTCGTGGACGTGCCACCGCCCGAACAGCAGCGGAAAAAGAAGCAAGACGTGCCGATGGGATTTTCGGCCGGCGTGATCGTCGTGGGCGTCGTGCTGATCGGCCTGCTCGCCGAATCGATGTCGGCATTCCTGGGTGCGGGGCTCGAAGGCTCGGGCGCGCCGCCGGCGCTGATGGCGATCGTGGTTGCCGCGATCTCGGCGGCGCCGGAAATCCTCACCGCAATGCGGGCGGCGCTGCGCAACCGCATGCAGGCCGTGGTCAACATCGCACTCGGCGCATCGCTCTCGACGGTGATCCTCACCGTGTCTGCCATGGAGGCGATTGCGCTGATCAATGGCCAGCCGCTGTCGATGGGAATGACGGCGGTGCAGACCGTCATGACGGCGCTGACGCTGATTGCCGCCGCCATCAACCTCAATGACGGCGAAACCAATGCCATCGAGGGGATGACGCATTTCGTGCTGTTCGCCACTTTCTGCATGCTGACGGTGGTTGGATTGTAGCGGTCCTTGCCTGAGACACGCGAAATTCCTATTTGTGGCGCAGAGGTATCGACCATGCTGGCCTTCGACAATTCCTATTCCACCCTGCCCGACCGTTTCTTTGCCCGGGTCAAACCGACGGCGGTCGCCGCACCGCGGATGATCAAGTTCAACCATGCGCTGGCCACTGAGCTCGGTATCGATCCTGTGCTGGACAGCGATGTCGGCGCGGCGATTTTTGCCGGCAATGCCGTGCCTGATGGTGCGAACCCGATTTCCATGGCCTATGCCGGCCACCAGTTCGGTACGTTCGTGCCGCAGCTCGGCGATGGCCGGGCGATCCTGCTTGGCGAAATCATCGACAGTCACAGTGTTCGCCGCGATATCCAACTGAAGGGCGCCGGCCGCACACCCTATTCGCGCGGCGGCGATGGCCGGGCAGCGATCGGGCCGGTGCTGCGCGAATATCTGGTAAGCGAAGCGATGCATGCGCTCGGCATCCCGACGACAAGGGCGCTCGCTGCGGTGACCACCGGCGACGATGTCTATCGCGAGACCGTGCTGCCAGGCGCAGTGCTGACCAGGGTCGCGGCCAGCCATATCCGGGTCGGCACTTTCCAGTTCTTTGCCGCGCGCGGCGATGTCGAAGGTCTGAGGGCGCTGGCTGATTACACGATCGATCGGCTCTATCCGGATCTGAAGACCGACGCCAACCCGTATCTTGCTCTGCTTCGGCGGGTGGCCGAACGGCAGTCGTCGCTGGTGGCGCGGTGGCTCGGCATCGGCTTCATCCATGGCGTGATGAACACCGACAATTCGTCGATCTCAGGCGAGACGATCGATTTCGGCCCCTGTGCCTTCATGGATGCCTATGATCCCGCCACCGTGTTCTCCTCGATCGATCGCGGCGGGCGGTATGCCTACCAGAACCAGGCCGGCATCGCGCAATGGAATCTCGCGCGCCTCGCCGAGACGCTGCTGCCGCTGATCGATACCGATGGCGACAAGGCGCTGGAAGCCGCCAACCAGGCGGTGGTGGATTTCGCCGGCCTGTTCACCAAGGCCTGGTTCGAGGTGATGCGGAAAAAGCTTGGTCTTTCGGCGGAAGAGGATGCCGACGGCGAGTTGATCCAGTCTCTGCTCGACCTGCTGCAGGCCAATGAGGTGGATTTCACCCGCGCCTTCCGCGCGCTTGCAGAGGCAGCCGAGGATGAGAGTGCTGAGATTTTCCTGGCGCTGTTTGCAGAGCCGACCGGCCCGCTTCAATGGCTTGCAGCGTGGCGGGTGCGTGCAGCGCGTGAGCCGATGAACGGCCCGGAGCGCGCCGCTGGCATGCGGGCGGTCAATCCGATCTATATCCCGCGCAATCACCTGATCGAGGAAGTGATCCGCGCGGGCGTCGAACGCGATGATTTCGCACCGTTCGAGACCCTGCTCGGCGTGCTGACGCGGCCCTATGACAAGCGCGCGGACGTGCCGGAGCGCTACGAATTGCCGGCGGAGCCGCAAGAGCGGGTGCTGAAGACATTCTGCGGCACCTGATCGGCCGATACTGGCAGATCATTGAACCGGCATCCTATTCCGCCGGGCATGGCCTTTGGAACCTCCTGATGGGCGCAACGTTGACTTACGCAAGTCCAACAGGAGTCGTAGCCATGCAGAATGTTGAAACACAGGTGCATCCGGAACAGGCCGGCAAGCTCGGCTTCACGGTGGAATTCGTCGGTGAGACCGGCGATATCGTCTCGGTGTTCATGAAGCAGGACGGCGAAAGCAATCTCAACCGCCTGAACGCCGTCGACAAGGCCCGCAGCCTGATGACCGAGATCGGGGCTATGGATGAGAATGTGCTTGCCTCGGCCGAATGCAGTGACGAGGAATGCGCGACACATCTGCGTAGCGCCCGCGCCGTCGGTGACACCGCGGTGATGGAGGAACAGCTCGACGAGGGCCTTGAAGGCTCCTTCCCGGCCAGCGACCCCGTCTCGATCACGGTCAGCACGGTTTCCGGCCGCCACAAGAGTGCGGATCAGGCGAAGGCCGAAGAAGAAAGGGCCGCCAATTAAATCAGCCGACCGGCCGTGGCTTGAGAAGCCACGGCCGGTTGCAATCTATTCTGCCGGTTCTCAATCTCTATTCCTCAATGGAAATTCCGCCCTTCGGGCATGACGTTGCTGGCCATTTCGGCCTGATCGCGGATTTCCTCCTTCTTTTCGATAAGCGTTTTGATGCGCGGCACCTTCTGGCGATGATCGCGTGTGCCGCGCAGCAATTCGTCGGCTGGCGAGAGCGTCGGAATATCAGGATTGTCAAGGAGCAGCTTCGAGAGATAGCCGCTCAGATCCTCGATATGCTCGGCGACAACATGGATGACGCCGTCCGCCCTCTGCAATTTGCCGCGGACACTCACCAGCCGCGAGCCCATCACCACCGGCCGATAGATGCCGAACACTTTTTGCCAGACAATGGCATTGGCGATGCCGGTTTCATCCTCCAGCGTCATGAAGATCACGCCCTTGGCCGAACCGGGCCGCTGCCGCACCAACACCAGGCCGGCGACCGTGACCCGCTGCCCGTTGCGCGTGCTTTCCAATGTCGCGGTCGGCACAATGCCCATCCGGTCGAAATCCTGCCGGAGAAAAGAGACCGGATGCGCCTTGAGCGAATGCGACATGGTCTTGTAATCATGCACGACATGCTCGCCCACCGGCATGACCGGCAGGCTGACATCGGCCTCATGCTCCAAGAGATCGTCGCCGGATTTCTCGAACAGCGGCAGGCGCTCGGCCGCACTTTTCTCGTCGAGCGCGCGCACGGCCCAAAGCGCGGCGCGGCGGTCGAGCCCGATCGAACGGAAGGCATCGGCATCCGCCAGCCGCTCGATCGCTGCTCGTTTCAGACCGGAGCGTAGCCAGAGATCGCGCACCGATCGATAGCCTTCGTCGCGGTTTTCGACGAGAAGTTTGGCGTCATCCTCGGAAAAACCCTTGATGCGGTGGAAACCCAGCCGCACGGCTTTGCGGGTACGGATCACGCCTTGCATTTCGCGATGGCGGGTATGGATGCGGGTGGAATCGAAAGCACCCTCTTCGAGGTCGGAATACCAAGTGGAATGATTGATGTCCGGTTCGCGGACGATGACGCCATGTTCACGGGCATCTCTGATGAGCTGGGCGGGGGCATAAAAACCCATGGGTTGGGCGTTGAGGATCGCAGCGCAGAAGACATCGGGATAGCGGGCCTTCAGCCAACAGGAAACATAGACGAGAAGGGCGAAGGAAGCCGCGTGGCTTTCCGGAAAACCATATTCACCAAAGCCTTCGATCTGCTTGAAGCAGCGTTCCGCAAATTCTTTGTCATAATCACGCGCGACAAGACCATCGATCATCCTTTGCTTAAACATATGAACCGTGCCGGTCCGTTGGAACGTCGCCATGGCACGACGAAGCTTGTCAGCCTCTGCCGGAGAAAACCCGGACAGGATGGCGATCTGCATCGCCTGTTCCTGAAAAAGCGGAACGCCAAGCGTCTTTTCGAGAATCACCTTGAGTTCTTCACGGTGATAATCAATCGGCTCTTTGCCTTGTCTCCGGCGTAGGTATGGATGGACCATATCGCCCTGGATCGGACCGGGACGAACGATGGCGACCTCGATCACCAAGTCATAAAACTTTCTTGGCCGTAGGCGCGGCAGCATCGACATCTGCGCCCGGCTTTCGATCTGGAAAACGCCGAGTGTGTCGGCGCGGCAGATCATGTCGTAGATTTCTTCCCTTTCTCGCGGAATTCTGTCCATGCCAAATGGACCAGTGTTGTAGTGTCGCTCGAACAGCTTGAATGCCTTGGCGATACAGGTGAGCATGCCAAGCGCCAGGACGTCGATCTTGAAGATGTCCATCGCATCGAGGTCATCCTTGTTCCATTCGACCTGATATCGGTCTTCCATCGCAGTGGGCATGATCGGCATGACCTCGTCGAGCCGATCGCGGGTAATGATAAAGCCGCCGACATGTTGCGAAAGATGGCGCGGGAAGCCCATCAACATGGCGGAATGATCCAGCACCTGCCGCATCACCGGATTGCTGATATCCAAACCGACGGCTTTGACATCGCGCTCATCAAGCGCCTCGGACGACCAGCCCCAGACCGTGCCTGAGAGTGCCGATTGCTGGTCATCGGAGAGACCAAAAGCCTTTGCCGTTTCACGGCCGGCCGAACGCGCCCTATAGTTGATGACGGTGGCGGCGATGCCGGCATGCTCAACGCCATATTCGCGGTAGATATATTGGATGACCTCTTCGCGTCGTTCATGTTCGAAGTCGACGTCAATGTCGGGCGGCTCGGCCCGGCTCGTCGAAATGAAGCGCTCGAACAGAAGATTGGTCATCATCGGATCGACTTCGGTGATGCCAAGACAATAACAGACGGTGGAATTGGCCGCCGAGCCCCGGCCCTGGCAGAGGATATCGACCGAGCGGGCAAAGTTCATGATTTTCCAAACGGTCAGGAAATAAGGCTCGTAGTGGCATTCGCCGATCAATTCGAGTTCATATTCAATTTGCTTGTGGACTTTCTCCGGCACGCCCTTGGCGTAACGTCTCTCCGCCCCTTCATAAGCAAGCCTCCGCAAGCTCTGCGCCGGGGTCTCGCCAGTAACCGTCTCGTCCGGATATTGATATTTCAGCTCGTCCAGCGAAAAGCTCAGCCGATCGAAAAATCTGCATGCATTTTGAATCGCTTCCGGATAGCGCCTGAAGAGCCGCTTTATCTCGTCCGAATTTTTTAGATATCGTTCGGCATGCGCCGCCAGTCGATAACCTGCCTGTTGCACTGTCACATGCTCCCGGATTGCCACGACCACGTCGGCCATGGATTTGCGTTCCGGCTCATGCATCAGCACGTCATTGGTGGCGATGAGCGACACACCTGCTTCGGCAGCGGTGGCGGCGAAGAAATCGAAATCGGGGCGATCATGGCCGGCGTAGCGGGGCACCAGCGCCAAGTGCACCTGGTCGCCGAAGCTTTCCTTAAGACGATGGAGCAGATCCGGCAGCTTTTCGGCATGTTTTTGCGGTTCAGCCATGACAACGAGCAGAAGGTCTTTGCCCCATTCGATCAAGTCGGCTTCGTAGAGTTCGCAGGTGCCTTTCACGCCGGAGCGGAGATTGCCTTGGCTGAGCAGCCGACAGAGCCGTCCCCATGCTGGCCGGTCGATGGGATAGGCAAGGATATCAGGCGTATCGTCGGTAAAGGAGAGCCGGGCACCGGGATGATACGGAAGCTTCGCTTCCTTTGCTGCCAGATGCATACGCACCGTGCCGGCCACCGTGTTGCGGTCGGCGATGCCGATGCCCTTCAGGCCAAGGCGGGAGGCGGCCACCGCCAGTTCCTCCGGATGCGAGGCGCCTTCCAGGAAGGAGAAATTGCTGCGGATGCCGATTTCGGCAAAGCGGGGCGTGCTCATGCGAACACGCCCTGGATGAACCAGCGCGGCTGGTCCGATCCGCGTTCGTAAAGTCCTTCGCGAAAAAGCCAGTAGCGGCGGCCCGCCTCGTCCTCGACGCGGAAATAATCACGCGTCGGGGCGGCCTGTCCATCGATCCACCATTCGGCAGCGATGCGTTCCGGACCCTCGGCGCGAGCGACGCGGATGGTTATGCGACGCCAGCGAAAGGAGAAAGGCGGGCCATCCGGGACCTCGGCTGCCGTCGTTTCGACGGGTTCGGGATGGGGAAAGAGCCGCAGCGGGCGGACAGGCCTGTCTTCGTAAAAGGCGGGATTGCCATCGGCAAGGGAGAGATCGGCCACCGGCAGCAATTGACCGGCGCGTTCGGGGATATGGCTCTGGAAGAGCACGGGTGTGGTCAGGAGATCCGGGCCGAAGCGGGCCGTCATCTGGTCGATGAAATCGGCAAGCGATTCGTCCTGCCGGTTGCGGCCATGGAAATCCGGCTGCAGTTCGGCGAAGGAGGCCGCCTGCAGCACGTTGAGGCGGATCGTCTCAAAACCGTAGCCGGCGTCGAGATCGTCATGCACGGCTGAGAGGCGCGCGCGAAAAAGGGCGGTGATCCGCGCGGGATCGCGGATCGGCAGAGCCGTGCCGGCGCGAATCGTAAACACCTTGCCGTCGACACGGAAGAGCAGCAATTCGAACAGCTTGCCGCCTTCGCCGCGGGTTTCGAGATGTTTTTTCATCCGCTCGCCCAGCTTTTCGAGCAGGAGCAGGATATTGTCCTCGTCGACGATCGGTTCGGCAAGGCGTCGCTCGGTCGAAAGGGCGGCCACCGGCCGGCGCGGCGAGATCGCCTCCTCCTCGAAACCCAGCGCCTGGTCGAGCCTGAGCATCAACAGCGGACCAAAGCGGCGGGCGAGCGGCGCGCGCGGCTGGTCGATCAAGTCGCCGATCTGCTTCAGGCCGGATTTGACCAGCAGTTCGATGGTCTCTTCGGCCAGCCGCAAGGCGCGCATGGGCAACCGTGCGAGCGCTACTTCTGCGGCGTCGGGCGGGATGATCGATGGCTCGCCATAGCGAGATACGGCCGAGGACAGGCCTGGTGCCGAGGAAATCGCCGCATGCACTTCCAAGCCCATATTGAAAAGCCGGGTTTGAATATCGTCGAACAGTCCTTTCTCGCCGCCGAAGAGATGGGCAGAACCAGTGATGTCGAGGAACAGGCCATCGGCGCCATCGAGCGCCACCAGCGGCGTATAGCGGTCGCACCAGTCGGCGATCGATTCGAGCAGCGTCCGATCGGCGGCCGGGTCCGCCTCGATGACATCGAGATCGGGAATGATGGCACGGGCATCGGTGACCCCCTGCCCCAGCCGCAGCCCGACACGGCGTGCGGCCTCATCGATGGCGACCAGCCGCATGGCGCTCTTGACCGGGGCGGAACAGACCACTGGCGGATGGTCAGGACGCCCGTGACAGCGCCACGACCGTCCCCAGCGTTGCCGCGCGATCCGATCGGTCGGCAGCCATGGAAAATGGAGTGCGAGAATTCGCTGGCTGGTCGCCGGCTGGAACAGCAAGACGGCTGGGCTCGACGGTGCGAAAGAGACAGTCATGGGCGTTCCACTCCAACAGAAACTCAGGCGGGGACGGGGTGCGGCTCTTTTCGACTGTGACATGAAAGACGGGATTGCCGATGCCTTGTGGCCAGGCCCTGCCATTCGGCAGGATATGCGGCTCAGCCGGTGCCGGACGGACATGGAAGCGGTTGACTGCATTGGAGGCCTCTTCCTCGCCGCGCTCGCGCAGGAGGAAAAGCGGCCTTCGATGGGCCTTGGCGCGCAGATGCAGCCTGCGGCTCTCGGTCAGGCCGAATTTATTCGGATTGCCGTAGACTTCGAGGATGACGGCCGCGAAGGAGCGTACCGAAAGTGCGGCCTCAGCGATCATCAGCGCATCCTGCAGGTGTTTCGGCGCGGCGTGCAGGACTGACGCCGGCGGCATGCCATGAGCGGCCAGCCCTGGGCCATATAGCCGACCGCTTTCGAGGGCGCCCATGGGATCAGCGATCCAGAGGATGCGCTGCGGCATGTTTGCTCTCATCTCCGGCCCCAGCGCCAGCCGGGCGAGCGCCAGGGCAAAGCCGCTTGCCGCACCATTGTCGGCCGTCGCCTCGCTACGAATCTCGTTGAGCGCCGCCTTCGCCACGCCGCCGCCAAGCACTGCGTCAAAATCGTCGGCCCCGGAGACGAGCACATGGCTCTCCGTCTCCACCGGCTGATCCCATGGGCTCTCGCGGGCGGCACGGGCCAGCGCCACCGTATTTTTGCTTTCGAGCCGGCTGATTTCCGAGCGCAAGGCAAACAGCCTCTCACGCGCCAAAGCAGGCTCTGCCATGACGTTGATCCTAGATTTTTGTTCTCTTTATGTTCTAGTAAACTGCAAACAAAGGAAAGAGTCAACAGGGTGCGTCGCCGAGATTATCGGCCGATGACCCAGATGAGTTGGGCCTTCAAGGATTCCAATGAGATGAAGCCGAAATGCCGATAAAAAGCTTCGGCACGCTCATCCTTCGCATCAACCGCAAGCGCATAGACGGCCAGTTCGGAACGGGCTGAACGGGCGATGGCATCCCAGAGCAGCGCTGCACCAAGCTGACGGCCTTGGAAGCGCTGATCGATGGCGAGCCGGCCAAGCCGGGCCACCGGTACGACCGGATAACGCGGCAATTTCTTGACGAGCGTTTCCGGCAGACTGGTCAGGGGAATGCTGGCAGCGGAGAGTGTGTAAAATCCTGCGATTTGCCCATTCTCTACCGATGTCGCGACGTAGCAGGCAGCAATCCGGCGCTTGATGTCCTGCGTGACGAGGTCGCGGAAATAGCGATCCAAGGTTTCGGTGCCGCAGGCAAATCCTGTCCGTGATTGCTTGGGATCGAGCGGCGCAATCGAAAAGCTGCCACTCATTCGGAGGAGACGATCAGTTTTTCATGTGCCCCCCGGGCACGCTCCAGTTCCGGCGTCGGCTTCGGCGGATTGGCAAGCAGCTCGGCGAAACGCATCTGGTCCTCGACCGACAGCTTTAGGACCTGATTGTCCTCGATTGCCTGCCGGGCCGCCTGTTCCGCAGCCGCGACGACGAAATCGCTGACCGAGCGGCCCTGGATTTCGGCCGCCCGCTTCACCAGAGTCAAGGTGTCAGGGTGTATACGGGCTTCAAGCCTGTCGGTGCGTGCGGCTTGTCTCGGCATGAAAATCTCCTTCGTACAGAATGTACGGAAAATTTCCGGACAAAACAAGCGAAGCTTAGGCCTCCTGCAGCCCATACGTCGAAAAACTCTCCATCGTCTCGGCGATCTCGGCCGAGGAGAGGATCACCGGGCCGCCGATCAGCAGCGCGTGGTAATATTGCTTGGCGATGGTCTCCAGTTCGACAGCGCGCCACATGGCCTTTTTCAGGCTCGAGCCCACGGCCAGCATGCCGTGATTGGCCATCAGGCAGCCATTGCGGCCCTTGAGCGCCTTGAGCACCTGCTCGGAGAGCGCCTTGGTGCCGTAGCGCGCATAGCCGGCGACGCGCACATCCTCGCCGCCAAAGGCCGCAACCATGTAGTGGCAGGCGGGGATCGGCTTGCGGGCGATGGCAAGGATGGTTGAGAATGTCGCATGCGTGTGGACGACACTGCCGACATCGGGCCGCATCTTCATGATATCGAGATGGAAGCGCCATTCGGAGGACGGCTTCTTCGGCCCATCCCAGGCGCCATATTCGCCCTCGATCGGCATCGAGGCGATCATGTCCGGCGTCATTTCCTCATAGGGGATCGAGGTCGGCGTGATCAGCATACGCTCGCCGAAGCGGACGCTGATATTGCCGGCATTGCCCTGGTTGAGGCCCGACGCGTTCATGAACAGGCATTGAGAAATGATCGAACGACGAATCTCCAACTCATCCATCTAAGCCCCCTCTTCACGGTATGGACGACGCTCAATAGCCTTCCTCATGGACGCTTCCAACTGTCTTTTGCACATCGGCAAAAAACAGGAGGGGAACCTTGGCGCATCTGAACAGTTGGCGTTCGTCCGCAGTGCCGGACGGTGGACCGGCACGCGATCAAGATGAACGGCAGATTAATGAACGTTTCAGCCTCCGTTAAGCGGCCCGCGCCCATAGCCAAGCCGGACAGTTAGTCTGCCCTGATTTGACCACCATAAGACGCTAGCCCGACGTAAGGGCGGATTGCACCAGCGAGGAAAGGACACAATTATGGTCAATACCTACAAAGGAACCGATGGTGACGACAACGTCAAGCAAGCAAATGACAGCAACCACAACTGGTTCAACATCTATACCTATGGCGGCGACGACACGATCAAGCTGACGCTGGGCGCCACTTATGTCGAGGCTGGCGACGATAACGACATCGTCAAGAGCAGCATCGAAAACAACAATGACATCAAGCTGGGCAACGGCGACGACAGCTATACCGGCAATGGCTTCTCGAACAGCATCCACCACTATGACCGCGTCTGGGGCGGCAATGGCAACGACACGTTCACGGTCGACACAAACGTCAGCGACTATTACGGCGGCGACGGCAACGACACCTATAACTCCGCCGGTTACTCGAATTATTTCGATGGCGGCTCCGGTCGGGACACTGCCAGCTACCAGCGCCAGGACACGGATAACTTCCTGAGCGGCCGCGGCGTCAAGGTCAACCTCCTCGATCACTATGCCATTACCGGCGGCGGCCGCGAAGAGGCGCTCTACAATGTCGAGGATCTCATCGGTACATCCGCCGACGACACGCTCGGCGGCACCAATGGAAAAAACAATATTCAGGGCATGGACGGCTTCGACATACTGCACGGACGGGAAGGCGACGACAAGCTCTATGGTGGCCATGGCGGCGACAACCTGTTCGGTGACGACGGCAACGATAAACTCTACGGCCAGAGGGGCACGGATCTCCTGGATGGCGGCGATGGTTCCGACACGTTCGTGTTCCAGTCGGTCAAGGATTCCGTGGTCGGCGACAATCGCGACGTGATCGACGATTTCTCGCATAGCCAGGGCGACAAGATCGACGTCTCGGCCATCGGCCACTTCACCTTCATCGGCAACGACCACTTCTCCGGCACTCCCGACGAATTGCGTTTTGCCGGTCATATCGTCCAGGGCGATGTCGACGGCGACGGCAAGGCGGATTTCGAGATCAAGGTCGCCAATGTCGACAGCCTGCAAAGCAGCGATTTCATTCTCTGATCTCCGAGAGAGTAACAATGCAAAACACCCGCCGGATCGCTCCGGCGGGTGTTTTGCATTGTTAGCCACGCTACGCGTCAGGTCCGCGAGTTTGTCAACTTGTCGATGGCCGTGGTGGTGGTGGCGCCGAAGACGCCGTCGACCGGACCGGTATAGTAACCGCGGTCCTTGAGCGCCTGCTGCAGCTGGCGGCGGAAATCCGGGCTGTAGTTGACGGCGCCGGCCTTCATGTCGCTGATGAACGGCGCCTCGCCGGCCTCGATAGACTGCACTGCCAGTTTGGCAGCCTGGCGGGAATCAGGGCTGGTGCCGAGACCCTTGTCGTAGAGATAGGAGAGATTGCCCATGGCATAGGAACTGCCGGCATTGGCGGCCTTTTCATACCAATCCTTGGCCTGCACATAGTCCTGCTTCACGCCTTTGCCATTCTCGTAGAGCCAGGCAAGCGAGGCCATGGAATAGGCGTCGCCGCCCTCCGCCGCCTTCTCGTACCATTGCCGCGCCTGGTCGAGATCGACAGGCGTACCGAGGCCGTTCTGGAAGGCGTAGCCGAGCGAGCCCATGGAATTGAGATCGTTGAGATCGGCACCGCGGCGATAGTAATCGAGCGACTTGGCGTAATCCCGGTTGACACCGACGCCTTCACGATACATCCAACCCAATGCAGAGAAGGAATAAGCGTCGTTCTTGTCGGCGGCGGACTGGTACCAGCGCAACGCATCCGGATAGCTGACAGTCGTGCCGAGACCATATTGGTACATATAGCCGAGCGAGGACATGCCGGTCACGTCGCCGAGATTGGCAGCACGTTTGTAGAGGTCGAAGGCCTTGGCATAATCGCGGGAGATGCCCTTGCCCTCGCGATAGAGCCAGGCAAGTGCGGAGAGCGAATAGCCATCGTTCCTCGCCACACCCTTCTCGTACCAGGTTCGTGCGCCCTCAAAGTCGACCGGCGTGCCGAACCCGTTCTGCAGTGCATAGCCCATCGAGCCGATGGCGTTCAGGTCACCCTTTTCAGCACCCTTGCGATAATATTCCAACGACTTGCCGTAATCCTGCGGCACGCCGAGGCCTTCGCGGTAGAGCCAGCCGATGGAGGCCTGCGCATTGGCATAATCCTGGTTCGCAGCCTTCATGTACCAATCGAAGGAGAGCTTATAGTCCTTGGCGATGCCGCCATAGCCCTCGCGGTAGACCCAGCCGAGAGATGCTTGCGCATAGGCGTTGCCGAAATCGGCCGCCTTTTCGAACATGTGCATGCCCTTCTGCACGTCCTGGGTTTCGCCATTGCCGTAGACGGCGAGCCAGGCCATGTTGGTATAGGCAAAGACATTCCCTTGGTTGGCGGACATCTGGTAGAATTTGTGCGCCTGGCCGTAGTTGCGGTCGATGTCATAGGCGCGGCCGACCATATCGTTCAGCATCGAATCGCCGGGGGATTCCAGGGCTGCACGCGTGCACACGTCGATGGCGCGGCGGACCTGGATGTCGGCGAACTGGACGCCGGTGACGCCCGGCTCGGACCCCGGCTCGGCGGCAAGCGAATAGCATTCCTGCGCGTTCGCGGTCTTGGCCTTGACGTTCGGACGGAAGGTGATCGCGTCGGAAATCGTCGTCTGCGCCGTGTTGTTGTTGGTCGTATTGTTGTTGTTCGTGGTCGTGTTGTTGTCGGTGTTCGGGACCTTTATCGACGCCATACCGGTGCCGACATTGTTGTTGGTATTGTTCTTCTGACCGGCATTGTCATTCGTGTTGTTGTTTGTCGTGTTCTGGTCGTTGCTGGTCGTGTTCTGGTTTGACGTGTTATCGGTCGACGAGTTCTGATCCTTGCCGGTCGCCAGGCTGTCGATGGCGGCAAGCGTGTCGGGACCGAAATCGCCGTTCACGGTGCCGCGGAAATAGCCCCGGCTCTTCAATACTTTCTGGAATTCGGTGCGAAAAGCGGCTGAAAAATTATTCGGCTGGGTCTTCAGTTCTTCCTTCTTGCCGGGATCGCCGCTTTCGACGGCGGCGACCGCCCAGCGCACCGCTTCCTGCGGATCGACGGCCGTGCCCAGCCCCTGGTCATAGAGGCGCGACAGGTTGCCCATGGCATAGGCGCTGCCGGCATTGGCGGCCTTTTCGTACCAGTAGCGAGCCTCGACATAATCCTGCTTCACGCCGACGCCGGCGTCGTAGAGGAAACCGAGAGAAGCCATGGAATAGGCGTCGCCGGCATTCGCCCCCTTCTCATACCAATTGCGCGCCTGGTCATAATTCTGCGGAATGCCGAGCCCGTTCTGGGCGGCATAGCCCATGGCGGCGATCGAGGTCAGGTCGCCGGCTTCGGCACCCTGCCGGTAGTAATCGACCGATTTCTGGTAATCGCGTGTGACGCCCATGCCTTCGCGATAAAACCAGCCGAGATTGCCGAAGGCCGAGGCATTACCCTGGTTGGCGGCCTTCGTGTACCACTCGATCGCCTTGGCATAATCCTGCGTCATGCCGCCATAGCCATCGCGGTAAAGAGACGCGAGCGAGACCTGGCCAAGCTGGTTGCCGGCATCGGCCGCCTTCTGGAACAGTTGCCGGCCTTTTTCCAGATCGATCGCACCATCATGGCCATAGATCGCCAGCCAGCCGAGATTGGTCGCGGCATAGAGGTTGCCGAGCTGCAGGGCGCGGTCATAGCTGCGATGCGCCTCGGCATAGTTCCGGTCTGCCTCGTAGGCGCGGCCGAGCAGATTGACCAGCATGCCGTCATTGGGACTCTCGTTGACGGCCTGTTCGCAGGCGGTCAAGGCGCGCTTGGAATCGATCTTCTGCAGGAGAACGCCGGGATAGCCCGGGGTTGCCTGCTGTTCGCCGGCAAGCAGGTAGCAATCGCTCTGAGCCGGCGTTTCCTTGGCTGTCGTCGTCTGCAGGTTCTGGGCCGGGGCCAGCGAAGCGACGGCCTGCTCCGCGTCCTTGCGATATTTGCTGTCCGGATAGCGCTCGATGAAGCGCTTGAGCGCCGAAGCGTCCGTCGAGCCCTTGAGCGCTTCCCAGGCGATCTGGTCGGCGGCGGTATCGGTCTTCTGCTCGGCCTCGGCCAGAAGCTTCAGCTTCTTCTCGGCCAGCATCTTGTAGACCGGATCGTTGCCGTGCTTGGCGATGAAGGCGTTCAACAGGTCCTTGTCGGCCAGGTCCTTGATGTTGTTCCAGTCCTGCGCCGCCTCGGAAATGGTATTGGTCGGCGTGTCCTGCTTCTTGTCGTCGGTCTTGCTGTTATTGTTGATGGTGACGTTGAGCTGCTTGATCGACAGGAATATCTGGGCACCGCCAAGCGATCCGTAGACGAACGGCTCCTGTTTGCGGTCGGTCACCTGCATCACGTCGTCGCGCACTTGGCCGAGCGCGATGCGCACATCGACGCCGGGCTGGGCGATATATTTGGAGAGTGCGACCGCGAACGGGCTGTTGCTGCCCGAACCGTCAAGCGCCACCGTGCCGGCGCGTGACGCATAAGCGACCAGCGTATCGGCCCCTTCCGGCTCGACCTTGGCGAGGCCCTTGGTGATGTCTCGCGTACCGACCGAGCGGGTCATGTTTTCCAGAAATGGATTGTTGCGGCAGGCGTCAAGAATGACGAGCTTCAGCTTGGTCGCGCCGCCAAGAGCACGTTCGGCGCGATCGAGCGGAACCGTCTCATCCTCGACATCCCTGTCGGAAGCCAGCACCGCGTCGACCGGAATCAGGTAATTCTGGCCGTTCATTTCCATGCCGTGGCCGGAATAATAGAGCACGGCGACATCGGAATCCTGCGACTTGTCCTCGAAATTGCGCAGCGCCTTGCGCAACTCGACGAGATTGACGTCGACCGCGACCTCGACATCGTCGAAGCCCGCATCGGTGAGCGTCTTCTTCATCAACAGCACGTCGTTCTTGGGGTTGCGAAGCGCGTTGGTGTTTTGATAGTCGGCATTGCCGATCAACAGTGCAACCCGCTTGGCGGCTTCGGCAGCACTCCCTGCGACCACGAAAACAGCCGCGAAAACAATAACGAACGGGAGACGGCTTTTCTTATGCCGGGTGGACATATCCTCACCTCCAGAAATTTCTCGGAAGTATTACGGATGGATCAGCCGGTTTCAATGTTGTCTTGAAAGAAATTTTGGTGAAGGACAATGTCCTCACCCGAGCGTGACCCAGCGCCGTTCGGCATGCGACCGCGCCATTGCATGCACCGCTTTCTCGATCTCCAATCCGGCGGCGAAATCGATGACATGGGCCGGCTGGCCGGCAATCGCGGCCATCAACTCTCGGCATTCGATGATCTTCAGGTCGTTGAAGCCCAGGCCATGGCCGGGTGCCGGGATGAACTTGCCATAGAGCGGATGATGCGGTGCGGTTAGCACGGTGCGGAAGCCGTGTTCGGTCGGCTTGCCGCTGCGGTCATAGAGCTGGAACTCGTTCATCCGCTCCTGGTCGTAGAGGATGGACCCGTTCGAGCCGTAGATCTGGATGGCGATTCGCCCCTTGCGACCCCAGGCGGAACGGTTGGCAAGCAGCACGGCGGAAACGCCGCTCTTCATATGCATGAGGACATTGGCGATATCGCAATTCTCGACGGCGCGACGGCCGCCTTCCTTCGCCGGCCGGTCGGCATAGGGTTTGGCCATATCGGTCATCACCTCAGCCGGCATGCCGGTCAGCAAGGTCAGCAGCGACAGCGGATGGACGGCGAAATCGTCAAGCGCGCCATAGCCGGATTTCGCCTCGCTCTTCCAATAGAATGGCTCGTCGGGATCGGCCATATAGTCCTCGTCCATCTCGACGCGGACATGCGTGAGCGTGCCGATCGCACCGCTCTCGATCAGCGACGTCATGTGCCGGATGAGCGGGTTCTGGATATAATTATAGCCCATCACCGCCGCCTTGCCCGAGGCGCGCTGCGCGGCCAGCATCCGCTCGGCATCGGCAAGCGACGTCGCCATCGGCTTTTCGCACCAGACATGCTTGCCGGCTTCCAGCGCCGCGATGGCCATCTCGGCGTGGAACTGGTTGGGCGTGGTCACGGAAATCACGTCGATCTCGGGATCGGCGACGAGGTCGCGCCAATTGCCGGTCGAGCGCCGAAAGCCGAACTCGTCCGCCTTCTTCGCCGCCAGTTCGGCATTCACCTCGGCAAGGCCGACGAGGCGCGGCCGTTCGACGTCGCCAAACACCGGCGCCACGCTGTTCCACGCCAGCGCGTGACATTTTCCCATATAGCCGGTGCCGATCAGGCCAATTCCAAGCGCCATGCCATCCTCCCGATTTTCCGGAATACCTACTTCATCGCAAGACAAAAGAGAACAAGCATTTCATTCCGCCAATGGAAAATTTTTTCCATTAGACGCCACATACACCTGTAAACGCGGCGGGATTTGGTGCATAAGGCTGCGACAAGAACGGAATAACCGTTCCAATTTGCAGAATGGGCATTCGATCGGAGGACGCATGGTCCGAGGGCTCAACGAACAGGCGCCGCGCGATTTCGAGACCCTGCGCGCCGCGATGATCGAGCGCAAGGCGGAAATGCCGAAACGCCTCGCCCAGGTCGCCGCCTATTCGCTTGCCAATCCCGACGAGATCGCCTTCGGCACCGCGGCCAGCATTGCTTCGGCGGCAGAAGTCCAGCCCTCGACTCTGGTGCGGCTTGCCCATCATCTCGGCTATGAAGGCTTTTCCGACCTGCAAAGCATTTTCCGAGACCGGCTGAAGGAAAAGACGCTTTCTTACGAAGAGCGGTTGAACATCCTCGAGCGCGAAAACAATCATATCCACGAAGCCGAACTGCTGAGCGGCTTCCTGAATGCGGCAGCGCAGTCGATCGGCCGACTGGCGGCATCGATCGATCCGGCGCAATTTGCCCAGGCGATCGACATTCTCGCCGGCGCAGAAACGATCTATCTCATTGCCAAGCGCCGCTCCTATCCGCTGACTGCGCACATGGCCTATGCCTTCGGCAAGCTCGGCATCCGCTACATGATGGTGGCCTCGCCCAACGGCGTCGAGGCGGAAATGGCGCAATTCGCCGGCGACCGCGATGCGGCCTTTGCCGTCAGTTTCTCGCCCTATGCAGCCGACAGCATTGCCAATGCCGAGAGTTTCGCCAAGCGTGGCGTACCGGTGGTGGCGATCACCGACTCGGTGTTCTCACCGCTTGCGGTTTTCGCCAAATGTTGGTTCGAAGTGGTGGAATCGGATTTCTCCGGCTTCCGCTCGCTATCGGCCTCGATGGCGCTGGCCATGGCCATGCCGGTGGCGATTGCCGAAAAGCGCCGCCAGATGGAACGCGAAAGAAACATATATACAAAATGAAACAAAAATTCCATTTGACTTTTCCATAGAATTTATGTTTCAAAATAGCGAAAAGTCGGCTGCAAGACCGACTGGAAATAGAGGATAGAGCAATGGCCGGTTCAGATCAGGAAAAAAGCCTCGACGTCATCACCATCGGACGTTCCTCCGTGGATCTTTATGGCCAGCAATCGGGCTCGCGGCTGGAGGACATTGCCTCCTTCGCCAAGTCGGTCGGCGGCTGCCCGACCAATATTTCTGTCGGCACCGCCCGGCTAGGGCTCAAATCTGCGCTGATCACCAAGGTTGGCGACGAGCAGATGGGCCGCTTCATTCGCGAGCAGCTCGACCGCGAAGGCGTCAACACCGATGGCATCGCCACCGACAAGGACCGGCTGACGGCGCTGGTGCTGCTGGCGATCGAATCCGAAGGCGTGTCGCCGATGATTTTCGTGCGCACCGACTGCGCCGACATGGCGCTCGACGAAAGCGATATTGACGAGGATTTCATCCGTTCGTCACGCGCCGTCCTCGTCTCCGGCACGCATTTCTCCAAGCCGAATACGGAAGCGGCGCAGCGCAAGGCGATCCGCATCGCCAAGGAGAGCGGCGGCAAGGTGATTTTCGACATCGACTATCGCCCCAATCTCTGGGGCCTCGCCGGCCATGCCGAAGGCTTCGAGCGTTATGTGAAATCCGATCGCGTCTCGACGCTGATGAAATCGGTGCTGCCGGATTGCGACCTGATCGTCGGCACCGAGGAAGAGATCATGATCGCCTCGGGCGCCGATAGCGTGCTCGCCTCGCTGAAAGCGATCCGGGCGGCGACACCGGCGACCATCGTGCTCAAGCGCGGCGCCATGGGCTGCATCGTCTATGACGGCCCGATCTCCGACAATCTCGAAGACGGCATTGTCGGCCAGGGCTTTCCGATCGAGGTCTATAATGTGCTCGGCGCCGGCGACGCCTTCATGTCCGGCCTGCTGCGCGGCTGGCTCTCGGGCGAGCCGCATGCGACCTCGGCCACCTGGGCCAATGCCTGCGGCGCCTTCGCCGTATCGCGCCTGCTCTGTGCGCCGGAATATCCGACCTGGGAAGAGCTGCAACATTTCCTCAAGCATGGCAGCAAATACAAGGCGCTCAGAAAGGATGAGGCGCTCAGCCACATCCATTGGGCGACGACGCGCCGCGGCGATATCCCGCTCCTGATGGCGCTGGCCATCGACCATCGCTCGCAGCTCACGGATATCTGCGATTCCGTCAAGGCGCCGCATGCGAAGATCAACGTCTTCAAGCGGCTGGCCGTCGCTGCCGCCGCACGGGTCAGCCAGGGCCGCGAAGGCTACGGCATGCTGATCGACGAGCGTTTTGGTCGCGAGGCCTTCTTCGACGCCGCCAAAAAGGGCTTTTCCTGGATCGGCCGGCCGGTGGAACTGCCAGGCTCACGGCCGCTCCGGTTCGAATTCTCGCAGGATATCGGCTCGCAGCTGGTCGAATGGCCGGTCGAGCATTGCATCAAATGCCTGTGCTTCTACCATCCGGACGATCCGGAAGCGCTGAAGAGGGAGCAGCAGCAGAAGCTGCTCAGCCTGTTCGAAGCCGCCCGCAAGGTCGGTCGCGAACTGCTGGTCGAAATCATCGCTGGCAAGCATGGGACATTGGACGACACGACGATTTCGCGCGCGATCACCGAACTCTACGCGCTCGGTATCAAGCCGGACTGGTGGAAGCTCGAACCGCAGCATTCGCCGGCTGCGTGGAAGAATATCGAAAAGGTGATAAACGACAACGACCCCTGGTGCCGCGGCATCGTGCTGCTCGGCCTGGAAGCGCCGGCAGAGCAGCTTGAAAAGGCGTTTGCCGCCACCGCAGTCTCGCCGCTGGTCAAGGGCTTTGCGGTCGGCCGGACGATTTTTGCCTATGCCGCGCAGCAATGGCTGTCGGGTCAGATGAATGACGAGGCCGCGATTGCGGATATGGCGGGACGGTTCGAGGCACTGACCAAGGCTTGGCTGAGGACGCGCGGGCTTTAGGGGTTGGCGAGGCTGTTTACCCCTCACCAAGCGCGCCCAGGCACTCGACTACGTCTCGCGCGGGCTTGCTATCCTCTCCCGCAAGGGGAGAGGTAGGGTGCCATGAGCAACCGCCTCGATTGTGGCAAGAGGCCGCCGCGAGTTTTCCTCGCCCCTTGCGGGAGAGGATACGAAGGCCGGGTAAGCTTAAGCGAACCCTTGGCCGAAGTTGGTGAGGGGTGAATTCGCCGCCGCCGACACAACGAGATTGAAGACGAACGAACTTAAACCGCGACGCAAACGATGCGGGAGGAAGCACAATGGGCAAGACGATCCGGCTGACGATGGCGCAGGCCATCGTGCATTTCTTGAAAAAGCAGATGACGGTGGTCGATGGCGAGACATTGCCGATCTTCGCCGGCGTCTGGGCGATCTTCGGTCATGGCAATGTCGCTGGCATGGGCGAGGCGCTGTACCAGGTACGCCAGGAGCTGCCGACCTATCGCGCGCACAATGAGCAAGGCATGGCGCATGCGGCCATCGCCTTCGCCAAGGCCGCGTTCCGCCAGCGCTTCATGGCCTGCACCACCTCGATCGGCCCCGGAGCGCTCAACATGGTGACCGCGGCCGGCGTCGCACATGTCAACCGCATTCCGGTGCTGTTCCTCCCCGGCGACGTCTTCGCCAACCGTGCCCCCGATCCGGTACTGCAGCAGATCGAAAGTTTCCAGGACGGCACGCTGTCGGCCAATGATGCTTTCCGGCCCGTTACCCGCTATTTCGACCGCATCACCCGGCCCGAGCAGATCATCCCGGCGCTGCGCCGCGCGATGCAGGTGCTGACCGATCCAGTCGATTGCGGCCCCGTCTGCCTGTCGCTCTGCCAGGATGTGCAGGCCGAGGCCTTCGACTATCCGGAAAGCTTTTTCGAGGAGAAGGTCTGGTCTCTCCGCCGGCAGCATGCCGACGACGGCGAAATAGAGGCGGCGGTCGCGGCAATTCAGTCCGCGAAGACGCCGGTGATCATTGCCGGTGGCGGCGTGCTTTATTCCCGCGCCACGGCGGCGCTGCAGGCATTCGCCGAGCGCCACGGCATTCCGGTCACCGTAACCCAGGCCGGCAAATCGGCTATCGACGAGCGGCATCCGCTCTCGATGGGTTCGGTCGGCGTCACCGGCACGTCGGCGGCCAATGCGCTGGTGGAAAAGGCTGATGTCGTCATCGCGGTTGGAACCCGGCTGCAGGATTTCACCACCGGTTCCTGGGCGATCTTCAAGAACGAGACGGTGAAGTTCGTCAGCATCAATGTTGCCAGCTTCGACGCCGCCAAGCACAATGCGCTGCCTGTCGTCGGCGATGCCCGGAACACCCTCTCGGTCATGACGTCGGCACTCGGCGGCTGGAAAGCCTCGGCCGGGTTGCAGGAAGAGGCTGCGCGCCTCAAGGCCGAGTGGATGGCCTCGGCCGAAAAGGCGCTGGCTCCGACCAACGCGCCCTTGCCCTCCGACGCGCAGGTGATCGGCGCCGTCGCCCGCACCCGCGCAGGCGAAAACACGGTGCTGGTCTGTGCCGCGGGTGGCCTGCCGGGCGAATTGCACAAGCTCTGGCCCGCGACCTCGCCGGGCAGCTATCACATGGAATATGGCTTCTCCTGCATGGGCTATGAGATTGCCGGCGGATTGGGCGTCAAGCTCGCCCGGCCGGATGCCGATGTCATCGTCATGGTCGGCGACGGCTCCTACATGATGCTGAATTCGGAACTGTCGACTTCGGTGATGCTCGGCAAGAAGATCACCGTGGTGACGCTCGACAATCGTGGCTATGGCTGCATCAACCGGCTGCAGATGGCCACCGGCGGCGCCAACTTCAACAATCTGCTCAAGGACTCCCATCACGAGGAAATGCCGGATATCGATTTCCGCAAGCATGCCGAGGCGATGGGTGCGGTGGCGCTGAAAGTCGGCTCGATCGCCGAGATGGAGCAGGCGCTGAAGGACACGAAAGACAATGGCCGCACGACGGTGATCGTCATCGACACCGATCCGCTGATCACTACCCAGGCCGGCGGCCATTGGTGGGATGTGGCGGTGCCGGAAGTCAGCCCGCGCGAGCAGGTCAACACGGCGCGTGAGGCCTATATCAAGGCGCTTGCGGCGCAGAGCATCGGCTGAGCGCCGCGCGGAGACCAGGAAGATTTCATATGACTGTCGTTGGAAGACCGGTTGCCGGCCTTCCAACGACGCGCCTCAAGGAGACTATCGATGAAAGCCAAACTCGGCATGTCGCCCATCGCCTGGTGGAACGACGACCTTCCGGAACTGAGCGATGACGTCTCGCTCGAAGAATGCCTGCGGCAATCACGCAGCGCCGGCTTTACCGGCATGGAGCAGGGCCGCCGTTTTCCCAACAATCCCAGCGAGATGCTGCCGATCCTGCGCGCCGCCGACGTGACGCTCTGCGGCGGCTGGTTCTCGGGCACGCTGGTCAATGAGGAGCTTGCGGCCAACAAGGATCGCATCGCGCCGATGATCGAACTGTTCAAGGCGGTCAACGCGCCCTGCATCGTCTATGGCGAAGTCGGCCGCTCCATCCAGGGCGACCGCTCCAAGCCGCTCGCCACCAAGCCGCGTCTCTCCGACGACGAAATGAAGACTTATGGCCGCAAAGTGACCCAGTTCGGCGAATGGTGCGCCGAGCAGGGCATGCCGCTTTCCTATCACCACCACATGGCTGCCGTGGTGGAAACCGAGCCGGAACTCGATGCCTTCATGCACAATTCCGGCGAAGGTATTCCGCTCCTGCTCGATGCCGGGCATCTGGCGTTCGCCGGCGGCAATGTGCTGCGCGCCATCGACAACCATCATGGCCGCATCAACCATGTGCATGTGAAGGATATCCGCCAGCCGGTGATCGACGGTCTGGACCGCAGCCGCCAGTCTTTCCTCGATGCTGTGGCGCTTGGCGCCTTCACCGTGCCGGGCGACGGCTCGCTGGATTTCAAGGCCATCGTGCAGAAATTCGCCGATTATGGCTATGAAGGCTGGTTCGTCGTCGAGGCGGAACAGGATCCGCGCAAGGCGCCGCCGCAGAAGATGGCCGAGATCGGTTATGCGGAGTTGATGCGGGTTATGACGGCTGCGGGGTATACTGTGGAGACCGAGGGTTTCCCGAAGGGGTGAGACGGGGGGGGGGGCGATTGCACCCCTCACCAACTTCGGCCAAAGGTTCACTACGTTCACCTGGCCTTCGTATCCTCTCCCGCAAGGGGAGAGGAAAACTCGCCGCACTGCCTTGCCTCAAGTGAGGACGACAATTGTGGCACCCTGCCTCTCCCCTTGCGGGAGAGGATAGCAAGGCCGCGAGAGGCGTAGCCGATCGCTTGGCCGCGCTTGGTGAGGGGTAAACCTCACGGCAACAACGTTTGGAAAAGGAACAGCCGATGCCGAACCTGCTCGTCAAACCCAAAGGCACAAGTGGCCGCGTCACGCATGTCACGCCCGAGACCGCCGGCTGGACCTATGTCGGCTTCGACATGAACAAGCTGAGACCCGGCGAGACCGCCTCAGGCGACACCGGCGATCGCGAAGTCTGCCTCGTCTGGGTCTCCGGCAAAGGAAAAACCTCAGTTGATGCTCAGGATTTCGGCACGCTCGGCGAGCGGATGAGCCCGTTCGAAGGCGCGCCCTACGCGCTCTACATTCCCGCCCATTCGCACTGGTCGGTGACCGCCACGACCGATCTCGAACTCGCCGTCTGCTCGGCGCCGGGCGGCGGCGATTTCAACACGAAGCTGATCCCGCCGGGCACTCATCCGCAGTTCAACCGCGGCAAGGGCTCGAATGTCCGCCTGGTCACCAATATCATGCCGGAGGACGACAATTCCGCTCATTCGCTGCTGGTGGTCGAGGTGATCACGCCAAACGGCAACAGTTCTTCCTATCCGTCGCACAAGCACGACCAGGACAACCTGCCTTACGAGAGCCTGCTGGAGGAGACCTATTATCATCGTATGAACCCGCCACAGGGTTTCGCGTTCCAGCGCGTCTACACCGACGACCGGTCGCTGGACGAGGCTATGGCCGTGGAGAACGGTGACGTGACGCTGGTGCCGAAGGGCTATCACCCTTGCGCCACCGTGCATGGCTATGATCTCTACTATCTCAATGTCATGGCTGGGCCGAAGAGGGTGTGGAAGTTCCATAACCAGCCGGAGCATGAGTGGCTGCTGAAGGCGTGAGCTTGATTTCTTTCCGTTTATTAGCTAACTTAGCTAATAAACGGAGATTGCCATGCAGGTCACGGTTCACAAAGCAAAAACGCAGCTGTCGAAATTGATCGAAGCTGCGCTCGACGGCGAAGACGTGGTTATTGCCAGGGGTCAGACGCCGGCAGTGCGGTTGGTTCCTGTAGAACAGACGCGCTTCAAAAGTGGCCTTCTCAAGGGGATAGTCCCACCTGGCGGGCCGGATTTTCTCGAACCGATGAGTGAAGAAGAATTGCGGGACTGGGAAGGTGCCTGATGGCGTCTTTCCTCCTCGATACGCATATCTGGACATGGAATCTTACAGTAGACCCGCGGCTGCCAAAACGTGATCTCGACCTTATCAACACCGCCAATGAAATTCACGTCAGCCCTGTAAGCTTCTACGAGGTCGCCCAGAAGGTGCGACTTGGCAAGTGGCCTGAAATGGAAGCACATGTCGGGCAACTCCCGCATCTTCTGACCCAACAGCAAGGTCGCATAGCAACGCTCACACCTGAAATTGCGCTTTTGGCCGCATCACTGGATTGGGATCACCGCGATCCATTCGATCGGATGATTGCGGCGACGAGCATATTGCTTCGCATTCCTCTCATGTCAGCTGATGAAGCTTTCGATCACTTGTCTGACCGCAAGGACTGGCCCGGGCGCGTCTGGTAACCCAGCCCATAATGTCAAGCCAGCCACAACATCCCGAGTTCCATCGCTCCGGAGCATAACTGGCAACTCAAAAGCGTCACGGCTCACGCCCCTGGAAGCCATGCGAATACACTAATACGCTGCATAACTTCGTCACGTTGCTCGATATGCGGGAAATGGCCGGCGCAGGCTACGGTCTCGAAGCGGCTGCCGGGGATCGCCGCCGCGTAGCGCCTGCCATAGGCAAGGTCGACGATGCCATCACTCTCACCCCATAGCAGCAAGGCTGGGCAGGTCATGCCTGCCAGTCGCTCCCGCAAGGTGGGATCATACATGAAGGGCTCGCCGGCATAGATGCGCAGCGTGCGCTGGTTCTCCGCCATGGCAGTTGCGGCGTCCGGTCCAGACGGCGCGATGGCAAAGGAGGCGGGATCGTGGAAGGCGAGTGCTGCCCGCTTTTCCGCTGAGACGACCATCGGATCGACGATCGACTGCCCCAAGGGATCGGCATCGATGCCGACGGCGTTCATCAGGACGATGCCAGCAATACGTGATGCGTCCAGCAAGGCCATCTCCGCTGCGATCCAACCGCCGGCGGAATTGCCGATGACGGTCACATCCCGCACGTCCATATCCTCCAGCAGAGCGGTGTAAATCTCTGCCAGTTGCCGGATAGACGTGAGCCAGGACGGCCTCAGCCGGCCATCAAAGCCAGGGTGTGTCGGCAGGATCGCAGAACCAATCTGCGACAGCCCCTCTCCCAATCCTCGCATCGATGCAGGACCGGCGCCACCGTGCAGCAGCAGGAAAGGGCGTCCCGCTCCGGTTTCGGCAATATGCAGCGCCACGTTTCCGGCCGGCATATTCAATGACCTTACGGATGTTTGCACAGCAAAACCTCTTAGCGACGATTGACATAATCAACCTATTTATATAAACATATTTATATGTCAAGCACGCCTGAACATTTGGGGCTTCTGATCAAGCGTATTCAGGATCGCCAGCATCGTCTGCTCGATGCGGCGCTGGAACCTTTGGGCGTGAGTTTGGTCCAATGGAATGCGCTGCGCGAGATCGAGCGCACTCCCGGCGGCTCGCAGCATCGGCTGGCGCAACTGACCTTCAATTCCGACCAGGCTTTCGGAACGCTGACCACGCGGCTGATACAGCGCGGCCTGATCGAGCGGCAGCGCGGTGCAGGGCGGGCGATGGCACTGCAACTGACCCCGCTCGGCAGATCGCTTTACCTGCGGGGTGTGGAAATCCATTCAAACGTGGCCGGCGCTGGCTTTGCTTCGCTCGACGGAGCCGAGCGCCAGATCCTGTCGGATCTGCTCACTCGGCTGCTGCCGCAAGGCTGACAGGCTTGGCTGCTCCGGCTCTCACACCGGCTGCAGCACGCCGAACCGCCATCCTCGCCGGCCGGCATTGACTGCCAAGACCACCGCGATCAGCCCGACCATGGCGATATCCGCCGTCGGTGCCGCCATCCAGATACCCTGTTCCCCGAACAGATGCGGCAGGATGAAGACCAGCGGGATCGCAAACAGATAGGTGCGCGACAGGCCGAGGATTCCGGCCCGTGGCGCGTCGCCGATCGACTGAAAATAGCCCGACAGCACGACGGGTAGACCGCAGAGCACATAAACGGCGGTCGTCCACGGTAGGATGCGTGCCGTCTCGGCGATGATCTTCGGATCACTGACGAAGGCAGCGCCGAAATGCGCCGAGAACAGGAAGCAGATCACTTGCACCAGACCGCAATAGATGACGGCCGTCATAAGGGCGATCTTCAGAATGCCGTTGGTGCGTTCCTTCAGCCCGGCGCCGAAATTATTGCCGCAGATGGTCTGGAAGGCGATGTTGATGCCCATCATCGGCAGATAGGCAAAGGTCAGGATGCGGGTCACCACGCCATAGGCAGCGATCGTCTCGACATAGTGGTCCAGCTCCCAGAGACGGATATTGGCGATGATCGATGCCGAGACCAGCGAGATGCCCATGAGGCCGAGACTGGTCGGCGCACCGAGCGCCAGCATCGCCCGCCATTCGCGCACCGGCCCGGGACGCGCAAGTTTCAGCGCAGCGGGGTTGCGCCAACGAAAAATCGCGATCGCCGCAAGGCAGATCGTTTGCGCCAGCACAGTGCCAACAGCCGAACCCGCCACGCCCCAGTGTAGACCGCCCATGAACAGCCAGTTGAAGACGATGTTGAGCACCGTCGCCGAAATTGTCGCGATCGTCATGAAGCCGAGCCGGCCCTCGCAGCGCAAAGCGTCGATGTTGAGCGACAGGAGGAACGAGAGTGGCGCGAAACCGACCATGATGCCCGTGAAGATCCGGGCATTTCCCGCCACGGCGGGGGCGCCGGCCGCGCCGATGTCGATCAGCGCGCGGCCGAACAGCCAGTAGAGCAAGTAAACGGCAATCACCACCGCCATCACAAGCAGATGCGCGCCTGTGAAGGTGTGGCGCGCGTCGTCGCGTCGCCCCGCCCCGAGCTCCCGCGCCAGGATGCTGGCCATGCCGTTGGAGACCAGTGTTTGCAGAGCGTAGAGCATCATCATCATGGGGAAGATGAGCGTGACCGCCGACAGCGCCGCGGCGCCTGCGTAGACGCCAAGGAAATAAGCGTCGGCCACGACATAGAGGCCGTTGATAACCATGATCAGGACGATCGGTGCCGCCGTGCGGACAAAGAGCCGGCTCAGGCTGCCATGCAGGAAGATGTTTTGAGTGGACATGCGTGCCTCACGAAAACCCTTGGGATCCGATGGGGGGCTCGCATTGCCGCCGTCCCGTTGGACGTTCAGGGCATTTCAGTCTCTGCCGCATGTCGCTCGAAAGCGGTCCCTCGTTTCGGGATAACGACATGCGCAAAAACAAACCGAGGACTTCACCATGAGCAGAGCTCGCGAGCGGCAGGCGCCTCAACCGGAGCGGGCTGATACACGCAGGAGCCGGCAAGTGTCAAGTCACCTGCGTGACAGCATATCCGACCGAGCGCGATTCACTCGAATACGACCGGTTGCATTCATCGAGGATTAACCGCGCCGCCAATAAACCCTTGCCGTTCAATCTTGCTTAAATCTCAGCGCCTTATGCTTGCCGTAAACCCAGGAAAGGAGACACCCGCAATGCAGTTACATCATTTCAAGGATTTCAACGACAGGATGATGATCTCCAATCCGAAGCGCAGCTTTCGGCAGTTTCGGGTTGATCGCCCGGGGACGATCATTCCAGTCGCCCCGCACTTGACGATCAAGAAAAAGTATAACTGCCTGATCGAAAGCCTGTCCTGCGCCGGCGCGCTGATCAATATAGGCCCCTATATCATGTTGCCGCGGAATTTCTTCCTCATCATCCTGGGCTCGACCGAAGAGATCGGCGCCACGGAAGTGCGCCGCGAAGGCGACCGGATGATGATCAAGTTCAACATGTTCCTCGACCCCGGCTTCCAGCAATCGATCACCGGCGTCGCCTCGCTCGAAACCGAGATGATGGAATAGCCTCGACCGACACTTTCATTGAAAAGCCGCCCTGTCCGATCTGCAGGGCGGCTTTCATTTGTGCTTCGTTTGACGCCACGAATATTTGCCAAAAATGCATAAAAGTGCAATTCGCTAGGATTTTAAATAGCTTATTCAGAGCCTCTCAAATTTTCCGTGCCAGTTTTGGACTAACCCAAAGCGAGAACCAAACATGGCCAACGTTGCTCCGGATATGACGCCCAACTCGATCCATGTCGAACCTGGCCTCGAAGCGCGCCGCTACGAGCGGTTCACGGTCAACAAACCAGGCAGCCTGCTGGCGATCAATCCGGGCCTTTCCGGGATGACCTCGCGGACATGTCAGGTAATGGACATCTCCCGCGGTGGCGCCGGCATCCATGTGCACACGACGATCGGCCTGCCGGATCACTATTACCTCACCTTCCTTGGCGGTGAGGAGCGGATCGGCTGCGCAGAAGTTTACCGCACCGGCGAACGTGTCGGGGTGCGCTTCATCAAGCCGATCGCCGAACATGTGCTGTCGGCGATCATCCGCAACGACTTCCTGACGCGCTGAGCCGCCCCGCGATCTCCAGGGATCGCTCACAGCGCTTCAGCTCTTTGTTATTGCGCATGTCTTTATCCCGAAACCGGTGGCGACTTTCGGGAGACATGCGCGAAGCGCTTCCCGCCCCTCCCGGAATATCTTATGGTCGCCCCTGTGAATCGGGGGACCCTCATGCCAGCATTTCCACGCTTTACCGCCATTGCCCGCGACCTGCCGACGACCGTGCCGTTCGTTGGGCCGGAGGCGATCGAACGCAATCGCCATCTCAAGGTCAAGGCGCGCATCGGCGCCAATGAAAGCGGCTTCGGTCCTTCGCCTACGGTCAAGGCGGCGATGATCGCAGCGGTCGAGGAGACGTGGAAATATACCGATCCGGAGAATTTCGAGCTGCGAGAGGCGATCGCCCGCCATCACCGTGTTTCGCGCGAGCAGATCAATGTCGGCGCCGGCATTGACGGCATCCTCGGCGAAATCGTCCGGCTGATCATCGAGCCGGGCATGCCGGTCGTGACCTCCCTCGGCGGCTATCCGACCTTCAACTATCATGTTGTCGGCTTCGGCGGGCAGCTGGTGACGGTGCCCTACAAGGATGACCACGAACATCTCGAAGGCCTGCTGGAGGCCGTGCAGCGCGAGAACGCGCCGCTCGTCTATTTCGCCAACCCGGACAATCCGATGGGTAGCGCCATCCGGTCCGAAGAGGTTCTGGCCTTTGCGCGCGCACTGCCCGAGACGACGATGCTGATCCTCGACGAGGCTTATGGCGAAACGGCGCCGGCCGGGATCATTCCGCCCGCCGAGGCGCTCCTCGATCGGCCGAACGTCATCCGCACCCGCACCTTTTCCAAGGCCTATGGCCTGGCGGGCTCGCGCATCGCCTATGTGATCGCGGCGGACGACACGGCAAAGGCATTCGACAAGATCCGCAACCATTTCGGCCTCAACCGCATCGCCGTGGCGGCCGCGATCGCCGCACTCGATGACCAGGCCTATCTCGGCGAGGTCTTGGGGAAGATTGCCGCGGCGCGGGATCGGATCGGCACGATTGCGCGCGCCAATGATCTCAGCCCCCTGCCCTCCGCGACGAATTTCGTCACAGTCGATTGCGGTCGCGACGGCGTCTATTCGCGCGCCATCGTCGACGGGTTGATGGAGGAAGGCGTGTTCATCCGCATGCCCGGAGTGGCGCCGCTCAACCGCTGCATTCGCGTCAGCGTCGGGCCGACGCCGGAACTCGATCTGTTCGAGGAGGCATTGCCGAAGGTGTTGAAGCGGTTGGGGAATATGTGAGCGAATAGCGAATAGCGAATAGCGAATAGCGAATAGAAGACGGTTACTTTGGGGCCGTAACAGAAATCAACTACTCGCTATTCGCTACTGACTATTCGCTTTCCCTTACTCAATGAACCGTCATCCACTCACGTGCAGCGCGCAGCGCCTTGGCGAGTTCGGTCTTGCTCATCGAGCGGCCGAGATCGGCGCGCAGCAGGGCGGCGCGTTCGGAGCCCTTGATTGCGGCGATGTTGAGCCACTTATGGGCTGCGACGAGATCGAGGTTGCAACCGCGGCCGGTCGCATACATGAGGCCCATTTCACAGAAGACGTCGGCCTGCGTCTCGCCGCCCATTGCCGCTTCCATGTTGCTGATTTCGTATCGTGCCATTTTTTTCGTCCCTTGGCTGAATTCGTTGTTTTAACGTCTGTCCCTGTCTTGCCTTGAGAGGCTCAGGAGATGATCGGTCCGCCTTGCTTCGCGTGTTCTCGATCTCTCTCCAGATGGCGGTTTTTCCCGCGCTTCTTATGGGTTTTAATATGCAGCATGGCTTTCAATACTCGCTTAAAATGCATGCTTAATTTGCCGAAAACAAAGTTCAAATGCTTGGTAAACTTGGGTTTTTGTTAAGCATCGAAAAGCCTGGAATGAGCGGATTTCGCAAAGAATTTTACCGAATTTTCAGCCTGCGGTTTTAGCGGTTTCTTCACCACAAAATCATCAGGCACCCCGACGCGCGTTTGTTTCGCAGCATCCAGCGGGCAGAAAGTCGCGCAGCCGCCATCGGGCGCGCAGGGATCCAGCATGGGAGTAGTAAGGTTTCAGACGGTCGCTTCCGGCAGGAAGACGTCGGCATCGGGGCGCCTCAGGCGCTCATCCTTGCCCAGCATCACCTTGTTCTGAACGGCGATGGCGAGTTCCAGGCTTTCGGCAATGCGGCGGGCACGGCCCATGAGAAACTCGGCCGCCTGGGGCGGGCAGATCTCCTCAGCCGTCTTCCGGAACAGATCGAGCCAGAGGTCGAAATGGCGACCATCGACCGGCAGGTCGAGATGCTTCTGCATCGGGCTGCCACTATAGACGCCGCTTGCCAGCGCCACGGCCGACCAGAAGGCAGTCAGGCGCTGCATGTGATGTTCCCAATCATGAATGCGCGCGTTGAAGATCGGGCCGAGCACGGCATGCACCCGGATCCGGCCATAGAAGTTGCGGACGAGACGTTCGAGCATGGCCTCGTCGATGCCGGTCTCGGCAATCCGCTCAGCCATCATGCGCGCGCGCCTGTCATTCTCGTCCATGTCTTCCGCCTTCTGATCCGCTGCGGCGATCGCAACCTGCCTGCATATAGGTCGTCCTGACGGATGCTGCCACTGCGCATTCCTCCACAGCGGGTGAATGCAACCCTACCATGCGCCGGCAATCATTCTGAACGCCTCATGAATGCACCTCTCAGAAGCAGTTCAGCCAGACGCCAGTATAGAAGTGTTCAAGAATGGCACATGCCAAGGGAACATTGACCGAAATGACCATCATGATGCGGCGCTTCACTATCATCTGCTTGTCGGCAGCATTGTTCGCCGTCGGTCTGCTGACGATCGTCGAACAACACGAGCGGCCGGGCCGGAGCGTTACATTCAGCGCCGATCATCCCTGCCCGCAGCTAGATGGCGGCCAGTGCCGCACGGAACTCTGACATGCATGACGGGACGGAAGAAAAGGCCATGAAGATCATTACGACCATACGACGCCTGGCAGTGGCACTGCCGCTGGTTTCGCTGCCCTTCGTTCCCGCATTCGGCAAAGTCGTGGCCAATCTGGCGATTATGGCTGCGCTGCATTCGGTTGCGATGCAATAACGTTTTTCCGAGAAAAATCGCTGAAATCGGCTTCACGCCGGTTTGATTGTCATGAACAGCTCTTTATAATGGCCCATGGCTAAGCGAATCCTTTCTCATTCCGTCTTCGATATCCACACACCCGAGCCTTTCCAACCGGCTACGTTCACGACCCCGGCCGAAGCGGTTGATACGCTCGAAATGCTCTACGAGCGCAATACTTCCTTCCTGCGCAACGCGTTTGCGGACGTCACCCGCGGGGCGGTACCGCTCGGACGCTACCGCGCCTTCTATCCGGAAGTCCGCATGGCGCCTCTACGATATGACGAGGTCGATACCCGCCTGCCTTATGGTTTCCTCAGCGAGCCAGGCCTTTATTCGACCACGGTCACCCGGCCAAAACTGTTCCGCCACTATCTCAAGCAACAAGTCGGCCAGTTGCTGAAAAACCATAACGTGCCGATAACGGTCACCGAATCGACGACGCCGATCCCACTGCATTTCGCCTTCCAGGAAGGCGCGCATGTCGAAGCGTCTGCGGCCAACACGATCGACGTACCGTTGCGCGATCTCTTCGACACGCCCGATCTCTCCACCACCGACGACGAAATCGCCAATGGCGAATATGAGCCGCCGGCGGGAGCGCCCAGGCCGCTCGCGCCGTTCACGGCGCAGCGCATCGACTATTCGCTGGCGCGGCTGAGCCACTACACCGCCACCAATGCCGAGCATTTCCAGAATTTCGTGCTGTTCACGAACTACCAGTTCTATATCGATGAATTCTGCGCCTGGGCGCGTCAGCAGATGATCGAGGGCGGCAATGGCTACACCGCGTTCGTCGAACCGGGTAACCTCGTCACCAAGGCAGGCGATGCGGAGCCGACCGAGGGCCTTCCGGCCACCCGCCTGCCGCAGATGCCAGCCTATCATCTGAAGAAGAAGGGCCACGGCGGTATCACGGCCGTCAATATCGGCATCGGCCCCTCCAACGCCAAGACGATCACCGACCATATCGCGGTGCTACGTCCGCATGCATGGCTGATGCTCGGCCATTGCGCCGGCCTGCGCAACAGCCAGCGGCTTGGCGACTATGTGCTGGCGCATGCCTATATGCGTGAAGACCATGTGCTCGATGACGACCTGCCGGTCTGGGTGCCGATCCCGGCGCTCGCCGAAGTGCAGCAGGCGCTGCAGGATTCCGTGGCCGAGATCACCGGTTATGAAGGCTGGGAATTGAAGCGCATCATGCGCACCGGCACGGTCGCCACGATCGACAACCGCAACTGGGAACTTCGCGACCAGAGCGGCCCTGTGAAACGCCTGTCGCAGGCGCGCGCCATTGCGCTCGACATGGAATCGGCGACGATCGCCGCCAATGGCTTCCGCTTCCGCGTGCCCTATGGCACCCTGCTCTGCGTCTCGGATAAGCCGCTGCATGGCGAATTGAAGCTGCCGGGCATGGCGACGGCTTTCTACAAGAGCCAGGTGGCTCAGCATCTCAGGATCGGTATCCGGGCGCTGGAAAAGCTCTCGGACATGCCGTCGGAAAAGCTGCATTCGCGCAAGCTCAGAAGCTTCTTCGAGACGGCCTTCCAGTAATATCGGCAGCAGGCTCGAACGACCATGACCGACGACGATCCGCTTTACCGGGACCCGAGCCTGGTCGAATTCTATGACATCGAGAACGGCGTCTGGGACGATTTCAGCTTCTGCGTCGAGATAGCCGGAGGTGCAACGTCCGTGCTCGATCTTGGCTGCGGTACCGGGCAACTCGCGGCCATGCTGGCAGGCGGACGGCATGTCGTTGGTGTCGACCCTGCCGGCGCCATGCTTGATGTCGCGCGCAGCCGTGCAGACGGTGAAAAAGTGCGTTGGGTCGAGGCAGCAGCCCAGGACGTGCGGCTGGGAGAAACCTTCGACCTCGTGCTGCTGACCGGCCATGCATTCCAGGTGTTTCTCACCGACGATGACGCGCTCAAGGTGCTGAAGACCATAGCCGCGCATCTGGCGCCGGGCGGTCGCTTTGTCTTCGATACGCGCAACCCGGCCTACCGGGCCTGGGAGACTTGGACGCCAGAGGCGTCGGAGCGGATGGTGACGCATCCGGCCTATGGCGAAGTCAGAGCCTGGAATGATGTTGAGTACGATCCGGCGACTGCGATCGCGACCTATCAGACATTCTATGAAATCGCGTCAATCGGAAAGACACTCTCCGCTTCATCGCAGATACGGTTCATAGAGAAGGACAAACTTGCGGAGTTGCTGCACGAGGCAGGGCTGCAAGTGGAGCGGTGGCTGGGCAATTGGCATGGAGCGCCATGGCAGATGGCCTCAAAAGAGATTATTCCTGTCGGCGGTCTCTCGGCGTGAGCTTGTGACCGCCAGGGTGGACCGAAGCGTCCGTCAAGCGTCCCGCGGCATGATCACTTTCAATTCGCCCGGATGCAGCTTGATTGACACCTTCCTGCCAAGTGGCACAAGTTCGCCGTCGAGCACATAGTTTGCCGCCCGATAGACGCGCGGGAAATGCAGGTCGACTGCCTTGGCCTTCATCTCGGTGACCGTAGCATTTTCCCTGAGTTTTCCGCGCAGAATGTCGATGGCGAGTTTGGTCGCGGTCGCTGGCCGTAGCGGTTCGGCAATGTAGATGCCGAGATGGCCGCTCGTGAGATCGTCGGAAAACATCAGGCCGTTCTGGCCGAACGGATTATTCGACACCGAGACAGCCGATGTCATCCGCTGTTCCCGGTGGCCGTCAACGTCGAATTCGATCTCGAATTGCGGCGGGTTCATCATCACGCCGACCGCGGCTCTGATATTGGCAGCGATCTTGCCGAAACGGGAATTGTAGGTCAGCGCATTGCGATAGCGCACCAGGCGCGCGTGCATGCCGACTGAGAACTGGTGGACGAAGGCGCGGCCATCGGCGCTGCCGATATCGCAATTGCGAATCTCGCCCCTGGCAAGGACATCCAGCACGGACCAGATGTCGAGCGGCAGTCTCAGCGATCGGGCGAAGAGGTTCATGGTACCAGCAGGGATGACGCCGAGCGGCATGCCGTTGCGCCAGGCAATGCCCGCCGCCGCCGAAATCGTGCCATCGCCGCCACCGGCGATGATTGCGCCGATATCGTCGCGGCGGGCGGTGCGCTCGAGCACCTCGCGCATGTCCTTGCCAGTGCAGACGATGATCTCCAATTCATCGCCGGCATCGGCGAACACCTGCCTTGCCCTGTCGGCATAGGCTTGCATATCCGTCGTCCGGAAGGTCCCGCCTTCCCGATTCAAGACAGCAATCATCTTCATGCAGAGTTCCCCAGTTGCCTGACCAACAACGTTCGCCAGGCAATTGGGGTTTCAAATGCCGATCATCAAGTGGCCGGAAGCGCCATCCGGCTGCCGCGCCGATCGAGATAAAGCGAACCAGCGAAAACGCAGAGGCCGAGAATCGAAAGTGCTGCGCCGACATAACCGGTCGCCGCATAGCCAAAGCCGTAGGCGATCACCAAGCCACCGAGCCATGCGCCGATGGCATTGGCGATGTTGAAGGCAGCATGCATGGAGGCGGCGGCGATCGTCTGCGCATCGGCGGCGACGTCCATCAGCCGCGTCTGCACCGCGGGGCCGGCGGCGAAACCGCAGCCGATCAGGAAGACGGTCAGGCAGAGCATATAGGGATTGGAGGCGGTCAGCGCGAAGAGCGCCATGACCACCGCATTGATGGCGATGACGCCGCCAATCGTGCCCATCAGCGATATGTCAGCCATTTTTGAGCCGACGATATTGCCGACATTCATGCCGACGCCGAACAGCGCCAGGATCAGCGCGATCGTCGTCACCGGCAGATGCGCCACGTCGGTGGTGATCGAGGCGATATAGCTGAAGATCGCGAACATGCCGCCGAAGCCGCCCGCGGCGATGCCGAGCGTCAGCCAGATCTGCGGCCGCTTGAGAGCGCCGAGTTCGCGGGCGACACTGGCCCCCTCCTCGACTTCGTCCTTCGGCAGGTAAACCCAGATGAGCGCCACGGTCAGCGCGCCGATGCCGCCGACGAAGAGGAAGGCCGTGCGCCAATTGAGCAACTGGCTGAAGAAGGCGGTGATCGGCGTTCCGGCGAGCGTGGCGATCGTCAGACCCAGCATCACCCAGCCGACAGCGCGCGCCCGCATGTGGAACGGCACCATGGAGGCGCCGACCAGCGAGGCGACGCCGAAATAGGCGCCGTGCGGCAGGCCGGTGAGGAAGCGCAGCAGGAAAAACGAGCCGAAATTCGGTGCGATAGCGCTCAGCGTATTGCCGATGAAGAACCAGGCCATCAGCGACAGAAGCAGATTGCGGCGGGAAAGCCGTGCCGCCAGCATGGCGATAACAGGCGCACCGATGACCACGCCCAGCGCATAGGCGCTGATCACCCAGCCCGCCTGCGGCTCGCTGACATCGAAAGTCTTTGCCACGTCCGGCAGGAAGCCCATAATGGCGAATTCGCCGGTGCCGATACCGAAACCGCCGCAAGCGAGCGCGACGATCACCAGGAAAACCTGGAATTTGGTCAAGGGCGCCGGATCTTGGACGGCGGGGGACGACTCGGAGAGCGTGCAGTCGGTCACGGACAGGGGCTTTCGAAAACGGGCAGGCACATCCTGGCCGATGCCGGACGCACCTTCATGATGATGATGGAAAGCCGTTCGCCGGATGCTTGGGAGGATGGGTACGGCTCAAATGATTTATAACCTTATTATCAGTGGTCCGTAAAGCAATTTGTGCGCCGCACACTAAAATCTACGCAATGTTAAGAAACGTTTACAGAAGGATGGCGCCTGGGTGGGCGCCATCCTTCGTGGTTCAGCGACGAGAAAACAGGCCGGTTGAAAGCAGGACACCGATGCAGGTGAGCGCCGCGGCGATATAGAGCGAAGTGCCTGCCTGTTCGCCGAGGATGGCCGCGCCGCCGAATACGGCGAGCACAGGGGTCAAAGCCGTGAAGGCAGCGGCTTGGATACCGCCGAGCGATTTAACAGCGACCCCATAGGTGAAAGTCGCAACCAGACCGGAAAGCACGCCTTGGCTCAGAAGCTGCAGGCCGCTTTCCGAGAGCGACACGTGGCTGAAGTCGACGCCGTGGATCGCCGCCAGCACGCTATGGATGACGAGTGACCAGAAGGCGATGACGGCGCTCGCATGCAGCGGTGCAAGGCCGGACTGTCGGAAGGCGTGGGTATAGGCACCCCATAGCGATGCGCCCGCCAGGATCATCAGCACACTGCTCCAATCCACGCCGCCAGTGAAAACGTGTGGCAGCAACAGGGCCAGCGAACCACAGAAAATCGCTGCCAGCCCGAGATAGCGCGTCGCGTCGAGTCGGCTGCGGAAGACGAAGATGCCGATCAGCGCCGTCGCAAACGGCATGGCGCCGCCGAGCAGCACGCCGGAAAAGCCGGCCTGGGAAGAATGAATGCCGCTGGCGGTGACCTGGAAGAACAAGGCACCCGAGCCCAACACCATGACCGCCAGCAGCGGCAACGGCACGCCCTTCGGCAGGATGCCATGTTTCAGCCAGACAGGGGCAAGTGCTATTGCCGGAATGCCGAAGCGGCAGAGGCCGAGTTCGATGGTCCCAAGATGGATATTGGCAGAATGCCGCGTCACCACCAGCCAGGATGCCCAGATGGCGACCGTGATGCCGGCCGCCACGTAGCCAAGAGCGGTTTTGCTACGAACGCTTTCCGATGAAACGATGGTTGCCATGGTGGTCGCCTTTCCTCTTTGGAACTGAAGAAAGAATAGGCCAGAGAGCCGAGGCATGTCCTTGCGCATTATGCTTGTGAATTGGCCCATAGCGCAATATCCTGCCAATATGAAGCGACAGGATTTGCAAACATGCCAAAACTGGATGAATTCGATTTTGCCATCCTCGAAGCCTTGCAGGACGATGGCCGGGCGACGAATGTCGACATTGCCGAGCGCGTGCATCTCTCGCCCTCGCCCTGCCTGCGGCGCATCCGCAACCTCGAACAGGCCGGCGTGATCCGCGGCTATCGCGCCGATATCGACCGCAAGGAGGTTGGGTTGGGGTTGACGGTGTTCGTCGAGATCAAGGTCGACAGGCATTCCAAAGAGAATGCCCAGGAACATCAGCGGGCGCTGCTTGCCATTCCGGAAGTGGTGTCCTGCTTCCTGATCTCCGGCCAGGCGGATTTCCTGGCCGAAGTCGTGGTCGCCGATCTGCCGGCCTATGAGAAGCTGCTGCTCGATACATTGCTGGCACTGCCCGGCGTCGCGGATATCCGCTCGAATTTCGCCATCCGAGCGGTAAAGACGGCCGGGCCGCTGAAATTACCGCGGGGGTGAGCCTTAAAATCCTTCGAGCACGATCTTGCCCTTGGTCTTGTTCGTCTCGAGCTGTGCATGCGCGCGCTTGAGGTTGGCAGCGTTGATGGTGCCGAAATTCTCGCCCAGCGTCGTCTTCACTTTTCCCGTATCGACAAGATCGGCGACGACGTTCAGCAATTTGTGCTGCTCGATCATATCCGGCGTGCCGTAGAGTGGCCGCGTGAACATCAGTTCCCAGTGGACAGACACCGCCTTGCGCTTGAAGATATTGGCGTCGAGCACCTTTGGATCGTCGATCAGGCCGAAGCGCCCCTGCGGCGCGATAAGCTCGGCGATTGCCTGCAGGTGTTCGCCGGAATGGGTGGTCGAGAAGATGAAACCGGGTGCGCCGATGCCGAGTGCGGCGACCTGCTCCGGAAGCGACTTCGAATGGTCGACGATAGGATGGGCGCCGAGCGACTTTATCCAATCAAATGTCTCGGGTCGCGACGCCGTGGCGATGACCGTGAGATCCGTCAACGCGCGGACGAGCTGCACCGCGATCGAACCGACACCGCCGGCGGCGCCGATGATGACGATGGCATTGGCTGCTCCCGGCACTCGTGCTGATATGTGGAACTGATCCATCAGCATCCTATAAATCGCATCCTTCGGCGCAGGCACAAGCGCAGTGATCCGCAGCCGGTCGAACAGCATTTCGAATGCCGTGATCGCCGTCAGCGGCAGTGCAGCAGCTTCGGCGAAACCAAGACTTTTCGGCTTGTGGCCGACGATACGCTCGTCGACGAGATGGAATTCGGCATTGGTGCCGGGACGGTTGATAACGCCCGCATAATAGACCTCGTCGCCCGGCCTGAAGAGGCTGACGTCCGGCCCGACCTCGCGTATGATGCCGGCAGCGTCGTAGCCGAGCTGCACATATTGTCCGGGTTCCGGCTTGCGGCTCGCACGAACCTTCGTGTCGACCGGGTTGACCGAGACCGCCTTGACCTCGACGAGGATGTCGTGGCCTGCAGCGGTCGGCTTCGGCAGGTCGACATCGATCAGCGAGGTCTCAACGGAAATGGGTTGCGGGTTCTCATAGACAACGGCGCGCATCAGGTCTCTCCTTGGGCGATTGCGTGAGAGCTATGTGGCGGATAGGATCGAAAGCCGCAAGAATGCACAAATTCTGTATATAGTACCAAAAAGGATACTGTCATGTCCCGCCCGCGCGCCAAGCTCGTCGAGAATTTCCCCGGTTGCCCGGTCGAGGCGACGCTGACCTTTCTCGATGGCAAATGGAAGGGTGTGATCCTCTTCCACCTTCTGTCCGGTACGTTGCGCTTCAACGAATTGCGCCGCAAGGCGCCGGCGGTAACGCAGCGCATGCTGACCAAGCAGTTGCGAGAGTTGGAAGAGGCCAGACTGATTTCGCGCACCGTTCATCCGGTCGTGCCGCCGCATGTCGATTATGCGCTGACGCCGGTCGGCCGCAGCCTGGAGCCGGTGATCAAGGCATTGCATGACTGGGGTCGTGCACATGTTTTCTGCGCTGAAGGTGAGCAGCAGGTGCGGCTGCCGGGCAGCAAGATCATCGACAGTGCGAAGGCAGCCTGATCGGCTCAGCTTGCCTGGATCACCACGACATGCGTTCCCACGGGCACGCGATCGTAGAGATCGACGACATCATGGTTGAGCATGCGGATGCAGCCGCTGGACATGGCCAGCCCGATCGATTCAGGCTGGTTGGTACCGTGGATGCGGAAATGAATGTCGTTGCCATGGCGATAGAGATAGAGCGCCCGGGCTCCAAGCGGGTTGGTGAGGCCACCGGGCAGGCCGCCGGCGAGCTTGCGATAACGCTCCTCGCGGTGCTGCATGTTGAGCGTGGGCGTCCAGCTCGGCCATTCAGCCTTGCGGCCGATATAGGCGTTGCCGCTCAGCGCCATGCCCTCGCGGCCGACGCCGACGCCGTAACGGATCGCCTTGCCATCGCCTTCGACCAGGTATAGCCGCCGCGCCGGGGTGTCGACCACGATCGTGCCGGCAGGGTAGGCCGTGGCGTAGTCGACTTCCGTGCGGCGGAGCTCGGGCTTGATCTTTTCGAGCGGCATGGCCGGCATCGGATGTTCCTCATCCGGGCGGGCAGCATAGTTGGCGCGCTGGGCAGACTGATCGGTGGCGCAGCCTGCGAGAAGTGCGGTAGCACCGAGACCAAAGATAAGGCCGCGCCGCGAAATCGTCATCGAAAGGATCCTTAACATTCGGTTTATGCTGCCGAAATTAAGGATTTATGGTTAATGCCGGGTTAAGCGGGCTGGCGAAATCATGGGTTCAGCCGACCTTCATTGCGCCGCTCGGCAGCTGCCTCCAAGGCCGGGATCACCACGAGGATGACGACGACCAGGGCGATCAGCCAGGCTTCTCGCAGCCCAGGATCCAGCCAGGCGAGCAAAGCCAGCAGAGCCGCAGCGGCCATCCGGATGCCGACCGGCCTGACACCCAGCACCTGCCGAAAAATGGCATGGCCTGCGAGGTAGACCGCGCTGCCCAGTAGCAGAAGCAGGTCCTGACGATGCTGGCCAGTGATACCCGCCGCCGAGCGTAGCCCGGCCGCGACCATGACCAGGCCGGCAACCATGACGAGATGGCAGGCGGTGTAGCCGAACATGGCGATCCGGGTGCGCAGACGATTGTCGGAATGCACCATGATATGCTCGGCGCGCACATCGTCGACGTCGAAATAGGTCCACCAGAGGCCGGCAATCAGCATCACGCTGAGCGCAAGATTGATGATCATCCTGGCATCGATCGTCTGCCCCTGCAGGCCGCTGCCGATGGCGATCACGGTCTCGCCGAGCACGATGATCAGAAGCAGGCCGTGCCGTTCGACGAAATGGCTGGCATTGAGCGAAAACCCCTCGCCCGTGTTGCGGATGGAGAGATAGGTGTAGATCACCGCCGGCCCCAAGAGCAGGACCCAGGACCACGACGTATCGATGCGGCCGGCGACGATGACGAAAATACACGCTGCAAGATTGAACGGCACGATGGCGAACATCGCCCTCGCCGCCTCGGCGCCGCCCCGCCAGGCGAAGGCGACGAAATGCAGAACCACGACGAAGAGATAGGCCAGGCCGAAGACGACCCGCGCCTCGCCATTGCTGGCGGGTACGGCAAGCGCCATGACCAGGAACCCCACCATCGCCGCCGCCAGCACCAGCCGCATCGATTTCGGCGTATGTGCATGATTGGTGAGCCAGATATAGCCCCCGTACATCCACCAGATCAGCATCAGCACCGCAAAGGCATGCAGGAGGTCGACTGCACTTTGCGCCCGCTCGACCAGGCGGGTGATCTGGGTGATGACGAAGACGAAGACCAGGTCGAAGAAGAGTTCGATCGTCTGGGCACGGAATTCAGGTGTTGGGGTGGATTCATGCGGCATGGAGAGGTCCGGAATCGCCAGTTTCGCGCAGGAGAACAGATTTTCCGGGGAGGTGTCCAGTGGCGGGGTGCGCATTGAATTTAGCATCAAATGATGCTATTTCGATGCCAAGGAGATTTGCGATGCGAACAACCGTGACATTGGATGACGATCTCGTTGCAGATGCACAAGAGATCACTGGTATCACCGAGAAGTCCGCGCTCCTGCGGGAAGCTCTGAAACGACTGGTCCAGCAGGAAGCAGCACGCCGATTGGCTTTGTTAGGTGGCAGCGAACCCGACTTCAGGGCTCCGCCTCGCTGGCGGCCGGACGAACAATGATCTTGGTCGATACGGCTGTTTGGGCTGATCATCTCGGCAAGCCGAATCCCAGATTGATTGATCTGTTGAATATTCAGCAAATCTATTCGCATCCACACGTTATTGGCGAACTGGCACTTGGCAATCTGCGTCAGTTCGATGTCATCATCCGTTTTCTTCAATACCTGCCGCAGCCCACGATCGCTTCAAATTCCGAAGTTTTGGAAATGATCCGGCAACACGAGCTTTCCGGATCTGGTATCGGCTACTCCGATTCACATCTCATCGCTTCTCTTCTTCTGACACCAGGGTCGTTGTTATGGACGCGTGACAAACGCCTCAACAATGTCGCTCACAAATTTGGCCTTGCCTGGTCCGCAGCAGCAAACTGAGCAACGCTATCGAGGCTGAGCGTCATCCCCACCCACCGTGCGGGATCGAGGGCGGCGGCAAAGACCACGCGCCCTCTCCCAAGGGGATATGAAAGATCATTTTGCATCCGCGCTATGGACGCTTCTCTGGTTCGATGACATGAGCCAAATAAGCGTGCCTGTCTGTCTCGATGCGAGGTTCTTTCCAACAGCACGTGCGCCACTCGCCCGGGGAATAACAGTAGATTCCATAGAGCCACGAAGCCTGCTCGAAATGCGCGATGATCGGCGGCCAATCCTGCCGATAAAAAGCGGCCGTCAACGCTTCCTGATCGCCGACGTCATCGTCCGATATCACATAGACAAATTGTATCGGCCGCGCAGCGATGTGAAGCTGGAGCTCACCAGCTATCAGCTGGATTTCGACGAGAATCTTGCGGGCTCCCCATAAGTCTTCCCGCAAGAACTCGGATGGCTTCATTGCACCGGACAGGCCATCCAACGCGAGACGCAGGCTGGGAGAAAGCACCGCCGATTTGCCCGTCAGCTCTGCTGCATCGTGTAGTTTAAGGCCGACGAGCCGATAGGGCGCGCGGTCGGAAAATCGCATTTCGAGATTGTTATAACCCCAAAAGCACGGGACCGGAGCAAGGTTGTACGAGTATAGCCAATACCGCGGTGGACCGAGTTCTGCAGCCACCTGCAAAAGCGGAGTTCCGATTGCAAGCGGCCCCAGTTCGCCAGTCCGAAGGAACGCTTTGAAGGACGCTTTCGGCTGCGGCACCATCGACCTCTTTTTCTTGCCGACCCGTTACATCACATATTCGGATAGACCGGCCCTTCACCGCCCTGCGGCGGCACCCAGTTGATGTTCTGGTTGGGATCCTTGATATCGCAGGTCTTGCAGTGGACACAGTTCTGCGAATTGATCACGTAGACCTGCTGGCCGTCCTTCTCCACCCATTCATAGACGCCGGCCGGACAGTAGCGGCTCGAGGGGCCACCATAGACGCCGAGTTCGGAGGATTTCTGCAGGCCCATGTCCTTGACCTGCAGATGGACAGGCTCGTTTTCCTCATGGTTGGTGTTCGACAGGAACACCGAGGACAGCCGGTCGAAGGTCAGCACGCCGTCGGGCTTCGGATAGACGATCTTCTTGTGGTTCGCAGCCGGCTCCAGCGCCTGCGCGTCGGTCTTGCCATGCTTGAGCGTGCCGAAGAAGGAGAAGCCGAACAGCTGGTTGGTCCACATGTCGAGGCCGCCGAGGCCGATGCCGACCAGCGTGCCGAATTTCGACCAGAGCGGCTTGACGTTGCGGACGCGCTTGAGATCCTTGCCGATGTCGGTCTTGCGCCATTCGTTTTCGATCTCGACCGGCTCGTCATTGGCGCGGCCGGCCTCGATCGCCGAAGCGATCTTGTCGGCCGCCAGCATGCCCGACAGGACGGCATTGTGGCTGCCCTTGATGCGCGGCACGTTGACGAAACCTGCCGAACAACCGATCAGCGCACCGCCCGGGAAGGAAACCTTCGGCACCGACTGGTAGCCCCCCTCGGTGATGGCGCGGGCGCCGTAGACCAGGCGCTTGCCGCCCTCGAAGGTGCCGCGGATCGAAGGATGCGTCTTGAAGCGCTGGAACTCCTCGAACGGGTAGAGCCAGGGATTCTTGTAGTTGAGGTGCATCACGAAGCCGACGGCAACGAGATTGTCCTCGAGATGATAGAGGAAGGAGCCGCCGCCGGTGCGCATGTCGAGCGGCCAGCCGAAAGAATGCTGCACCAGGCCAGGCTTGTGGTTCTCCGGCTTGACCTGCCAGAGCTCCTTGATGCCGATGCCGAATTTCTGCACGTCACGGCCTTCGGAGAGCTTGTATTTGGCGATCAGCTGCTTGGCCAGCGAACCACGTACGCCCTCGCCGATCAGCACGTATTTGCCGAGCAGTTCCATGCCGCGGGCGAAATTCGGGCCGGGTTCACCGTTCTTCTCGATGCCCATGTCACCGGTCGCGACACCCTTGACGGCGCCGACTTCGTTGAACAGCAGTTCGGTGGCGGCAAAGCCGGGATAGATTTCGACGCCGAGCTCTTCGGCCTTGGTGGCGAGCCAGCGACAGACATTGCCGAGCGAGACGATGTAATTGCCGTGATTGCTCATCAGCGGTGGCATCATGAAATTCGGCAGGCGGATCGAACCGGCCGGGCCGAGGAAAAGGAAATGGTCGTCAGTCACCGGCGTCTTGAAGGGATGACCTTCCTCTTCGCGCCAGCCGGGCAACAGGCGGTCGATGCCGATCGGGTCTACAACAGCGCCGGAGAGGATATGGGCGCCGACTTCAGCGCCCTTTTCGAGCACGACCACGGAGAGTTCGGGATTGACCTGTTTCAGCCGGATGGCGGCCGACAATCCGGCCGGACCCGCACCGACGATCACCACGTCGAATTCCATGCTTTCGCGCTCGGGAAGGTCCATTTCGCTCATCGTCACACCTTGTTGTCGTTGTCACACGGCAGACCTGCCGCGCGCCCCACCTCTTTTCCATCGGGTCTTTTGTCAAATCCGCCTGGAATTGTCGAGCCGGGATGCGGCGTTTTCATGTGGTTTTGAGGCTAAGTCGTCGTGGCTAAGTCGGCCGACAGGTCAAGTGCGGAGGCCGCGGAAACAGACGCCCGCCACGCTGGGGTCTTGGTACCGACAACCAAGCGGAAATAATATCCGCATGATTATGCTCGCGAACGCGATACATAATCGACAAAACGGCTCAACAGAGCGTTCGTGCTCCTCTTGAGCCAGCAAAGTCCGACAGGCCAAGCCGATTCCGGGCCTGAAAGAGGCTCCTGGCGCGTGCGGCCCGCCAATGCGTTGACGCCGTGCCAGGGTAAAAATGCTGCTCCCAGCCCGGCGGCAACAACGGCATGAACCGTCAGGATATCGTCGGCATACTGGATGATGCGCGGCTTGAAGTCGTTCGTGGAACACCAGCGGCTGATCTGCGCGTCCAATCCCGGGCCACGCAACGGCGAAAGCGCGACAAAACCGAGATCGTTCAACGCCGTCAGCCGATTTTCGCACGGCATTTTCATATCGTGCGGGAGCACCAATGCCAGACGCTCTTCTAGGACAGGTGTGAACGACAATTCGCCGATCTCTTCCGGCGCCCGGCAAAAGCCGACGTCCAGCCGACTATCGAGCAGTCGCTGATGCTGCTCGCGTGAAGGCAAATCGTTGAGTGTTATCTGACTGCCCGGTGTGGTGGTGCGGAAGCCGGCGATCAACTGCGGCGCAACGATGAGCGTCGATATGCCGAATCCTATGTCGAGCGACCCGGCTAAGCCGGCAATCGCGCGCTGCATCTTGATGTCGATGTCATCACCGAGGCGCAGGAGGGCGCGTGCTTCCCGCTGCAGCAGTTCTCCCAGGGGCGTAAGCTTCGCGCCGTGCCGACCGCGTTCGAACAGTGCGCCACCGACGGCCGATTCCAGTGCCTGTATTTGCTTTGACAGCGTCGACTGGGTGACGAACAGCTTTGCCGACGCCTTGCCGTAATGGCCGCTATCGATCAGCTGGATGAAGGAGCGGAGTAGTTTCAATTCCATTCAGTTATCGAATAATTTCTGTCGAAAATGCCATTTTACGAAACGATATCCCCGTGGTCAAATCGCTCCGGATCGATCAGGAGCAATCGCCATGGCATTCAAAGTCTCTTCCGTGCAATTTCAGCATCGGGCCAATGACAAAGCCTACAACCTCTCGCGCATCGTCCATTTCACGCAGGAGGCCATCGAGGCGGGCAGCCAGCTGGTGGTGTTTCCCGAGATGTGCATCTGCGGCTACTGGCACGTTCCGAAACTCGAAGGCGCGGATCTGCAGGCGCTGGCGGAACCGCTCTCTGGCCCCTCGGTGTCTTTCGTTGCAGCCCTGGCGCGGGAAAAAGGCATTGCGATCGGCGTCGGCCTGTTGGAGCGCGGCGAACATCAGGCGCTGTACAATAGCTATGCGGTCTGCATGCCCGACGGACAGATTCACTGCCATCGCAAACTGCATGCCTGGGAGCATCGCCTGATTTCCAGCGGCGACAGGTTTACGGTTTTCGATACGCCATGGGGTATCCGGGCGGGTATCCTGATCTGCTGGGACAATAATCTCGTCGAAAATGCACGTGCAACGGCCCTGCTCGGCGCGGAAATCCTGATCGCGCCACATCAGGCGGGCGGCGGCCATTCCGCCAGCCCGCATGGTCTGAAGAGAATACCGGTCGAGAAATGGATGCACCGCCATGACAATCCTGAGGCCATCGAGGCCGAGTTTCGGGGCCCGAATGGCCGGGAATGGTTCATGCGCTGGCTGCCGTCGCGCGCGCATGACAACGGCATGTTCCTGGTCTTCAGCAACGGGGTCGGCCTGGACGAGGACGAAGTGCGCACCGGCAATGCGATGATTCTGGACCCCTATGGCCGGATCATTGTCGAGACTTGGCAGGCTGCCGACGCAATGGTGAGTGCAGAACTCGATCTTGGCCTGCTCGATAAATGCACAGGCCAGCGCTGGATACGCGGCCGTCGCCCGGAACTCTATGGCTGTCTGACTGAAGCCAATCCCGGCGGCCTTTCGCCGATGGACGCGCATTTCTCCGAAGCTCCGACCCGTTCCAGCTCCCAGGTCGACCCGTCGCCATAAGCACAGTTCGGCGGGAAGGCTTTATGCTCCTGATGTCCGCCCTCGCGGAAACCGTCAGCGACCGCATCTAGCCTGGAACGAGCCGCCATTGAAGTCCCTCTGCAATAAGCATTGCGTCAACGGGTTCAACTCTTTCGTAAAGAAGTGGAACGTCGCGGAAATGTGAGCGGTCCGCCGATTGAATTCAAGGACGCAAAGCTTATCACTAGCCGCATCGATATTGGAGGACGGCGTCGTGCGGGCAATCGGGATCATTCTCATCATTATTGGCCTACTGGCCTTCCTGATGGGCCTCGTCTGGATAGGCCAGGGCTCGGGCGTCTTCCCCTATCCGGCGTCAAGCCCCATGATCAACCAATCGCCATGGATCTGGCGCGGCGCATTACTGGCGGTCGCCGGCATCGTCGTTTTCCTGATCGGCCGGCGCGTCAGGCGCTGACATTTCCATGCCTCCTTCCCTGCGTCCTGATACCAAAGGACAGATAGGGTTAAAGCCGGAGCGTTCAGACCGACAGCAGCGATGAGGCGTTGCCATCCGCCTCTTCCTGTGGCATGACGCGCGCCTTGCTTGCTGCGACGCAGCATTGATCACACACATCGCCGAAGCGCGCCGCGATTTCCAGATTCGCGACCGATGCTTTGGCTACTTGCTTTTGCGCATGTCCCTGCCCCGAAACCGGCAACCACGTTCGGGGGATATGCTCCAGTCACAAACGGAGACTTGCCATGGCCAGCGCTCTCGGCCTCGATTTCGGCACGACCAATACCGTGCTCGCCGTCCGCGGCGGCGACGGCACCCACTCGATCGGATTCGAAAGCGCCGCCGGCCATTCCGACAGCATGCGCACCTGTCTCTCCTTCATGAAAGATGGCCGCCTTGGCGCCTCGAAGCTGGATGTCGAAGCAGGTGCCGCGGCGATCCAGCAGTTCATCGACAATCCCGGCGATTGCCGCTTTTTGCAATCGATCAAGACCTTCGCGGCAAGCGCGCTGTTCCAGGGCACGCTTGTCTTTGCCAAGCGTTTTGCCTTCGAAGACCTGATGGAGACGTTCCTCCGCCGGCTGTCGAGCTATGCCGGGTCGGACTGGGGCAAGGATTTTCATCGCATCGTCGTCGGCCGGCCGGTGAAATTCGCCGGCGCCAGCCCGGACGAGGCGCTGGCGCTCGATCGCTACAACAAGGCTCTGTCGCGCTTTGGTTTTCCGCAAGTGCATTTCGTCTATGAGCCGGTGGCGGCGGCCTTCTACTTCGCCGAACAGCTGAAGCGCGACGCGACCGTGCTGGTCGCCGATTTCGGCGGCGGCACGACGGACTATTCAATCATCCGCTTCGAATGGCAGGGCGGCCGGTTAAGCGCTGTGCCGGTCGGCCATTCCGGCGTCGGGGTGGCGGGTGACCAGTTCGACTATCGCATCATCGACAACCTGGTGTCGCCACAGATCGGCAAAGGCAGCCATTTCAAGAGTTTTGACAAAATCCTCGAAGTGCCGTCGAACTACTACGCCAATTTCGGCCGATGGAACCAGCTGTCGATCTTCAAGACGCTCAGAGATTTCCAAGAGTTGAAAGGACTGGTTCGGACCGCGCTCGAACCGGAAAAACTCGAAACCTTCGTCGATCTCGTCGAGCATGACGAAGGCTATCCGCTCTACCAGGCAGTCTCGGCCGCGAAGATGCGGCTATCCGTGGCCGAGGAAACCGAGTTCTATTTCGCACCGCTCGGCGAGAGAAGCCGGCGGATGCTGCGGCGGGAGGATTTCGAGACCTGGATTGCCGACGATCTCAAGGCGATGGAAGGTGCGCTTGATGACGTGTTGGAGAAAACCGGGCTTGCGCCAACCGCAGTCGACAAGGTGTTTCTGACCGGCGGCACCTCCTTCGTGCCGGCGGTGCGGCGGATCTTCGAGAACCGCTTCGATGCGGGCAAGATCGAGAGCGGCGGCGAATTGCTGTCGATCGCGCATGGTCTGGCGTTGATTGGGGAGCGCGAGGATGAGACGCAGTGGACAACCCGCTGACAAACGCTTAGGTAGAAATCAAAAATATTGAGGGGCATTGATGATTTCGAAAAGCGTCGATATCCTACGCAGGAATTTGCCATTCTATATCGGCTATGCCATCGTACTCGGCATTGTTCGTCAACTCGAAGAAGTTGCTCTTGAGGGCTTTGTCCCACTGAATTTTGTCGCGGTGCCGACCATTCTGTTGGTGACTTTCCTGCAAGCTGCGCTTGCTCAACACATCTTTCGAACTGCTCTTTACGGTATTTCCTTTGCCGAGCTCCCGCCCCGTGGATCTCGGTTCGGCGGGCTGTTCGAACTTTGTGTAAAAGCCGCAATCTTGTTCGCCATTTCGACTATACCCTCGCTTATTTTCTTTATTTGGGCCAAGCACCTAGGGCTAGTGCCGGTTCCGCGTGCTCCCGATTTGCGGATTGCTCTGGCTTTGATCGCGATCACCGCCTTGTGTTCCAGCGCTGTTTTCAGCTACGCAGGCACATGGCTGCCCGCCTCCGTCTATAACGGTGACTTGAGTTTCGGCGCGGCGCTCACACGTGGCAACAAGACGTTCCAAGCGACTTTCCTCCCTCTTACGCTAGCGACACTTTTTTTGAATTGCCTGTCGTTCAGCTTGTCCTACACAGCGAAAATCTGGGATCTCCCGCCAAGTAACAGCGGCTTAGACCACGTCTTTCTCGGTGGTACGTTGAGATCTCTGGCGGCTCTCGTAGACGCATTTTACATGACCTTTGCCGCCGTCGTGTTGTCGCATCAATATCTTCGCTCGGAAATCAGCAAAGAGGAGGTTTCACAGCCGGTCGCTGATCTGACTTGAAGCACCGGGCTCAGGTCGAAGTGGTTTCAAGGCGGACCGGCAAAATGTCATCGATCCTGGCTGCATACGGCGCCTCCTCCGGGATCAAGCCCAGTGCTTCGTCCAGCCTCCCAGCTTTGACGAGTTCCGCCATGGCGACCGCCAGTTCAGTAACATCCGTGATCTTCCTGATCCACGCATTCACATAAAGCTGCACCGCCGCAGGACTGAGGCCAATCTGGATTGAGCGGTACTGCAGCGGCCGGTGCAAGAGATCGCGCTCCGGGTCCCACTGGATCACCACCTGCGAGGCATCCTTGCGCGCGCGCCATTCCTCATGCGTCATATGTTCCGGGCAATGGCTGAGCACGGCATGGTCGAGTGCCCATTGGAAGCCATCACGGGTGATGTCGATAGCGAGGATGCGGTTCTGGCCTGGATCTTTCTGCGCCCAGCCGGAGCGATACATCATCCAGAGGAAGGACGGTTTTATCCAGGTCATCCGGTTCATGCTGAACGGCGGCGAGATGAATGTGCCGTTGGCGAGCGCGGTGTCGGCGATGTCGTCCCTGTAGGCCTGGTAGACCCTGATCGTCTCGTCGTTGAAATGTGCCCGGATCTGGTAGGTGGGAATAGTCTGCTTGTCGCAATTTGATCTGTCATTCGTCATATCCGGATTATAGAACGGCGGCGCCAATCAGGTAAAGATAGGGTGCTTCGCAAAAGGAAAGTGCCCGTGATCGAGAGCCTGCGCGCCGTCTCCGCCTTGTTGCTGTCGATCTTCATCGTCATGACGGGTTTCGGTGTCGCCAGCTATGTCGTGCAGTTGCGCGCCATGGCCGAAGGCTGGACGGCCTATGACCTGTCGCTGATCGGCGCCGTCTATTCGCTGGGCTATACGCTCTCGTCCTTCATCACGCCGAAATTCATCCGCCGCACCGGCCATGTGCGGGTGTTTGCCGCCTATATCGCGCTGATGTCGATCTCGGTGCTGCTCTGTGCGCTGGTGACCAACCCCTATGCCTGGATGTTCTTCCGCGGCCTGTTCGGCTTCGGCATTGCCGGCGGCTACATGATCATGGAGAGCTGGATCAACGAGAAGTCGGAAAACGAATATCGCGGCTTCATGTTCTCGGTCTACATGTTCGTGGCAATGACCGGCTCGATCGCCGGCCCCTATATCGCTGCCTGGGGTGACGCAATGACGGCGAGCCTGTTCATCATCGCTTCGATCCTGCTCTGCATCGGCATCTTTCCGATCTCGCTTTCGGCCGCATCGTCGCCGTCGCTGCCGACGGAAGTGGGCTTCGATCTGACGGGGCTGTGGCGGCGTTCGCCGGTCGCCTTTGTCGGCACCTTCCTTGCCGGCGTCATCGCAGCGGCCTGGCTGAATTTCTCGGTCGTCTACGCTCGAATGGCGGGCCTCTCCGAAACCGGCGGCGCCAATATCATTGCCGCCGTGACGCTCGGCTCGATGGCGGCGCAGTTTCCGCTTGGGCGGCTCTCCGATTTCATCGACCGGCGGCTGGTCATGGTGCTCTCAGCCGTAATCGGCGTTGCGGCCACACTCTGGATGGCGACGCTCGACGGGCACCACGAATTCACGCTCTATGTCGCGGGCTTCTTCGCCGGCGCTGTGATCTATCCGATCTATGCGATCAATGTGGCGCATGCCAACGACATGGCGAGCCCCGGTGAATATGTGCGGATTTCGAGCGGCATCACGGTCCTCTACGGGCTCGGTGTCATCGTCGGCCCGCTGCTCGCCGGCCCGGCAATTTCCATGGCCGGCGCCCGCGGCTTGCCGCTGCTGCTGGCGGCCGGGTTCGTGTTTTATGGCGGCTATGCGGGCTGGCGCATCCTCAAGCGTCCGGTGCGATAGGACTCACAATCCCGGTCGCTGCCAGCAATTCTCTGCGCCGCTGGTGCTCACGATGGATGATGTAAATGCCCGAGCCGATGACGATTGCGGTGCCGAGGATCAGTGTCTCATCCGGCAGTTCGTTGAACAGCAGATAGCCGGAAATCGTGCCCCAGATAATCGAGGTATATTCGAACGGCGCCACTGCGGAGACGTCCGCGTAGCGATAGCTCTCCGTCAGCAGGATCTGCCCGACGCCGCCGAAGAAGCCCGCGGCAATCAACAGCCCGGCTGAGGCCAGACTCATCCCGACCCAGCCGAACGGTAACGTCAGCAACGAAAAGCAGCTCGATGACAGCGAGAAATAAAGCACGATGGTGGGCGTGTTCTCGGTCCGCACCAGTTGCCGCACATGCACCATGGCGATCGCCGAGAGCGCCGCTCCGGCCAGGACCGCGAGCGCACCAAGCGAGCCCTCCAGCCCGAGCGTGCCATTGCGGATCGCATCGAGCCGCGGCCAGAGGATGATCACCACGCCGACGAAGCCGACCGCGACCGCCGTCCAGCGATAGCGCCGCACCACTTCGCTGAGCAGCAGCCAGCCGGCGACGACGGCAAACAGCGGCTGGGCATAGCCGATGGCGATATATTCCGGAAGCGGCAGGTGGACGATGCCGTAGAAGCCGAGCGCCATGGAACTGACGCCAATGAAGCCGCGGTAGAAATGGCCGATCGGATTGGCGGTGCGGAACGAACCGTTCAGCCGGCCGCTCAGCGCCAGCCAGCCGATGATCGGAAACATGGCAAAGAACGAACGGAAGAAAGTGATCTGCCCCGTCGCCAGCCCCTCGCCGCCGAGCTTGATCAGCGACGACATGCAGACGAACAACACGATCGAGCAGACCTTCATGGCAATGCCACGCAGGGGATTGGCGATCGTCTTATCCATCAGGGCATCCGCGTAGGCAAAGCATGGGGAATCCAGTGTAACTTAGAGGCTTTGGCGTGTTGGGGCCAGCGAAAGATGCAATCCTCGATGCTGAACTCACCGCTTCCCGGCAACCGCCCAAAACCCGCAAAATCGAGGCTGAGCCTATTGTATTTCACACTCCGCCAGCCCATCGTTGCTGATTGTTACGCGAAATCGCGTTTGACGTGCTGAATTGGAACAGTTTAAACAAATATTCAGTGGACGGTGGATATGTTGCCGCCGGAAATTGGCGTTGTTTCGGCTTCGAAAGAGACGCGGAATGGCGCGGGGAGAAATCGTCTAACTCAGAAAATTGGCATTTGCCAATTCAGGAAGCGCCATGGAAGCCAACGCCGGCCAGATCATCCATCTGGCAGACTATCGCCCGACCGATTTCATCCTGGAGCGGGTGGATCTCACCTTCGAGCTCGACCCCAGGCAGACGCTCGTCATCCAGCGCTCGCTCATGCATCGCCGCGACGGCGCGGCCGCGGACGCGCCGCTGATCCTCGATGGCGACGAACTGACACTCAAAGCCGTGGCGATCGATGGCATTGCGATCGACGAAAGCCAATATGTGGTGGATGCCAGGCAACTCGTCATCCACAATCTGCCGACCGGCGTCACCTTCGAAGTGACCGTCGAAACCATTCTCGATCCCGAAGCCAACACCAAGCTGATGGGCCTCTATCGCACCAACGGCACCTATTGCACCCAGTGCGAGGCGGAAGGCTTTCGCCGCATCACCTATTTCATGGACCGTCCGGATGTGCTGGGCGTCTATACGATCACCATCATCGCCGATGGCACCGCCAATCCGGTCATGCTGTCGAACGGCAATTTCCTCGGCGGCGGCGACTATGGCGATGGCCGGCGCTTCGCCGTCTGGTTCGATCCGCATCCCAAGCCGAGCTATCTGTTCGCGCTGGTGGCCGGGGATCTCGGCGTGGTCGAAGACACGTTCACGACGATGAACGACCGCGAGGTCAAGCTGCGCATCTATGTCGAACACGGCAAGGAGCCGCGCGCGGCCTATGCCATGGATGCGCTCAAGCGTTCGTTGAAGTGGGACGAGGAAGCCTTCGGCCGCGAATATGATCTCGACATCTTCATGATTGTCGCCGTCTCCGACTTCAATATGGGGGCGATGGAGAACAAGGGGCTCAACGTCTTCAACGACAAGTACATTCTTGCCGACCCCGAAATCGCGACCGACCAGGATTATGCCAATATCGAAGCGATCGTCGCGCATGAATATTTCCACAACTGGACCGGCAATCGCATCACCTGCCGCGACTGGTTCCAGCTCTGCCTGAAGGAAGGCCTGACGGTCTTCCGCGACCACGAATTCTCCGCCGACCAGCGCTCGCGTCCGGTCAAGCGCATTGCCGAGGTGCGGCATCTGAAATCCGAGCAGTTTGCCGAGGACGCCGGGCCGCTGGCCCATCCCGTGCGGCCGCAGGTCTATCGCGAGATCAACAATTTCTACACCACGACCGTCTACGAAAAGGGCTCCGAAGTCACCCGGATGATCGCTACCCTGCTGGGCCGGCCGACATTCCGCAAGGGCATGGACCTCTATTTCGACCGGCATGACGGCCAAGCCGTGACGATCGAAGATTTCGTCAAATGCTTTGAGGATGTCAGTGGCCGCGACCTCAGCCAGTTCTCGCTCTGGTACAACCAGTCGGGCACGCCGCTGGTGTCGGTCTCCGCCGCCTATGACGCCGCCGAAAAGAGCCTGAAACTGTCGCTGGAGCAGATGATCCCGCCGACGCCGGGTCAGCCGACCAAGCAGCCGATGCACATCCCGCTCGCCATGGGCCTGCTGCTCGACAACGGCAACGAGGCGGTTCCCACAGCGGTTGCCGGCGGCGAGTTCGCCGAGGGCGTGCTGCATCTCACCGAGCGCAGCCAGACCTTCACCTTCGAAGGCATTGCCTCGCGGCCGGTGCTGTCACTAAACCGCAGCTTTTCGTCGCCGATCAACCTGCATTTCGATCAATCGCCGGAAGATATCGTCCATATCGCCCGGCATGACGGCGACCTGTTCTCGCGCTGGCAAGCGATCAATCTGCTGGCGATGCGCGACCTGCTGGCGGCGGTGAAATCGATCGAGGCTGGCGGCCAGGCTGAGGCGAGCGCGCAGCTTATCTCGATCCTCTCCGCCACCGCCGTCAATGACGCGCTCGAGCCCGCCTTCCGAGCGCAGGCGCTGGCCCTGCCTTCCGAGGCCGATATTGCCCGCGAGATCGGCAGCGACATCAATACCGATACGGTGCATGCGGCGCGCGACGGCATCTTGCGTTCGGTCGCCGGCGCCATCGCCGAGCCGCTCGCCGGTCTTCATGCTTCGCTGAAGAGCGAGGGCGCGTTCAATCCAGACTCGGCCAGTGCCGGCCGGCGGGCGCTGCGCAATGCGGCGCTGACCTGGCTCTCCTACAGCGATAAGGGGCCGGAGCGCGCTACCCAGCTGTTCGAGTCCGCCGACAACATGACGGAACTGGCGCATGCGCTGCTGGTGCTGGCGCATCGTTTCCCCGATAGCGACGCTGCAGTCGGCGCGATCGATGGCTTCGAGGCGCGCTTCCGCAGCAATCCGCTGGTGCTCGACAAGTGGTTCACGATCCAGGCAACCGTACCGGCTGCGGCAACGCTCGGCCGTGTGCAGACGCTGATGTCGAGCCCACATTTCGCGCCCAACAATCCGAACCGCTTGCGCTCGCTGATCGGTGCTTTCGCCATGTCGAACCCGACCGGTTTCAACCGCGCCGACGGCGCCGGCTATCAGTTCCTGGCCGAGCAGATCGTCGCCATCGACAAGCGCAATCCGCAGGTCGCAGCGCGCATCCTGACATCGATGCGCTCGTGGCACTCGCTGGAACCGGTACGCGCCAGCCATGCCAAGGCGGCGCTGATGACGATCGAACGTTCGGCGCCGCTGTCGACGGATGTGCGGGATTTGATCGATCGGATGCTGAAGGCATAGCGCGTCAGGGCTCCCGACCAGCCGGTGCCCTTTCGCCCGCAATCCTGCCGCTTCCGGAGAGGCGCGAGAGGAGATCGCCGATGGAGTTTCCCGGTTCGAAACCTGAATGGCTGACGTTCGACTGCTATGGAACCCTCATCCAGTGGGATGAGGGCCTGCTTGCCGCCGTCAATGCCATCCTGGCGAAATATCCCGGTCACGCGGTGAACGCCGCGACGCTGATCCATGTTTACGACAAATATGAGCACCAGCTGGAATCGGAGACGCCGCACCGCTCATTCAAATCGGTGGCCGCGGCAGGCCTGCAATTGGCAATGGCGGAGCTTGGGCTGCCGGGCCGTCCCGATGACGCCGCAGTGCTGACATCGGGCATTTCAAGAATGCCGCCCTTCCCCGAGGTTGTCGCCGCGCTCGCGGACCTGAAGGCCATGGGCTTCAAGCTCTGCATCGTCTCCAATACCGACGATGACGTCATCGCCGGAAATGTCGCGCAGATGGGCGGGCATGTCGACCGGGTGATCACGGCGCAGCAGGCAACCTGGTACAAGCCGTCGCCGCACATCTTCGAATATGCGCATCGCGCCATCGGCGTCACCAAGGACAAGGTGATTCATATCTGCGCCAGCCCGCATCTCGATCTGGTCGCGGCCCGGGATATGGGATTCCGTTGCATCTGGATCGACCGGGGAACCGGGCGCAAGCCGCCCGCCGACTACGGTCCCGGCCGGACCTTTCCAACTCTGGACCGGGTTCCGGACTATTTCAGGTCGATCGGCTGGGGCTGACGACCGCGCCACCATGCTCGGTCCACATCGCCGGCCACTATTGCCCTGGCGCCGGCATGACTGGAGCTTGCGTTCAAAAAAATATGTGAGTCATTTGAAACCCTTAAAAAAGCGTTAAACGCGAACTCTGGACAAGGTGATTCGTCGATGATTCATTATCGTTGATTCGGGCGAGCGGCGCCTCGAATCGGCAAAAGAATCAAGGCGGAAGAGATGACGGATACGCGGCGGGGAAGCGTGACCGGCAGCCGGCTCAGGCACGGCTTTCAGGGATTGTCCGGGCTGGAACGCGGCTTTCGCGCGAAGGCGATCCGTTTCATTTCGCCCGGTGCGATGGAAATCGCGCGGGCCGAACCGCTGTTGAAGCGCTCCATACCGATCCTGATCACGCTTTTCCTGCTCGTGGTGGCGATTGCGCGTGGTTTCGGTATCTATGGCGAGACCAGCCGCATGGAACAGGCGTCCATGAGCGAAACGCATCTTACGGCCTCGGCGGTGTCCGGCCGGCTTGGCGCGCACCCGACTTTCCTCGATCATGGCAATGAACCGTCGCTCGAAGCGCTGATCCGTTCCGTTCTGCCGCAGGACGACGCCCGGCCGGACATGGCGATCCTGGTTGCCGATGCCACCGGCTTCGTCATCGCCGCTTCGGCAAACAGCGAGTTCTACAAGGGCCGTTATCTGCCGAGCATCGCGCCCGACCTCTATGCGGACCCGTCCGACACCGACCCGGTGCGCAAGCTGATGATCGCCGGAATGGAGAATTTCGTCTCCTTCATTCCGCTGGAAAGCAAAGCCGGTTTCGTGTTGACGATGAAGCCGACGACGGCGATCGCCGATCACTGGCGCGAGGAAATCTCGCTCAACGTCACCCTGTTCACCGGTATTTCGGCGATCATCCTGGTCGTTCTCTATGCTTATTACACCCAGGCCAAGCGGGCGCGGGATGCCGACGAGGTGTTTGTCGAATCCAATATGCGGGTAGAATCGGCGCTGTCGCGCGGTCGCTGCGGTCTCTGGGACTTCGACATGACCGATGGGCGGCTTTTCTGGTCGCGGTCGATGTACGAGATGCTCGGCATGGCGCCGCGCGACGGCGTGCTCTCCTTCGGCGACATGGCGCGGCTGATGCACCCAGACGACAAGTCGATCTATGCGCTGGCGCGCGGCATTGCCCGCGGCGACCTGATGCAGGTCGACCAGGTTTTCCGCATGCGTCATGCGTCGGGCCACTATGTCTGGCTGCGCGCCCGTGCGCAGATTCTCCGCTCACCGTCGCGGCGGGCGCATCTGATCGGCATCGCCATGGACGTGACCGAGCAGCACAAGCTCGCCCAGCGCTATGCCGAGGCTGACCAGCGATTGGCGGATGCCATCGAATCCACCTCCGAAGCCTTCGTGCTCTGGGACAAGAATGATCGGCTGGTGATGTGCAATTCGCACTACCAGCAAGCCTATGGCCTGCCGGACAATGCGCTGGTGCCGGGCGCGGAACGCATGATCGTCTATGCCGCCGCGTCACGGCCGGTGATCGAGCGCCGGCTCGCCGACCCCGATCCTGGCCAGCACCAGTCGCAGACGATGGAAGTGCAGCTTGCCGACGGCCGCTGGCTGCAGATCAACGAACGCCGCACCCATGACGGCGGTCTCGTCTCTGTTGGCACCGATATCACGCTGATGAAGCGCCACCAGGAGCGGCTGCGCGAGTCCGAACGCCGCCTGATGGCCACCATCGGCGATCTCTCGGCCTCTCGGATGAAACTCGAGCGGCAGAAGGCCGAGCTTTCCAGCGCCAATGCTGCCTATCAGGCGGAAAAGGAACGCGCAGAGGCCGCCAACCGCGCCAAGTCCGAATTCCTCGCCAACATGTCGCATGAGCTCAGGACACCGCTCAACGCCATCCTCGGCTTCTCCGAAATCCTGCAGAACCAGATGTTCGGGCCGCTCGGCAGCGACAAATATTTTGAATATTCCTGCGACATCCACGATAGCGGCAAGCACCTGCTCAACGTCATCAGCGACATTCTCGACATGTCGAAGATCGAAGCGGGGCATCTCAAACTGGAGAGTGAGCCGACCAATCTGGCGGTGCTGATCGAGGAAAGCCTGCGGTTCATCGCCGTGACGGCGCAGCGCAAGAACATTTCCGTCGAGCAGAAGATCATCGGCGACCTGACGCTTTCCGCCGACCGACGCGCGATGAAACAGATCCTCATCAACCTGCTCTCTAATGCGGTGAAATTCACCAATCCCGAGGGCCGGGTGATCGTCCGGGCAAAGAAGCTCTCCGACGGCATTTGCCTGACCATAGCCGATACCGGCATAGGCATCCCCAAGGCCGCCATGCACAAGATCGGCCAGCCCTTCGAGCAGGTGCAGAGCCAGTATGCCAAGAGCCAGGGCGGTTCGGGCCTCGGCCTGGCGATCTCCCGCTCGCTGACGCAGCTCCATGGCGGCGAGATGAAAATCTACTCGCGCGAGGGCAAGGGCACAATCATCGTGGTCCGGATCTGAGGACGGGTGGTGGCTGCCGATCCGAGGCTGCAGCCTGTGCCAAGGCAAGCGATGCGGGAAACCGAGCGGGATCGCTGGATTCCGGTTTACAGAACATTAGGACTCTTCATCCACATTCCAAAGTTGAGGTTTGCCAGCCGACATGCCGCTGGGCAACGCTAAACAGCCTTGATTTGAGGATGACACATGAAGCTTTTCGGGTCGAGCTATTCCGATACGCTGATCGGTACCGGGACGGATGACACGATCCTGGGCAATCGCGGCGCCGACCTGATTTACGGCGGCCAAGGGGGCAGCGACAGCATTTCAGCCGGCGCCGACAACGACCTAATCAGCGGCTTCTCCGTCAATCTCAGCAATCTCCGCGCCTCACCTGCCCGCGGCAGCTCGATCGATGGCGGCAGCGATTTCGACACGCTGATCGTCGACATCACGCCGGCCACCCGGATTTCGATGCTGCAGTCCGCGACCAATGTGATGAAGGTCTCAGGTGTCGAGGAAATCATCTACTCTGTCGGATCGACAAGTGACAAGCAGCAGATCGCCGGCACTAACAATATGGAAACGATCTGCAGCAGTGGCACGGCCAATGTCCACGGCATGAGCGGCGATGACTATATCTTTTCGCAGGACGGCAACGACACGCTGTCCGGCGACAACGGCAACGACTATCTCAGCGCCGGCGCCGGCTACAACACCGTCAGCGGCGGCAATGGCGCCGACGTGTTCGCCTTCCATTTCCAGGGCGCGTATCAATATACCGAGGTGACCGACTTCAACGCTCATCAGGACAAGATCGCCATCATCATCCGCTCGGACCAGTACGCGACCTTTCTCGACGTCGAGGATACGTTTGCACGCGCGCCGGACAATGCCTATGGCGACGGGGTTCAGGGTAGCGGCAGTGCGATCAACGATTATGTCTCCTACGACAGCGGTCGCTTCTTCAGTCGCAGTGATTTCGATCAGGCAGACAAGAACAACAAATACGGGCGTTTTGTCACCTATGACCACTCGACCGGTTCCGTGCTCATGGACGTCTACAGCAGAGATGAAAACAACGCCCTGCACGAGCACCAGGTTTTGCTCGCGCATATCGACGGCGCGCCGAAACTGACCATGGATCAGTTCGAATTCCTCGTGATGTGATCAGCGCGAGACGGTCGACCTGAAAATCCTCCGCACAGCCTCGGAGCAGCGCTTGATCTCGCCTTCGAGGACGACGAGGTCCGGCAGGTCGGTGATCCGGCAGAGCAGTTCCTTCAGGCCTTCCGGCGCGTCCTCGGGATCGAAGGGACCGTCGACGCAGAGCCGTACCACCTGGGCAATGCTTGAATAGAGCTCAAGTGCGCACAGCACCGTGTCGAGATCAGCAGAGTCCAGGAATTCCGGACCGAGACGTCTTAACGTCGCTTCGGTGTTGGCATCATGGCCGGCGGCGTCGAATCCCTTGAGTGGGGCGAGAAGCGATATGTGCTGGGCGATGAATTCGATATCGACCAATCCCCCATGGATCAGCTTGACGTCCCAGATATTTTTCGGGGGCTTTTCCTTGTCGATCATGTCGCGCATCTCGGCGACGTCGCGGGCGACCTTCTTCGGCTCGCGCACCTGGTCTAGCACCGCGGCGATGATTGTCTCCGCCTCGCCGGCAAACCCCTCGTCACCGGCGACAGCGCGAGCCCGGGTCAGCGCCATGTGCTCCCAGGTCCAGGCCTCCTCGAACTGATATTTGCGGAAAGTGCGCAGCCGCGTGGCGACCGGCCCCTTGTTGCCGGAGGGCCTGAGCCGCATGTCGACTTCATAAAGCACGCCTTCGGCCGTCGGCGCGGAGAGCGCTGCGATCAAGCGCTGCGTCATGCGGGAGAAATAGCGATTGGCGTCGATCGGCTTCGGACCATCCGATTCCAGCGCCTCGTCATCATAGTCGTAGAGCAGGATCAGATCGACATCCGAGCCTGCGGTCATTTCGCGGCTGCCGAGCTTGCCCATGCCGATCACGGCGACGACGACGCCGGGATATTTGCCGTGCACCGCTTCCAGTTCGGAGCGGACGGCGGCGAGCGCTTCGACGATGACGAGATCGGCGAGATCGGTGAAGGCGCGAGCCGCGTCACGACCTTCGATCACCGCTGTCAGCAGGCGGATGCCGATCAGGAATTTCTGCTCGAAGGCGAAGATGCGCAACCGGTCAAGCTTGTCCTCGAAATGGGTGGCGCTTTCGAGGAAGGTGGTGAGCCGCTCCTCGAGATATCCGCGGGTCGGCAGTTCGGAAATCAGCGCCGGGTCGAGCATGCCGTCGAAGACATGCGGCTTGGCGGAAATGATCTCTGCCAGTTTCGGCGCCGCCGACATGATGGTGACGAGCAGCGAAAGCAAAGACGGGTTGGAGGAAAGCAGCGAAAACAGCTGAATGCCGGCCGGCAAGCCCGCGATGAAGCGGTCGAAGGAAAGCAGCGCCTCGTCCGCTCTACGGCTTTGGCCGAAGATACGCAGCAGTTCCGGCATGAGTTCGGTCAGCCGCTCGCGGGCCTCGACCGATTGGGTGGCGCGGTAGCGGCCATAGTGCCAGCCGCGAATGACCCGGGACATATCGGATGGGCGCTGAAAGCCAAGGCGAGCAAGCGTTTCCAGCGTGTCGGGGTCGTCCTTCTGGCCGGTGAAGACGAGATTGCCGGTGTCCGACGAGAGCTTGCTTTCCTGTTCGAACAGCCGCGCATAACGCCGTTCCACGGTCTTCAGCGTCGACGTTAGCCGCTGCGAGAAGGACGCCGTATCGGCGAAGCCGAGCATGAAGGCGATGCGCTTCAATTCTGCTTCCGTGGTCGGCAGGCTGTGCGTCTGCTCGTCATTGACCATCTGGATGCGATGCTCGACGGAACGCAGGAACCAATAGGCCTCGGTCAGCTCGATCCGCGTCGTCTTGTCGATCCATTTCGCATCTTCCAATTCCACCAGCGCAATTTCGGTGCTCTTGGTCCTGAGCTCCGGCATGCGGCCACCGGCAATCAATTGCTGCGTCTGGACGAAGAATTCGATCTCGCGGATGCCGCCGCGGCCGAGTTTGACGTTATGGCCCTTCACGGCGATCTCGCCATGCCCTTTGTGAACGTGGATCTGCCGCTTGATCGAGTGGATGTCAGCGATCGCGGCATAGTCGAGATATTTGCGGAAGACGAAAGGGACGAGCTCGCGCAAAAACTGTTCACCGGCCACAAGGTCGCCGGCGATCGACCGCGCCTTGATGAAGGCGGCACGCTCCCAGTTCTGTCCCCTGCCCTCATAATAGATCATCGCCGCCTCGACGGGGATGGCGAGTGGGGTGGAGCCGGGGTCCGGCCTGAGGCGCAGATCAGTGCGGAAAACGTAGCCATCGCCGGTACGGTCCTGCATGATGCGGATGAAGCGGCGAAGGATACGGGCAAAGGTTTCCGTTCCGTCCTCGGGGTCGACGAGAATCGCGGCGTCCGGCTCATAGAACACGACGACATCGATGTCGGAAGAATAATTGAGTTCGCGGCCGCCCAGCTTACCCATGCCAAGCACGATCAATCCGGAGCCTAGCGACGGTTGCGACTCGTCCTTGAGCACGAGCTTGCCGCCGTGATGGGCGGCGAGCAGCAAATGGTCGATCGCGGCAGCGACGCTTGCCTCGGCGAGAACGGTCAACCAACGGGTGGCTTCCGAACCGTCGATCAACTGGCTGAGGTCGCCGAGCGCAATCAGGAAGGCAGCGCGGCGCTTCGCCTTGCGCAACAGCGTCATCAGCTCGGCTTCGCTCGCCGCGGTCCAACTGGCTCGGACATGATTGATAACGTCACCGAGGAGAGTGCGCAGATCGTTCTGCAGCGCCTCGGCGAGCAGCGGCGGACTGATACGGGCGATATCGCGGATGAAGGGCGACAGAGTGAAAGCGGCGGTGACAAAATCCTTCATCGGACCGCCGTCGGCAAGCAGCGTGGCAATCGCCGGCTCCGTCTTCGCCCAATCCTTGAGATCGGCGTTGACGGACTTGATTTCCGACGCGTTCAGCGGCCTGATCGGGCTCTCCTCGAGGTCTGCGAGCCGGGCGGCCTGTTGTCTGTCAGCCTGTTCCGCCATCTGTCCTCCTCCAACCTGCTTTGCCTTATGGCTTTTCCTGCGGGAAAACCATGTCGACGGCAAGACCTCGGTTTTCGCTTTGCTCCGGCTCGGTAGCCCGAAGTTCGATACGGCCGCCATGTAGCTCCATGACCGCGGCGACCAGGGCTAGGCCGAGGCCGGTGCCTGGTTTGGACCGGCTCTTGTCCAGCCGATAGAAGCGCTTGACGACGTCCTCGTACTTGTCGTCCGGCACGCCCGACCCGTGGTCGGCAACGGTGAGACGGATTTGCGTATCGGTCTTGGCGACGGAAATTTCAATGACGGGGTTGCCGGGATTTTCCCCATATTTGATCGCATTGTCGAGCAGGTTGAAGATCGCCTGGCCGACGAGTTCGCGATTTCCGCGGATTACCACGTCGGGTTCGATGGCAAGGCGCAGCTCGAGCCCTTCCTCCTCGGCGACCGGTTCGTAAAGCTCCGCAAATTCAGCGACGATCGCCGACAGGTCGAGGTCGGACATTTCCGCCGCAGCCGAGCCCGCCTCGACGCGCGAGATCATCAGCAGCGCGTTGAAGGTACGGATCAACTGGTCGGACTCGGAAATCACCTCTTCCAAGGCGCCGCGATATTCATGGGCATCGCGATCGCCGCCGAGCGCGTTCTCCGCCTTGTTGCGCAGTCGCGTCAGCGGGGTCTTGAGATCGTGGGCAATGTTGTCGGAGACCTGCCGCAGCCCTTCATTCAGGCGCTCCATGCGGGCCAGCATGGCGTTGAGCGATACGGCAAGCCGGTCGAATTCGTCGCCGGCGCCGGTGATCGGCAGGCGTTCGGAAAGATCGCCATCCATGATCTTCTGCGCTGCGACCGACGTGCGATCGATGCGGCGCAGCGCGTTGCGGCCGATCGCAAACCAGATGATCAGCGCACCAACGCCCATGACGCCGAGCGCCAGCATCAGCGCCTGGCGGACCAAGAGCCGCGCGTTCTCCGGCTCGCCGACATCGCGGCCGACGAGAATCCGGATGCCGTTCTCGAAGATGAAGACATGCGCGATCGCCGCATGTTTGCCGCCGCGTTTGCTCTCGCCAAAGCGCTCATAGAGAAAGGGGCGGTCCGTCCAACCCTCCTCGTCGAGCACACCGGGCTGAAGGGCTGCGACGTTGCCGGCAAGGATTTCGCCATTCGGGCCGGCAATGACATAGAGGTTGGCGCCCGGCTGGTGTGCGCGGCGCTCGAGCAGGTTGACGAGCGACGCCAGCCCACCTTGCGAATAGACGCTGTCGAGGTCGTCGATCTCGTCGGAGATCGAGGCCTTCATCCGCGCCTGCAGTTCGGACTCGGATATCGAGGTGACGTAGAAGACGAGCAGCGCCGCGCAGGCGGAGAATAACAACAGATAGACGGCGGACAGGCGGACGGCCGTGTTCTTGTAAAGCGTCTGGATACGGGAACTGAGAAGCCTGGTGTTGATCCAGCTCAGGACCGCCATCGGATCACGCGTCGTCCTTGATCATATAACCGGCGCCACGGATGGTCCGGAGCAGCGGCTTGTCGAAATCCTTCTCGATCTTGGAGCGCAGCCGCGACACATGCACGTCGATGACATTGGTCTGTGGGTCGAAATGATAATCCCAGACATTTTCGAGCAACATGGTGCGGGTGACCACCTGGCCGGCATTCTTCATCAGATATTCGAGCAGGCGGTATTCGCGCGGCTGCAGCAGGATTTCCTTGCCGCTGCGGCGGACGTCATGCGACAGGCGGTCGAGTTCGAGATCGCCGACCTTGTAAACCATGTCCTGCTCGGGCATGCCACGACGGCGACCGAGCACTTCGACGCGGGCGAGCAATTCCGTGAACGAATAAGGCTTGGGCAGATAGTCGTCGCCGCCGGCGCGCAGGCCCGTGACGCGGTCGTCGACCTGGCCGAGTGCGGAAAGGATCAGCACCGGCGTGTTCACATTCTTCTTGCGCAGTTCGATGATCACCGACAGGCCGTCGCGACGCGGCAGCATGCGGTCGACGATCAGCACGTCGTAACTGTTCTCGGATGCCATGAAGAGCCCGCTCTCGCCGTCGCTCGCATGGTCCACCGTATGGCCGGCCTCGCGAAATGCCTTCACGAGATAGCTCGCGGCATCGAGATCGTCTTCGATGATGAGAATCTTCATGGACTGCAGCATAGGCGAGAACACATCCCTTCGGAAAGCCCCCTCCCGCTGAGGGAGAGGGCCTTGATTTTCATAGGTTTGTGAGCGGTCGGTCAGCCGATCGGGAGTGCCACGAAGCGGTTGCCGGTCTGGTCTTCAAGCTGGAAGAGCGCCTTCTTGCGGCCATCCTTCCTGGCGGCCTGGACCAGGCGCTGGATATCGCGGGCAGAATTCACATCCTGATTGTTGACGGAGGTGATCTTCTGGCCGGGCTTGACGCCCTTGTCGGCGGCATCCGAGTTCGGGTCGACGCTGGTCACCTGCACACCGTGGCCGTCATCGCTCGGCTGAACTTCGAGGCCAAGCTGGTCGAGCGTCTTGGCCACCTGCGAGTCATCCGGCTGTTGCGACTGCTGCTGGTCATCCGGCGCGTTCTGGCCCGACTGTGCGTCGGCCATCTGGTTCTCATCCGGCAGAGTGCCGAGCGTCAGCTTGACGTTCATCGACTTACCGCCGCGCCAGAGGGTGACATCGACGGTCTTGCCGGGATCCATCGAGCCGATCATGCGGGCCAGCTCTTTCGGGCCCTTGACGGCCTGGCCATCGACGGAAGTGATAACGTCGCCGACCTTGATGCCGGCCTTCTCGCCCGGAGAACCAGCCTGCGGCTCGTTGACCAGCGCGCCGGTTGCTTCCGGCAGGCCGAGCGAATCGGCGACATCCTGGGTCACGGGCTCTATCTTGACGCCGAGCCAACCGCGATGGATGTCACCGCCCTTCATCAGCTTGGCAACCACGTCCTTGGCGACGGAAGCGGGAATGGCGAAGGCGATACCGGCATTGGCGCCGTTCGGTGAGAAGATCGCAGTGTTGATACCGATCACTTCGCCGTTCAGATTAAAGCTCGGACCACCGGAATTGCCGCGGTTCACGGCCGCGTCGACCTGGATATAGTCATCATAAGCGCCACCGAGATCACGGCTGCGGGCAGAGACGATACCGGCCGTCACAGTGCCGCCGAGGCCAAACGGATTGCCGACCGCGACCACCCAGTCGCCGACCCTGACCTTGCTGTCATCGGCCCACTGCACATAGGTGAACTTGCGATTGGTATTGACCTTCAGCACGGCGAGGTCGGTGCGCGGGTCGTGGCCGATCAGCTTGGCGTCGAGCTCGGTGCCGTCGGAGAGCAGCACTGTATAGGCAGCACCACCTTCGACGACGTGGTTGTTGGTCACCAGATAGCCGTCTTCGGAGATGAAGAAGCCGGAGCCCTGTGAGGTCGGACGAAGGCGCGGCTTGCCGTTGCTGCCGAATTTCTTCCAGTGGTCATCATCGCCTTGCTGACCCTGCTGGTTCTGGCCGAATTCCTTGAAGAAACGCTTGAAAGGATGGTTATCCGGCAGCTGATTGAAGTCGGGATTGCCGAAGAAACCATCTTCATCGTCATTCGAAGCCGGTGTGGCGCGCGAGGAAACTCGGACCGAAACGACGGCAGGCGTCACGGCGCTGACGACATCGGCGAAGCTCGGAACCTGGTTGGCCTGCTTGACTTCGACGGGGGCGGCAAAGGCAGAGATCATCATCTGCGGCGCACCGGTGGCAACCACCGCGGCGGCAACGCCGGCGATCGTGCCGGCCTTGAGGATCGATATCAACGACTTGCGCGAGGCAATCTTACCGGTCATTTTCACTTCCCTTCCATTGGAACTTTGTGCAGTCAAGAACCGCGTCTGGATGGAAAAGTTCTAAAATGTCGCACCTTGCGGCATCCTTTCCGGGACATGAATTTTTCGTAATGTGCTGAAATACGCATGTCTCCCGAAAGTGGCCACCGGTTTCGGGATAAAGACATGCGAAACGAAGCGTTTGTCGGCTATTTCTTCAAAATGGCGTCGAGCTTTTCCTGCTCTTCTTTCGAGAGTGCCGCGACAGACACTGTTCGCCGGCGTTTGCTCAATTGAATCACGATGATGACCCCGCCTACCAAGGCGAGGAAGACCGGCATGCCCCAGAGCAGCAGCGTATGTTCGCTGAGCCGCGGCTTGAGCAGCACGAATTCACCATAACGTGAAACGAGGTAGTCGAGGACCTGCTGATCGGTGTCGCCATCCTTGAGTCGCTGGCGGACGAGCAGCCGGAGATCGCGTGCGAGATCGGCATTCGAATCATCGATCGACTGATTCTGGCAGACCATGCAGCGCAATTGCGCCGACAAAGCCCGCGCCCGCGCCTCGAGTGCCGGATCGGCGAGCACCTCATCCGGATTGACGGCGTAGGCCGGCAGGCTTGCAAGCAGCAGGAAGATGATCGCCAGCAGCGTCCTCATTCGGCCGCTCCGAAAGCGCTCGTTTCCGCAGGCGCTGTTTTGGCACGCCGCGACGGCGCACCGACGCGCAGACGGCGGTCGGAGAGCGAGACGAGCCCGCCCAGCGCCATGACGATGGCGCCACCCCAGACGCAGAGAATCCATGGCTTCCACCAGATCCGCACGACCAGTTTGCCATCAGCACTCTTGTCGCCGACCGAGAGATAGAGCTGCGACAGGCCGAATGTGGTGATGCCGGCTTCCGTGGTCGCGGACTGTCGGGCGGTGTAGACGCGTTTGGCGCTCTCGGTCGTCGCCACTTCGGCGTTGCCCTTCAGGATGGTGAAGACGGCAGCGTCTTCGAGATAGTTCGGCCCTTTATCCTGCACATCGCGATCGAAACGCACCGTATAAGTGCCGACCTCGGTCTTTTCGCCTGGCTTCATTTCGAGAATGTTCTCGATCGACCAGGAGGTAACGATCACCACACCGAGCACGCTGACGCCCAGCCCGGCATGGGCAATCGACGTGCCGATCGCCGAACGCGGCAGCCCGGCGATGCGACGCAAGCCGCCCGGGATCCCGGCTTTGGCGAAATTGCCCCTATGCCAGAGATCGGTTGCCGCACCGAGGATCAACCAGAGCCCAGCGGCCATGCCGATGATCGCCAGCATCGGCCCGTTGCCGGCGACGATCCAGACGATAATCGCCAGCGCCAGCGAAAGCACGAAGGCCATGCGGAGCCTGCGCGCGGCACCCGTGATGTCGCCGCGTTTCCAGGCAAGCAGAGGCCCGAATGGCATCACGATAAACAGCGGCACCATCAGCCAGCCGAAGGCGATGTTGAAGAAGGGCGGCCCGACTGAAATCTTTTCATTGGTGATCGATTCCAGCAGCAGGGGGTAGAGCGTGCCGGTCAGCACCGCGCCCGTGGCGACGACGAGGATCAGGTTGTTGACAACCAGCGAGCCTTCGCGCGAGACGGGCTGAAACAGTCCGCCGGGCGCCAATGCCATGGCGCGGAAGGCAAACAGCGAAAAAGCGCCACCGATAAAAATCGCGAGAATGCAGAGGATGAAGATGCCGCGCGATGGATCGGATGCGAAAGAATGCACCGAGGTCAGCACACCTGAGCGCACGAGGAACGTGCCGAGCAAGGACAACGAGAAGGTCAGGATAGCGAGCAGCACCGTCCAGATCTTCAGCGCATCGCGCTTTTCCATGACCAAAGCAGAATGAAGGAGCGCAGTGCCGGCGAGCCAAGGCATGAACGAGGCATTCTCCACCGGGTCCCAGAACCACCAGCCGCCCCAGCCGAGCTCGTAATAGGCCCAGTAGGAGCCCATGGCGATGCCGCAGGTGAGGAAGATCCAGGCAAGCAGCGTCCAGGGCCGCACCCAGCGCGCCCAGGCGGCATCGATCTTGCCGTCGATCAGGGCCGCGACAGCAAAGGAAAAGCAGACGGAAAAGCCGACATAGCCGAGATAGAGCAGCGGCGGATGGATGGCGAGGCCCGGGTCCTGCAGCACCGGATTGAGATCGCGGCCCTCCGCCGGCGCCGGTATCAGCGAGGGAATGGAGGAAGAGCGCAGGAAGGGATTGGAGGTGAGCAGGATGAAGAGCAGGAAGGCAACCGCGATCCAGGCCTGCACGACCAGAACATTGGCCTTCAGCGTCTTGGGCAGATTGCCGCCGAAGACTGCAACGAGGGCCGAAAAGAAAACCAGAATCAGCAGCCAGAGCATCATCGATCCCTCGTGATTGCCCCAGACGCCGGAGAGCTTGTAGACCAGCGGCATTTTTGAATGCGAATTCTCCCAGACGGTCACCAGAGAGAAATCCGAGCTGACATAGGCCCAGGTCAGCGCCGCATAGGAGAGCCCAACCAGCAGGAACGTGGTCAATGCGCCGGTCGAGGCAAGCTCCATCAGACGGCTGTCGTTGCGCATGGCGCCCAGCGCCGGCACGGTCGCCTGCACCAGCGCCGAGATCAGCGCCAGCGCCAGTAGGAAATGGCCGAGCTCGACGATCACTTGATCACCTCCTGACCGCCCAGCTTGACGCCCTTCTGCTTCAGCCGGTCGGCGACATCCCTGGGCATATAGGTCTCGTCATGCTTGGCAAGCACCGTGTCGGCCTTGAAAGCCGGCGGGGTGCCGCTGATCAAGCCTTCGGCAACGACGCCCTGCCCTTCGCGGAACAGGTCCGGCAAGATGCCGGTATAGGTCACGGAAACCGTGTTGATGGTGTCGGTGACCTCGAAATTCTCATGCATGCCCTGGCCACGCTTCCAGGAACCAGGCTTGACCATGCCGCCCAGCCGGATGCGAGTACCATCCGGCAGCGCCGCCTTGGCAAGATCGGAAGGCACGTAGAAATAGGCGACCGACTGGCTGAAGGCGAACATCACCAGCAGAACCGCAGCCATCAGGAAGGCAACACCGCCGCCAATCAGGGAGAGACGCTTCTGCTTACGGGTCATTCGGTCGTCGCCTCCATCGAAACGCCCAGCTGCCTGGCGAGTGCCACGAGCGCCTTGCCATTGTCGCTGTCTGCCGGGAAGGCCTTCAGGCCACGCCTGACCGCATCCGCGGCTTTGTTCCGTTGACCGAGCACGGTATAGGAGCGGATCAGTCGCATCCAGCCTTCGAAATTGTTCGGGTCGGTCTTCAGCCGTTCGTCCAGTGTCTCGACCATGGTACGGATCATCTGCATCCGGTCCTGATCGTTCAATTGCGATGCGGCGGCGATGTCGGCGGCATCGGGATTGCCCGGCGCCTTTGCATTGGCGGTCTTTGCCGCGGTGATCTGATCGATCTGCGCCTTGAGGACACCCTGCCACGGCGCATCCGCGGGCGAATCCTTGGCAAGTGCAGTGAATTCGGCGAGCGCCTTGTCGAGCGCACCACCCTGGGCATCGGCGAGCGCCACATAGAAGCGCGAGCGCGGGTCGCTCGGATCGAGCGAAAGTGCTTTTTCGAACGCCGTGCGCGCATCCTTGCTCACGCGCCCGTCCGCGCCGGCGGTCAGAGCTTCACCGAGTGCGCCCCATAGCCCGGGATTTTCGCCAAGATATTTGATGGCGTTGCGGTAGGCATTGGCGGCATCGTCGGCACGCATGCGGCGCATGTAGATCGGCGCGAGGAGCTCCCAACCCCTGCCATCGGTGGGGTTGGTAGCGAGATGGTCCTCGGTCTTGGCGATCAGGATGTTGATGTCCGGATCAGGGCTTTTCATCCGTGCAGCCAAGGGCTCGTCCGGCTCAGCGGGACTGCCCATCCTCTGATAGATGGCAAAGCCGCCGGCCGGCAATATGAGACAGAGGAAAAGCGCAAGTATGAGCGCTGCCGGTCGCTTCAGGTCACGCGATAGCCCCTCGCCGCGCTCGCTTGCGGTGATCAGGCGGCGCGCGATCTCGGCGCGCGCCTGCCGGCTTTGGTCGGCGTCGATCAGACCGGCCGTCTCGTCACGGTCGATCTCGGAAAGCTGATCGCGATAGACCTCGGCGTCGTTGGACGAGTCGGGGTCGGCCTTCCGCGGCCGGAAGAGCGGTGCCGAGATCAGAAGAGCGGCAAGCACCGCCATGGCAAGAGCGACAAACCAGAACATGCCGTCCGTCTACCCAAACATTGCCCATATTCCAATGCGCGAGATCAACAATAACAGAAATTTGAGGCTATAAGCCGCATAGATTCGCCCGGAATCAGCGGAAGGAATCTGCAGAAGTGGAAACATGGATCGGTTTCCATCCCGCGCGCGTCAGAGCGGCGTCCAACTGCCATTCGCATTGCGGCAGGCGGCACCGCGCGCCATCATCGGCGCGGCACTGTTGACGCTGACCGCATGCGTATATTGGCGGCAGTTCTGCGAGCCGACCTGATATGGCGGAGCGGCGACAACTTCACCATGCGTCTCATCGCCATCCCAGACGACCTTGTCGCCGCTCGGCGTTGCTTCGAGCGCCTTATATTCCGCCTCCAGCGCCCGCGCCTTGTCGTTCTTCGACAGCTTCAGACCAGCGATCTGCGACACGAGGCCGCCATTCAGCGCCCGGATATAGAAGGCGGAATCCGTCGGCTGGCTGTCGTCGTCCTGGCTGTCGGCGATTTGCTGGCCGGTATTGTCGAGCCGGGTCGAGCCGGATGTCGTCGCGCAGCCGGCCGCGAGCGCCGACATAAGCAGAGCTAGAGAGAGTTTAATTCGACTTGAAATGGTCGCCCCCAGGATCATCTCACAATATTGGCATTCACCGCGTCCGTGCCCGTCTTGCTGTCCGGGCATGGCAGCAATATGGCACGGAAGATTCACAGATTATATCGTCTGTTTACGTTATACAGCCTGCCCGCGCAAACAACGCTAATTAACGACCATAGGCACCACCAGTTCCGCCTTCAAGCCACCGCTTTCGGCCCGAGACAGGGAGAATGTGCCCTGATATTCTGAGATGATTTCCGAGACGATGGAGAGACCGAGGCCGGTGCCGGGCTTGCTCTCGTCGAGCCGCTTGCCGCGCTTCATGGCCTCCTTGATCTCGTCAGGCTCGAGTCCGGGGCCGTCGTCCTCGATCGTCAGCACAGCCCAGGTCTTGCGCGAGACCTCTGTGCCACGCGTGGCGGCCGGTGCCGCCGCCACCGTCAGACGGATATTACGCCTGGCGAAACGGCTGGCATTGTCGACGAGGTTGCCGATCGTCTCCTCGAGGTCCTGCGCCTCCATCGCCAGCCTGAGACCCCTGGTTTTGACCGATAGTGAAAAGGTCTTGTCGGGGTTGAGCTTGCGCATCACGCGCACCAGCCGCTCCAGCACCGGCTCGACTTCGGTGCGGGCTAGGATGCTCTCGCGCTGAGCGGCGATGCGGGCGCGGTTGAGATAGGACTGGACCTGGCCCTGCATGATCTCCGCCTGGCTGCGGACAAGATCGCCATGCGGCGCGGCCATCTGGCTGGAATCGTTGAGCAGCACGGCGATCGGCGTCTTGAGCGAATGGGCAAGATTGCCGACCTGCATGCGGGCGCGCTCCATCACGCGCTTGTTGCTCTCGATCAGCGCGTTGACCTCATGGGCAAGCGGCTGGATTTCGCGCGGCAGGTCGTCGTCGAGCCGCTCGGCGTCGCCATTGCGGATGCGGGCAAGTGAGTTGCGGACGCGGTCCAGGGGCTGCAGGCCAAGCAGGACGATAATGATGTTGAGCACGAGCGAGCCGGCGCCGAATAGGCCGAGCGCCAGATAGAGATTGCGGTTGAATGCGGCGACATCCTCGACGACGACCCGGTGATTGCCGATCATCCGGAAGCGGACGATATGGTAGACCGGCTCCTTGTTGTTCGGCATGGTCGGGTCGATGTCATCGGCCGGCTCTTCGTCCAGGCTGATCTCGGCCTCGGCAACACGCACCTGGTTGCCGGCGCTGTCGGCGGTCGCATAATAGCGTTCGAAGCGTGAATTGAAGGGGGCCACGTCGTTGGTCACGGACGGCACCGCCACGCCGAAATAATTCGGCGACGTCAGCGGATCGGCCTTGTAGTCACCGACCGGCTGGACGATCCAATACCAGCCCGAGGCCGGCTGCTGGAAGCCGAGCTCGCTCATCTGCGGCGAGCCTGTCAGCCTGTGGCTCGAGGAATCGATCGACACCGAATTGATGGCGGAAAACAGCTGGGCGCGCAGCAGGTCGTGCAGGCTCTTTTCGGCGCCCTGCTCATAGAGGGTGGAAATCACGACGGCGATGATGACCACGCCGACCGCCGACCAGATCGTGGTATAGATGAGAATGCGGGCAGTGAGGGAGTTCAGCCGCTCTCTAAGCATTGGCAGGCGGCTGGATACGATAACCGAGCCCGCGCACGGTCTCGATCATGTCGATGCCCATCTTCTTGCGCAGGCGGCCGACGAAGACCTCGATCGTGTTGGAATCGCGATCGAAGTCCTGGTCGTACATGTGCTCGACCAGTTCCGTGCGCGACACGACCTGGCCCATATGGTGCATGAGATAGGAAAGCAGCCGGAACTCGTGCGAGGTGAGTTTCAGCGTCGCGCCCTTGACGGTGACCTTGGAGCTCTTGGTGTCGAGCTTCACCGGGCCACAGATGATTTCGGACGTCGCGTGGCCCGCGGCGCGGCGGATCAAGGCCCTCAGACGCGCCTGCACTTCCTCGATGTGGAACGGTTTGGTGACATAGTCGTCTGCGCCGGCATCGATGCCGGCCACCTTGTCGCTCCAGCGGTCGCGCGCCGTCAGAATCAGCACAGGCATTTTCTTGCCGGCCTCGCGCCATTTCTCCAGCACGGTGATGCCGTCCATTTCCGGCAGGCCGATATCGAGGACCACGGCGTCATAGGGTTCGCAATCGCCGAGATAATGGCCTTCCTCGCCGTCGAAAGCCTGATCGACGACATAGCCTGCTTCCTTCAGCGTGTCGGTGATCTGCCGGTTGAGGTTCTGATCATCCTCGACGACTAAAATGCGCATGCCCTCTCCTCACTGCCTCTTCACACTCGTTCCGGACGTCCGGAGACGAAACCACAGTGCCAACTTCGCTGAAACTGTCCAGGATCACAAATCAGGTCAGAAATCCATCGGCACTCTGAGCCGCACCTTGCGCGGCCGGCCCTTCGCACTGATGACCAGAACAGTGACGGCACAGATCGGCTTGCCATTGCGGGCAGGCCGTACGGAAAGAAGCTCGCCGCCGGTCATCTGCAACGCCTGCTGAACCGCACGCTGACAGTTGCCACCCTGAATCCGGCCGACGGGCACGCCATCCTCGGCCTGCATGCGGCGGAGCGGGATGCCATCATCCGGCTGCATGCGACCGACCGGCACGCCGTCATCGTCGGGCTGCACACGGCCGATGGGAATCCCATCGCCCTGGTGCATGCGCCGTATCGGCACGGCGTCCGGGGGCATGTCGTCGTCGTCTGGATAGTCTTGCGCGGCGGCGGATGTCACCATCAACGCCGCGCCGACCAGCGACGCTATTATTCTCGTTATCATCGGTTTCACGTGTCCCGTGACAATACTTAACTTGACCCCTATTTAGCGAAACAACAATGAATGGCAAATGAATGTGGCCAAAGCTGCGGCGTTTGGCGGGTTAGCGTGTCATCGAGCCGCTTTCTGCATCATTGCCTGCAAGTGGGGCAGGCATCCGCCCTATTGACCGCTGCCATCATTCAACAGATATCAAATCGGGTCGTCGACCAATAGCAAGCAAATCATTCGACAAAATTGGACGATTTTGCCATGATCGACCATGACCCTCGACCAACTCCGCATCTTCATCGAAGTCGCCTCTGAAAGCCACATCACCCGTGCGGCCGAGCGGCTCAACATGACGCCATCGGCCGTCAGCGCCGCGATCAACGCGCTTGAGAGCCGCCACGGGGTGAAACTCTTCGATCGCGTCGGCCGCTCGATCGTGCTTAACCAGACCGGCCGGGCCTTTCTCGACGAAGCCCGAGCCGTGCTGACGCGCTCTCGCGTCGCCGAAGCGCTGCTCAACGATCTTGCCGGCCTGAAGCGCGGCGAACTTTCGATCCGGGCGAGCCAGACCGTGGGCGGCTATTGGCTGCCGCCGCGCCTGGTGCGCTATCACACCGCCTATCCCGGGATATCGCTCGATATTCATATCGGCAATACCGAGGAAGTGGCGGATGCGATCGAGGCTGGTCATTGCGAGATTGCCATCGTCGAAGGCCTGGTCGATCGGCCGGTCATCTCCTCGCGCATTGTCGACACGGACGAAATGATCATCGTCGTCGCGCCCAGCCACGTCTGGGCCACTCTTCCCCGGGATGACGTCGATCTGACGAAGACGGCCTGGGTGCTGCGCGAGCCGGGCTCCGGCACCAGGCTTGCCTTCGAGACGCTGACGCAAAGGCACGACATCGATCGCGCCGTGCTCGATATTCCGCTTGTGCTCCCCACCAACGAAGCCGTGCTGGTCGCCGTCCGCACAGGCATCGGCGCGACGCTCGCATCACGCAGTGCAGCGACCGCAGCGCTACGCGGCGGCCTGCTGGTCGAAGTAGACTGGCCAGTGCTGCCGCGCCCCTTTTATCTATTGCGTCACAAGGAGCACTATCACTCGCAGGCGGCGATGGCGTTCGAGGCGATGGCCGAGCGCGAGGCATGATCACCCGGTCCGCAGGAACATGCGACTGACGACGGCATGTATCGAGGGAAGTCGTGAAGCAGAGAGCCGAAATTTCCCCGCCTGGGCGGCGGGGCTTTGCAATTGAAAGAATTCCGAAGTATGGTTCCGCGAAAGTTTTGAGAGGGATTTCGCTGGTGTTCAAATATGCATTCCTGATCGCCCTGGTTTTGCCTGCCGGCGCCTCGGCCGCGGACTATATCGTCCATCGGCACAATGGCGGGCTGCTTTGCCATTACGAGCAGTCAGGCGAGAGATATTGCGTACAGTCGCCGCCTTTGGAAAAGCTGATCTCCGATTGCGCCCGGGGCGTCGATTGCCATCACATGCAGAGCGGCCAGCACTATAGCGTCCAGCGCCCCACCCGGCTGCTCTACTGATCAAGCTCGGCTCACGCGAGCGGAAACAGCTTCTTTAACGACGTCTCGGAGATTGCCGCACGGGACGTCGCTGATATTATATCAGGCAGACGCGTAGTCTGCCGCGCAGGACCATTTTGCCAATTATTTGAGCAGTGACATTTTAACGCTGACGAGGATCGCGTCTGCGGCCACGAGTATTTTCCGTCCAAGAACGAAAAATCCTGATCCGAGCGCAAGAACGGTCAAGCGGCCCCTGTTTCACCGGGCTAATTCTCTCTCCGTCGGAACACGAAAGGCGACGCATGAACATCATCGAGAAAGCCATCTGGCAGGTTGAAAGCAATCTCCGCAGGCCGATGACACTCGACGGCATTGCCGGCTGTGCGGGCGTGACTGCGTCCTACATGACGCGCGCTTTCACCTCGGCCACCGGCCAATCGCTGATGCGCTACCAGCGGGCGCGGCGGCTTTCCGAAGCGGCGCGTGTGCTTGCGCTTGGTGTTCCCGACATCCTGGGCCTGGCACTCGATGCCGGCTATGGATCGCATGAAGCCTTCACGCGGGCGTTCCGCGAGCATTTCGGCGTGACGCCGGAAAGCGTGCGCGACGCCCGAAGCCACGAAAACCTTGACCTGACGGAGCCCCTGATCATGGACGCCACCCCCGACATCAAACTGGCCGAACCGAAAATCGAAGCTCGCAAATCCATCCTGCTCGCAGGGCTGGTGCAGACCTTCGCCACGAAGGACATCGGCGGCATTCCCTCGCTTTGGGAGAAATTCAACGCCTGGCATACCCATATCCAGAACGGCGTGGAGCACGCCGCCTATGGTGCCTCGCTTTCTTATAGCGAGGAGGATGGCTGCGAATATATGTGCGGAATCGAAGTCTCCAGTGCTGCCGACCTGCCTAGGGAATTGACGTCGCGCACTATCCCGGCTGCGACCTATGCGATGTTCCGCCAGCCCGGCCACATCACACTGATCCGGCCGACCATCGCGACGATCTGGATGACCTGGCTGCCGCAATCGGCCTATGTCGCCGACGAGAAGCCGATGATCGAATATTATGGCCGATCGTTCAATCCTGCGACCGGCGAAGGCGGTTTCGAGATCTGGATGCCGGTGAAGGCGAAGTGATCTTTCCAGAGGAGCGAGGTTTTGACAGCCCTCGCTTTGTTCGATCGTTCTTCATTGCCGCAACGGCCGGTCGATCATCGCGTTGCAATGTCGACCATTGCCCGGCCCTGCCCAATCACTCCGCACTTTATTCATCACGGCTGGACAAGCCGTTGCGGAGGCTGCACATTCTGCTCCGCCAGCATTCCGGAGCGTCTCATGTCCGCCTTCCCCATCTTCGATCTCGCCGCCTTCGAACAGGCTGACATGGAACAAAAGCAGCGAATGGGCCGAGAGGTGGACCACATCTGCCGCGAATCCGGCTTTCTCGCGATCAGGCATCACGGGATACCGGGCGACGTTATCGGTGGCATCTGGTCCCAGGCGCATGCCTTCTTCGATCTTGCGGCGACAGAAAAAGACAAGGTACGCGCGCCCTATCCCGGCTATCCCTATGGCTATCTCGGACCGGGTGCCGAGGCGCTCGCCAAATCGAAAGGCGTCGATTCGCCGCCCGACCTAAAAGAGAGTTTCAACGGAGGCCCGCTTTCCGTGCCGCCGGGGCTCGTGGATCAGGAGGCGCTATCCTTCTGCTATGCGGCAACGATCTGGCCGGATCAGCCGGGCGGCTTTCGCGCAGCCTGGGAAGCGTATTACACCGCCGTCACCGATCTCGCCGCACGTATCATGCGCGTCTTCGCCGTGGCGCTGGATCTGCCGGAGGATTATTTCCAATCCTTCATCAGTCAGCCAATCTCGGCACTCCGGGCGCTCAACTATCCCGAACTCGACGCGCCACCACCGGCAGGCCAATTGCGCGCCGGCGCTCATACCGACTATGGCAGTCTGACGATCCTGTTGCCGCAGCCGGGCTCCAAAGGCCTGGAGATCATGACGCCCGAAGGCGCCTGGCGCGAAGTTCCGCCGGTCGAGGGCGCTTTCGTCATCAATATCGGTGACCTGATGGCGCGTTGGACCAATGACCGCTGGGTGTCGACGCTGCACCGGGTCGTGAACGTCGCGCCCGAGGACGGTGGCCTGCTGCGGCGGCAATCACTGGCGTTCTTCCATCAGCCGGATTGGTTTGCAGAGATCGAGACGCTGCCGTCATGTCTGTCGGCGGGCGAGACATCGAAATATGAGCCGGTTCTGTCGGGGCCTTATCTCATGGGGAAGTTCAAAAAGACGGTGATGTGAAGAGAGCGAATAGTTGGTAGCCAGAGGATACAACTCGCCGTCCGCCTGCGTCTATTCTGTCGAACGATAACCAAAGCTATTCGCTACCCGCTATCGAACTGTTCCCCTGACCTCCCTCCCTGCTGTCACCGTGCTGCAATCGAAAGGAAAATTTCATATTCTCATTCCTATTATAGCGCAGGGCGCCGGCCGATGCCGGTACGACAGCGACTGGGCGTGCCTTCGCCCGGATAGGGTTTGCAGCACCGATGCAGATATTGCGGTGATCTTGGAGGTGAAGCGCTGAGATGTCGAATTTCGTACACGCACACCAGAATCTCGCGAAGGGCGACGTTGTCGTCGTGCAGTGTTCGCATCAGTGCAACGTCTTTTTGCTCGACGACCAGAATTTCAATCTCTACCGTCAGCGGCAGAAATGCACGTATTATGGCGGTTTCTTCAAGGCCTTCCCGGCGAAGCTGGGCGTACCTGCCAGCGGCCATTGGAACGTGGTGATTGATCTCGCCGGCAGGCAGGCGGAGATCACGCATTCGATCAGCTATCTCAGGCAGACGGCCGCGCAGCCGGCGAAATAAAGCCAGCTGTCATTTCGCCGCGCATCTATTCCGCGAGCGGCTCCGTCACGGCAGCGACCACGTCATAATCCGCCGCCATGCGTATCTCCCGCAGGGGCCGTACGATCTCGATCGAGCGCTGGTAGCTCGGATGGGCCTTATAGGCATCGAGCGCCGCTTCATTGTCGAATTCGCCATAGACGACCAGGTCGACCTGGGTGCCGAGCTGGTCGGTGCGCAAATTCTCGCCGATTTCCAGCCGGCTCGCATGCGGGATTGCCGTAAGAACCGACAGCCCCGCCCGCACCCGCTGCAGATCATCGCGATTGCGGACGGAAAAGAAGACGATATGGCGGATCATGCGGCACCTCGGACGAAACCCTTTTCGCCGCGCGTAGCATGTTGCAACGCACATGATCAATGGTCCAAAGCCGGGGATCATCGACATGCCGCCGACAGCCATTTCCGATCGTCGATTTCCTCTTGCAGCGTCGTTCGAGGCCACCGATAGTGCCGTCTCAGGAGAACGGCCGATGACGCATGACGAATTCGCAGCCTTGGCGCTCTCGCTCTCTGATGTCGAGGAAGGCGCCCATTTCGGCAAGCGCGATTTTCGCGCCGGCGGCAAGGTGTTTGCCAGCCTCCCCTCTCCGACCACTGCGAATATCGGGTTCACACCGGACCAGCAGCAGTTGATGCGGGAAGTGCACGGGCAGCTCTACGCGCCGCTGGCGAAATCCTGGGGTGCACGCGGCTGGACAGCGCTCGACCTGAGGCGCGCGGATGTGGAGATCGTGCTCTCCGCGCTGACGATGGCACGCGACAATGTTTTGGCAAAGAAGAAGAAAAAGGCCTGAGACTACTGCTCGCCGACCAGCGGCGTCAGATCCTCGTCATCGCGATAATAGCCGGCAACCGACAGAATATGCGCGCGCACCCTGTCCGGCAGGTCCCGCCCGCGGCCGGCGACACCCTGGTTGATGCGCTTGGATTTGCCGGCGCTCTTATCTTCGAGGGCCGCCGTGATCAACGCTGAGTTGCCGAAGCCGACAAAGTCGGCGATGCGGGCCGCGAGCGCTGCCTTGTCGCCAAGGAAATCCTCATCATAGGAAATCCACAGCGGCTTGATGAAGCCGACCTCGGCACATTTTCGCCAGCTGACATAGAATTGCACCAGCCAGGGCGCGAACCGCTCTGCAAGGATCATCAGCCGGTCGGCGCGGTCGCGGCGCTCGAAATTCGACGGCATCGCGTCAGCGAAATAGCCGTGATCGACGGAGCCGGCGCGCGCGCGCCATTCCAGGACCATGTCATCAAGGCTGATCACCGTGTCGAACAGGTTGCGATAGGTGACGATCGGCCGGACATTGTAGATGCTGAGCAGTTGCGCGAGATAGGGCGAGCAGCGGCTGTGATGCTGGGCGATATAGCCGCGACCGTTCAGGCCGGCGCGGATCAGCGCCAGTTCGTCCGGCTCCTGCTCGCGCAGTGCCGAGCCGTGCAGCGCCGCCGAACCCCAGTCGAGCGTGCCGGCAAACAGGCAGGCGGTCGGCAGGCTGAGCGCGCGGGTGAGCGCCGCATGCAGAAAGGTCGAGGCCGATTTCGGCGCGCAGGCGATCAGGATATTGGGTTGCTGCGTATGCCGGATCGTCAGCTTGGCGCGCATGATATATTCGCCGAACGTGTCGACCGAGACCGAAAGTTTTTCCGCCGTGGCGTCATCGACCTTGGGCAGGAAGAACGGATTGGCAAAGGCAAGCTGCGAGGCCACGTGCAGGGCTCGTTCGGGTGGGAAGCCGCCGATGAAGGCACTGCCCTTGGCCATCATGTCGGCGTGGTCGGTATTGCGCGACAGCCATTGCATGACCGGCACGATCATGTTTTCCAAATCCTCGCCCGCACCTGGCTGCATCGCAATCCCCTTATTCCGCGACGAAACGCTTATTCGCCGATGATCGGCGTCAGGTCCTCGTCATCGCGATAGGCGTTGGCCACCGACAAAACCATGTCGCGCACGGCATCCGGCACGTCGCGGCCACGGCCGGCGACACCCTTGTTGAGGCGCTTTTCGCTGGCGCCGGACTTGTCTTCGAAAGCGGCGGCGAGCCGCATGACCATGACCGGATCGAGGCCGAGATGGTCGACAATACGCCGTGCGAGCACCACCTTGTCGCCGAGGAAATCATTCTCATAGGAGATCCAGAGCGGACGGGTGAGGCCCACCTGCTCGCATTTACGCCAGCTAATGTAGAATTGCACGAACCAGGCAGCGTAGCGCTGGGCGAGCATCATCAACCGGTCATCGCGATCGCGAAGATGGTAATTTCCCGGCATCGCATCGTTGAAATAGTGGCCGACCGCCTGCGCCGGCGTCTTGCGCCATTCCATCGCCATATCATCCATGCTGACGAGAATATCGAACAGGTTGCGATAGGTGACGATCGCACGAACGTTATAGGTATTGAGGAGCCGTGCCACATAGGGCGAGCAGCGGCTATGATGCTGCGCCACGTAGCCACGCTGGTTGAGGCCATTGCGCAGCAGAGCCAGTTCCTCCGGTTCCTGTTCACGCAGGTTGCCACCGAGTGCGGAGCCGGAATGGGCTGAGAAGGTGGCCGTATGCAGACCGGCTCCGGGCAGCGCCAAACCGACACGCAGCGCGTTCTGGATAAACGTCGAGGCCGATTTCGGCATGCAGGCGACGAGGATATTGGTCTGCGGCGCGCGCGCGGCTGTCAGCTTCGCCCGCATCAGGATTTCCGCCAGGATTTCCAGATTGACGGAAAGTTCCTTGGCATTCTCTGCCGGAATATCGGCCATGAAGAAGGGATTGGCAAAGGTCAGCGCCGATGCGACCTCCAAACCGCGCTGTGGCGGAAAGCGAAAGAGGAATTCGTGGCAGAGCGCACCCAGCTCCCGGGGGTCCGAGATCAGCGATATCTTGCGCATGAACGGCCCGATTTCGCGATCCAGATCCTCTTTGCGTGCGAGATTGTCCATCTAAAGCTCCACTATCCCTTTGTCAGCGGAAAGCTATAGGTTGAAGCTTTCGTGGGACTGATGCTTGAGGCAATGTGGGGGGCTCCCCAGGGCGACATGTCTGGGAAACGTGAGGGATTCCGGACGGAACAGCATTGGGGCGGCGGCGTACAATGAAATTGATCAGGTCTTGATTTCGAGCGTCTCGACTCGCTGGGGATTTTCCATGCAGCCGGCCAATATCAGTCTTGCCTGGCCTTCACCTGCACGTAGATATTTGCCGGCGGCGTGTCGAAATAGCGAAGCAACGCCGGGCAGAGCCAGCCTTCGGCATCGAGTTCGGTGGAATAATAGACATTGCCGCTGGTTTCCGGGCGCCGCCAATCCAGCTTGAACTGATGGCCGGGAAACGGCCCGGCGGAGAAGACCATCGTGAAGCCTGCCTTCGCGTTCGGGATATGGGCCACGACGCGATCGATCATCGTGTCGGCGCCGCCGACGAAAGGCTCGGCTTCCAGGCCGACGCGGGGATCGTCGAAGACCCACATGCCGAGATGCCGGTAGGGTGCAATGACATTGATGGCGTTCATGGGAAACCTGTCGCGACGAACAGTTGCAGACGCCTAGCAGCTCCGGGGGACCATGTCGAGACGCGGGCGGCAGGCTCCGCGCCGGCCTTCGACGGGCCAATCCATCTTACTTACGCCGCGCATGGCAATGCCGGGTGCATTCATGCTGTCAGGACGCAGGCTTCGACAGGTTGTTCTATACCCTTCAAGCGAAGCGCGCGACGCGAAGCGGCGGACAGGATTTCGGGCGCCTGCCGCGCAGCCTCGCTCGATACAATGACCTCACCCGGAGACGCCTGGGATTCCAGCCGGGCAGCTAGGTTAACGGCGCCGCCAATTGCGGTGAAATCACTGTGGAAACTCGAAAATTCCCCAATCTCGACCTGACCGGTATGAACGCCGACGCCGACACCCTGAAGGTCGTCCTGCGATGTGCTTTCGAAAGCCTCGCTGCAACGCCGCTGAATGTCGAGCGCCGCCCGCACAGCCGCGGCCGCGTGGCGCTCGATGCGGATCGGGAAATTGAAGATCGCCATCAGGCCATCGCCCATCTGTTTGTTGACGATGCCGTTTTCCGCCCAGATCGCTTGCGCGCACTGGTCGTGGAAGAGATTGACGACGCGACTGACGGCCGCCGCGTCAGCCCGTTCGGAAAACCGGGTATAACCGCGAATGTCAGCAAAGAGTATGGTGGCCTCGGCGGTAATCTGCTGCTTTTTCTTCACGTAGCGGAACGACCGCTCGCAAATCGTGCAGATATTCGGATTCATCTTGCTGCGGCGGATGCCGAACGCCCGAAATGGCCACGCCAACGGCCCCTTGATGGGGATCGGCATGTGCATCTGGTCCCAGCAGCCAAGGCAGATGAGTGCATTTTCACGCGCGACGGACGACATTTTCGATCTCCCGTGACCCGGGTGAAATCCAGCCTGAAAGCCGAGTGTGTCCCTTTCGGCCGCCTCGCGCAATAGTGATTACGATGAGCGCCTTATGCCGCTCCCTCATAAGGCCAGTCGACCTCGTAATCCTCATAGTCATCCCAGGGCACGTCTTCCTCGCTGACCGTCCGGTCGCGTACGGAAATGCCGGCCGCGTGCACGGTGTCGGGATCGCCCGAGACGAGCGGGTGCCACCAGTAGAGGTCGCGGCCCTCCTGCACCAGCCGATAGCCGCAGGTGGGCGGCAGCCAGCTCAGCCGCTCGACCTCCTCAACGGTCAGCCGGATGCAGTCCGGTACATGTTTTTGCCGGTTGGGATAGTCCGCACAACGACAGCTCTCGGGATCGAGCATCTTGCAACGGATATTGGTGAAGACGATTTCTCCGGTGTCTTCATATTCGAGCTTGTTGAGGCAGCAGCGGCCGCAGCCGTCGCACAGGCTCTCCCACTCCGCATCGTTCATCTCGCGGAGCGTCTTGGTCTTCCAGAAGGGAGGCTCTTCCTGCATTTTCTTTCCGTCGCCGGTTTGAACGGTTCAGATAGTGGAGTATGAAAGAGATTTGAAGCGGTATTCGGACGATGTGGTCGGAATTGCATATGGCAGAAGCGGCGATGATGGCGATGGGCCTGGATTTACTAGCTTATGGCTCACTTTGATGTGCCCACCCTCAATCGCACAAATGCGAAGCGTATGCGTCATACACTCACCGACGCTGAGCTAAAGCTATGGAACGAACTACGAGCCCACCGATTGATGGGGTTGAGTTTCAGGCGGCAAATGCCGATTGACGGCTACATTGTTGACTTTGCCTGTCCGGAGCACAAGCTTGTTATCGAGGTCGACGGTTCCCAGCATGGCAACGACGCAGAAGTCGCGTACGACCGGATTAGGACAGAACAGCTCAGCGCTCTTGGCTGGACGGTGTTCCGCGTCTGGAACGGCGACGTTCTAGAGAATATCGATGATGTTTGCGACGGCATCATTCGAGTGATCGGCGTGGACGCTTTTGAATGAGTGCCGTTATGAATCCGCAACGTTTCCGCCAATGGCTACCCCCCTCTGCCCTGCCGGGCATCTCCCCCTCAAGGGGGGAGATTGGCAAGGGGCGCCCTCACCGCCCTATCAGCAACGTCGAGATAGGCGCGACCGGCTGCGACGAGTCGATCTCCCCCCTTGAGGGGGAGATGTCCGGCAGGGCAGAGGGGGGTGAGCGGCACTTACATCGGCCTGAGGGACCCGCGAAATGACCGATTCCAACCCGCAGGATTCGATTCCACCTGAGACTGGCGCCACCAAAAAATCCCCCACCCCGCGCTTGAAAAAACATTTCTTCCTGCGCCTCGACGCCTGGCTCGATTCCACCCTCTGGAATGCCGGCTTCGCGTTCGTCGACGCCTGGGAGGAGATCACTATCTTCTTCCGCAAATTCCGGGTGAAAGGTTGGAAGCGGATTGTCTTTGAATTGCTCGGCGAAGGCCTGACCTGGGGTTCTGTCGGCATGGTGGCGATGTTGGCGCTCGCCAAGCCGACCTTCGAGATGATCAAGGAGGACTGGCGCACCAAGCAGGACTATGCCGTCACCTTCCTCGACCGCTATGGCAACTATATCGGCTCGCGCGGCCCCAACCATGCCGATTCCGTGCCGATCGACGACATGCCCGATTATCTGATCAAGGCGCTGATCTCAACCGAGGACCGGCGCTTCTTCGACCATTTCGGCATCGACTTCCTCGGGCTGATCCGTGCGCTTTCCACCAATGCGCAGGCCGGTGGTGTGGTGCAGGGCGGCTCGACGCTGACGCAGCAGTTGGCCAAGAACCTCTTCCTCTCCAACGAGCGCTCGATCGACCGCAAGATCAAGGAAGTGTTCCTGGCGCTCTGGCTCGAAGCCAATTTCACCAAGAAGCAGATCCTCTCCATGTATCTCGACCGCGCCTATATGGGCGGCGGCACGTTTGGCGTGGCGGCGGCGGCGCGGTTCTATTTCGGCAAGGAAGTGCCGGACCTGACGCTGGCGGAATCGGCGATGCTCGCCGGGCTGTTCAAGGCGCCGACCAAATATGCGCCGCATATCAACCTACCGTCGGCGCGGGCGCGCGCCAATGAGGTGCTGACCAACCTCGTCCAGGGCGGGCTGATGACCGAAGGCGAAGTAATCGAGGCGCGTCGGCACCCGGCCACCGTCGTCGACCGCAACCAGAGGGAATCGCCGGACTATTTCCTCGACTGGGCCTATGACGAGACGCTGAGGATCGCCAAGGCGCGGCATTTCCCCACCCATACCGTCGTCGTGCACACCACGGTCGACATGGGCATCCAGCGCGCCGCCGAAGAGGCGATCGAGACGTCGCTCAGGCAATATGGCGAGACCTTCCGCGTCAAGCAGGGCGCGGTGGTGGCGATCGAAAACGGCGGCGCCGTGCGCGCCATCGTCGGTGGCCGCGACTATGGCGAAAACCAGTTCAACCGCGCCACCAAGGCGCTACGCCAGCCAGGTTCCTCCTTCAAGATCTACACCTATTCCTTGGCGATGGAGGAAGGGCTGACGCCCGACACGCCGATCGTCGACGCGCCGATCTCCTGGGGCAATTGGAGCCCGCATAATTACGGCGACCACTATGCCGGCCGTATCGACATCAAGACGGCGCTGGCGCATTCGATCAACACCATTCCGGTGCGCCTCGCCAAGGAAAAACTTGGGCCGCATCCGATCGACGACATCATCGCCGAAGCGAAGAAATTCGGCGTCGAAACGCCGATCCGCAAGGACGTGACCATCCCGATCGGCACATCTGAAGTCACCGTCATGGACCAGGCCACGGCCTATGCCGTCTTCCCGGCCGGCGGCGTGCAGTCGCGCCGCCACGGCATCGAAGAAATCACCGATTACGACGGCAAGATGCTCTATAATTTCAACCGCGACGAGCCGGCGCCGAAACGGGTCCTGTCCTCGAAAGCGGAAAACTACATGCTGCAGATGCTGACGCGCGTGCCCTATGTCGGCACGGCGCGCAAGGCGGCCGTCGACGGCGTGCTGACCGGCGGCAAGACAGGCACGACACAGGCCTATCGCGACGCGTGGTTCTGCGGCTTCACCGGCAATTTCACCGCCGTTGTCTGGTTCGGCAACGACGATTATACGTCGTCCAACAACATGACGGGCGGCTCGCTGCCGGCCATGGCCTTCAAGCTGCTGATGGATTACGCCCACCAGGGCATTACGCTAAAACCCCTCCCCGGCTTCACCAATCCGGCTCCCGACGAGGACCCGAAGATTGCCGCCGAAGAGGCCAAGCGCCGTGCGGAAGAGGCCAAGAACAACCCTCAGCAGCCGGCCTTCGTCCGCCCGCGCATGCTGACGGGCGCTTCGACGAAGGTATTGGAGGAAATCGGAGAACGGCTGAAGCAGGCAACGCCACTCAAGCCGCCGGAGAAAATGGCCGAGGCGGAGTGAGGCGTGGCCTGGCGGTTGTCGCTCGCGGTATCGACGCGGAGATGATCACCGGCCTCAGTCCCTCGATCGCTGACCGCTTTGCATGGTAGGCCAGAAGTCACCGCCCGGCGGGTTGGAACAGTTCGACCAAATTGCCGGAGGGATCGACAATCAGGATTTGCGAACCGCCCGGTCCCTTGACGATATCATTGCGAAACGTCACCCCGGCGGCGCGCAGCCGCTCCACCTCCGCAGCCAGATCCTCGGCAGTGAGATGAATGCGATTCCAGCCGCCGGGTCGCGGCTGCTCGCCGTCCGGCATTGGCCGGCCCGCCGAGCTCGCCGGTCCGCTCAGCAGCAGCCTCAACGCGCCCCGCTGCACATCCGCAAAAGCTGGTGCATAGCTCGACAAAAGCGAAAATCCGAGATGGGTCGTGTACCAGGCGACGGCGGCTTCGACGTCATCGACCATGTAGCGCACATTCACTAGATCTCCTGACATCTCTCCCTCCCATGTCAACCCGCGCGATCGATGACGGCACGCTTCACGGCCTCAACCGTTTGCGCAACTGTAAACCAATTTTAGGTGGGGGTGGACTCAAAACGGTCGCAGCGGCCGAGTGAGGTCGCCGTCATTCTGGCTCGCGCCAGCCAAGAACTTCCATATGTCGGATTGAATTTCGACACAAAGACAGCCAAAAGGCTCAAGCAAAATCGTGGCCGCGGCTCCAGGGAGCGTCGATGACAGGAAGAAGTTTGCTGGCGCTTGTGGCGGTCGTCCTGATCGTGCTGGCCGCCGTGTTTCTGCATGGCGCCGTCAACCTCGATGACCTGAAGCGGAATTTTGCCGTGGTTGCCGCATGGAAGGAAGGTTCGCCGGTCGAGGTGGCGCTCGGCCTGTTCCTGAGCTACGCCCTCGTCGCGGTGCTGCCGCTGCCGTTCGCCGCGATCCTAACGATTGCTGCAGGTGCGATATTCGGCGTGGTCGAGGGTACTATCCTTGTTTCCTTTTCGTCGAGTATTGCCGCGACTGTCGCCTTCCTGGCGTCGCGATATCTTTTCCGTGAGAGCGTGCAATCGCGTTTCGGTCAACGGCTGGAAGTCGTCAACCGCGGCGTTGCGCGCGATGGGATCTTCTATCTGTTCACGCTCCGGCTTATTCCGGTTTTTCCGTTTTTTCTCATCAATCTGCTGATGGGGCTCGCGCCCATCAAAGCGAGGACGTTCTACTGGGTCAGCCAGTTGGGCATGCTGCCGCTGGCGATCATCTATGTGAATGCAGGCACGCAGCTGGCGCGACTGCAACGCGTCAGCGATGTCATGTCGCCCGAGCTTCTGGCCTCGCTTTCATTGCTCGCCGTCTTTCCGTGGATGGCGAAGCTCGCGATCGAGTTCTGGCGGCGGCGTGCGGGTCGTCCGGATCCCGCGCCTTGATGCTCAAACCTACCGGAACAAGGCCAGCACATTGTCCGCATTGCCGTTAGCGATCGACAGCGCCTGAACCCCGAGTTGCTCTTGGACCTGCAATGCCTTGAGCTTGGTCGACTCCTGGTTCATGTCGGCGTCCTTCAGGCGACCGATGCCGCGGCTGGTGGCGTCGCGGAGGTCCTGCAGGAATTTGCCCTGCATGTCGATGCCTGAGGCGAGAGAGCCGAGATGGGCAGCAGCCGACTGCATCTGCTGCAGCATGAATTCAGTGCCGGTGATCATCGTGTCGATCTCCTGGTTGGTGGTCGTTGCCGACACGCCCATCTCACGCCCCGAGGGCCAGGGATCCTTGCCGAGCATGAATACCCAGTTCGGGATCGATACGTCCCAGCCGCTTGCGGCCGCTGGCTGTGTCAGGATGCCATACATGCCCGCGCTGGTATCGTCGATCAGCCGGTTCGGCGTGCCGAAGCCGCCATCGTTGAGCGTGCTGTAGGTCTGCGACATCACTTGCACGCTGCCGTCGCCGTGGCGGACGAAACCGGTGACGAGTTCGCGATCCGGCTCATTGGCGCCGTCCGCGGTCAGCAGCCAGTTCTGGCCGTTGAAATTGGCGCTCTCGGCGATCGAACGGATCTGGTTGCGCAGTTCGACCATCTCGGCATTGATCTTGTCACGATCGACACCGGGCTCGCGCGCCGCCACCAGCTTCTGCTTGAACTTGTCCATCACCTGGATGGCATTGTTCATGCCGGTATAGGCGACGTCGACGGTGGCCGCACCCAGATTGAGCGCATCCTGAACGGCGCCGGTGGCCTGGTCGTCGGACTTCATCGTCGTGGCGATCGACCAATAGGCAGCATTGTCCGCAGCCGTGTTGACGCGATAGCCGGTTGCGATGCGCGACTGGGTGGAGGTGAGGTTCTGGTCGATGCCGCGCAGCGTGCTGAGCGCGGCAATCGCCGACCTGTTGGTGATGATACTAACCATGAAACGGAACCTACGAGATACAGATGGTTACCGGGATAGATTTCGGATTTACAGAATAGTAAGCATGGCCATTATTCGGGCGTTAGCCTTAAAATAGGTTTAAATCCGGCAATTGAACTTGAAAATTAGCAAGTGTAACTATTCACCACGATCGTAGAAGAGATCGAAATTTTGCGAAGACCGAGAGCAGGTCCGGGGGCCTGCTAAACGCAGCACAAGGCTCCGTGCCATGTCATCCGCCTTTCGCTCCTGCGTTCCGGGCGAATAAACCTAGCTTGTCGCGCGTCATTAGCCCGCGCATCGCACCCGGGGACTGGCGCAAGAATGTAACGAGGGAAAATTTCATGACACTGCAGATCGCCACCGGAAATCATATCCAGCAGGTCACCCTATATGAGCTCGGTTACTATGACAGCCTCTATGTGACGCAAGGGGCTGTGGTCGCCAATAGCGAGGATATCGGCGCGACCAGCGCCGTGACCGCGAATGGCAGCGATCAGTCGATCGTGGTCAATGGCGAGGTGATTGCCCACGGCCCGACGCTGTGGATCAGTCAGCAGCATGACACCGATGGGAACGAAAACATCGAGATCGGTGCCACGGGCGAGGTTTACTCGCAGGCTTCTGCCGGCATCCGAGTCGAGAGCAATGCCGCCACGATCACCAACAGCGGCTCGATCGCCGGTCACGCAGGCATCTTCATCGAGTCACAGTTGGCCGGAGGGCTTTCCGAGGTGGTCAACCGCGGCACGATCGACGTGGCCAACAATCCGTTTGAAATTTCCGGTCCCGAAGCCTTCTCGCTGAACAATAAGGGACGGATCACTGGCGGTAATTCGATCTCCTTCTACGGCTTCATGGAAACTAGCGGCGTGACGATCCGCAACAGCGGCACGATGGAAGGCGCCATCATCTTCGGTGGCGCCGCCGACACCTATGATGGCCGCGGCGGCACGATCGACAGCCAGGTGCATGGATTCGGCGGTGACGACACCCTGATCGGCGGCGCGGGCACGGAGCAACTCGTCGGAGGCGTGGGACATGACGTGCTGACCGGCGGTGGCGGCGCGGACGATTTCATCTACAACATCACGCTCGACAGCACGACGGCAGCGTCCGGCGAGGACCTGATCACCGATTTCTCGCACAAGCAACACGACCAGATCGATCTCCACGGCATGGACGCCGTGACCGGGAACGTTACCAACGATGCTTTCCACTTTATCGGCCAACACGCCTTCGACGGTTCGGCCGGCGAACTGCGTTACGTTTTCAAGGGCGGCCATACCTTCGTGCTCGGCGACACAGATGGCGACAAGCAAGCGGATTTCAGCATCGAACTTGCCGATCATGTGACGCTGGCGAAAGGCGACTTCATCCTATGAAGCGCCGCACCGGGCGACTGGCAGGCGGCTAAAGCCTTTCAGGCCCGAGAGCAGTACCGCCAGCTTGGCCTGTCGGCGCGTGCCGGTCTTTGCCATGATGCGCTTGAGATAGGTCCGGATGGTCTGGATCGAGAGCCCCAGCGCCTCGGCGGCCGCTTCCGCGGAGGCGCCGCTCGCGAGGTATCGAGCGAGTTTGGCTTCCGCCGGTGTCAGATCGAAGAGGCCGGAGAGCACCCGCATGTCGACCTGCCCCACCTCCCCGCCAGACGGCTCCTGCACCACATAGCCTGCCGACCATTTCAGGCCGTTGGGATAGAGGAAGGCATTATAGACGGGGTCGGTAGCCAGTTCCTCGGCGCTCATGATGTCGGTGTCGCGCGAGAACATGCCCGGCACTTTTTCAGCGCCCGTGCTGGCCGGACATTCTGGAAGCGGACGTCGCTGTGCGAAAAGGCTTCGAACAGTTGCTGCACATTGGGGGGCCGACACCCTGCGGTGAGTCGCGCCGACGCCGAGTGAGGAAACTGCGACCGAATAGACATCAACTTCCGTGGCGAGCGCGATGCAAATCTCCCGCCACAGGTCGGGGATGACGACTGCCTCGTAGATATGATCCACAAGGGAATCAGATGTCGGCATGTTCCAAACGCAAAAATAGTATCAGCCGTGAAACTATCGTTGTATGGTTTGGGTGAGTCAAAGCATCCGGGGGCGATATAGTTGGACCCGGCTGCGATTATATCGCGAAGAATTCGAATTCATGTATCGCGTGCGGATTTGGCCACACGAGAATTGAAAAACAACAATTTTTCTCGCAAGCCCCGCGAAACAGTCGCAGTCTATTCTGACAAGCAGGCAGTTTTGTCCGCCATCGTGGCGGGCGCCAGACGGGGGGACTAGGACTACATGCCGGTAATCACGATTGCCAATACCAAGGGCGGGGCGGGCAAGACCACGGCGGCCGCACTGCTCGCGGTCGAGCTGGCGCAATGCGGCTACAAGGTAACGGTGTTCGACAGCGACCCCCAGGGCTGGTTCAGCCAATGGTATGATGTGGCCAGGCCGCGCGGCGCGATTTCACTGGTTACGCGCGTGACACCGGCCTCGCTCGAAACCCAGATACGGGAAATGAACCCGCAGACCGACTATTTCATCATCGACCTCGCCGGCGAGCGCAACCAGTTGACGGCGGCGGCCCTAGCCTTCTCCTCGCATGTGCTGATCCCGGTGCAGGGCGCGGGCATGGACGCCAAGGGTGCAGCCAAGATTCTCGACCTGATCACCCAGATCAAGGACGAAACCGGCTATGCGATCCCGCATTCGGTGCTGCTCTCACGCGTCAACCCAATGGTCACCACCCACTCGCTGCTCAAGGTCAAAGGCCTGCTCGCCCAGCGTGGCGTCAACACGCTCGGCACGCCGATCGTCGAGCGTGGCGCCTACCGCGAAATGTTCGACAGCGGCACGACGCTCTACGACATGGACCCGGTGAAAACCTCCAATCTCGACCGGGCGCAGGCCAATGCCCGCGAATTCGCCGCCGAAATCATGCGGCTTCTGCCGGCGCGGGTGATCTCGACGCCGCGGCGGAAAGGCCCGTTCGGCTGGGGCCGCGTGGCCTGACGCTGGCATTTTCATTGAGAAACGAATAACTACGCCTCCGACCATATCGGAGGCGTTTTCATGTTGCCCTGGATCCAGATCGACACGGCGAAAATCCCTGGCGGCGAGGAATTGCGGCTCAAGCGGCGCGGCAGGGAATGGTCGATCATGCTCGGCAGCAACGAATTGATGAACAGCCGGCTGAGTGGTTCGGAGGAGGCGCTCGCTGGGCTGTCGATCGAAAAGATCGCTGGCAGGGCAACGCAACGTATCCTGATCGGCGGGCTCGGCATGGGGTTTACACTGAGGGCAGCGCTGTCGCTCGCCGTTCCGACGACGGAGATTACCGTGGCCGAACTGGTGCCGGCCGTGGTCGCCTGGGCCAAAGGGCCGATGGCGGAACTGCATGGTGGCTCGCTCGACGATATCAGGGTGAAAATCGTCGAGGACGATGTCGCCGCGATGATCGCTGCTGCGCGGCAAGCTTATGACGCCATCCTGCTTGACGTCGACAACGGCCCCGACGGGTTGAGCCGGCCGGGCAATGACGGGCTCTATTCGTTGAAGGGGCTAACGGAGGCGCGTGCGGCGCTCGCGCCCGGCGGCGTGCTGGCGGTGTGGTCGGCGCATCCCGACCCGGCATTCACTCGCAGGCTGAGGCAGGCCGGCTTCGCGGTCGAGGAGAAGCCTGTGCGCGCCCGTGCCAAATCCGGCGCCCGGCACATGATATGGCTGGGGGTCAGGCCTTGAGAATTTTGTTGCGCTCAGTAGCGCACATGCTCAGATGTCGAAATTGCCCTTGACGATGTGGCCAAAGAATTCCGGTCCATAGGGAGTTTCGTCACCCAGTTTGGTAACGAACCAACTATTGGTGTCGTTGGTATAGGTCGTGACCTCCTGGCCGTTTTCCACCACATGGATCTTGGTGTCGGGAGCCATCAGGTAATAACCATGGTCGCTGTCGACGGTCAGTTCGTTCGTCACGATCTGCTTGATGCCGATGGGGGTGAGATCGATCGTATCGCTCGCCGAAATGTCGGCGAAGTCGAAGCGCGCCGTGATGCCCTTATGGTCGAGCACTTGCGACGGGTCGACGCCGGGAGCAATGGCGATCCTCACCGTATCTGTGCCGCCGCCGGTATCGACCACGATCGCCTGCTTGCTCAGGTGGTTGACGGTGATCGTGATCTTGTCGGCATTGTTGGTCAGGTCGAAATTCGAGAACTGATTGAGCGTCAGCGACACGTTGCCGGCGATATTGCCCGTCAGCTGCAGCTTCTCGACATTCTTGACGTTGAACGTGCCGGCCATGCCCACGACCAGCGTATCGGTGCCGCCGTTCCCGGCCTCGACGATCTGATCGGTGCCGCCACCGGCAGCCGGGCTCCCGCTGCCCGGCGACGGATCGGGCTTTTCGCTGACGAGGTAATACGTGTCGTTGCCCGTGCCGCCCGCCAGAACGTCGTGGCCGGCGCCGCCCGTCAGCTTGTCATTGCCCGCGCCGCCGTCGAGATTGTCGTTGCCGTTGCCGCCGTAGAGCGTGTCGTTGCCGCCGCCGCCGCTGATCTTGTCGTCGTCATTGCCGCCGTTCAGCGTATCGGCCCCGTCACCGCCGGTGATCTTGTCATTGCCATCGCTGCCGAAAATGCTGTCGCCATCGTCGCCGGCGACGAGCGTGTCGTTGCCGGTGCCGCCATCGAGCTTGTTGTGGCCCGGGCCGCCAAAGAGCCAGTCATTGCCGCTCTCGCCGAACAGCGTATCGTTGTCGCTGCCGCCATAGAGGCGGTCATTGCCGATGCCGCCGTGAAGCGTGTCATTGCCGGCATTGCCGACGAGCAGATCGTCGCCCTGATCGCCCCACAGAATATTCTCGGCGGAATCGCTGATCAGCATGTCGTCATCGTTCTGGTGGCCATCATAGCTGGTGCCGTCGCCATGCAGCTCCGTCACTTCGGGGATGACATAGAGGACCTCCTCGATATGCCCAGCCGTGAGGTTGAAATGCTTTTCGAGCGAGAGGATCGCCGGCTGCAGTTCGTCGGCGATATCGCCGCTGCCGAGTGCGTTGCCCGCCTTGGCGTTGCTGCTCGCATGCGGATGGGTCTGCTCGTAGAACTGGATGGCGTCGCGATGCGCCTGGTAGTCGATCGCGACCTCACGGGCTTCATCGAAGCCGACATGCTTCGGATCGTTGTAGAGCTCGAACAGGTCGGACTGGATGTAGCGGCGCTGTGCCGTGGCCTGTCCGCCGCCGATTGATTCGGAGCCGTCATTGCTTTGGTAGCGGATGTCGTACCATGCCTCGAAACGGTCGTTGTCGACCAGCATGGCCTGCACGATGTTGCTGACGTCGATGTTCTCGAAGGCCAGTGAAAATACGACGGCCCGCTCTTCGGAATATGGGATGTTGGCATCCGAGGCAGTGAGTTCGCTCTCGAAAAAAGCGGTCGCGTCCATCCCGTCCAGCGCCGCCTGCATCTTCGCGAGCGAGGCAAATGCAAAATGGCCACCGACTTCGTGATTGGCCAGGACCTGGTCCAGCGCCTGGCGCAATGCGGCGTTGGAACTATAGGGGATACTCGGATTCACCGCGTCCCAGAGATCTGTGACCAAAGTCCTGTCGCTGCTGATGTCGACAATCTGCGAGACGATCTCCCGGAAGTCGTTGAAATCGGCATTGCCGAAATACACCAAATCCAGAAATGTGCCGATGGTCGCGTCGTCCAAGTAATTCAGGTAGGGCTGCTTTGACGCGCCCCAGACATCCGACATCACCTCGAAGCGGAAATCCCTGTATTCCTTGCCTTGATTAAGCGTGTCGTATTTGATGTTGGTCATGCCGCACTCCCCGCTCTCTGTTCCGGCCGGCGCCGGCAGGGGCGCGACGGATCTTCAGCTTTGGAACCATGCTACAGAATTGTTATGCCACCGGATAGCACCATCATGGCAAGCTCATGAAGTTTGTCGGCCACGATGAAGTAACGATGCTGAACTCTATGTGAACGGCTAAGTGCGGCGATCTATTCTCGGCCGGAACACTCATCGCTGCAAAACCCTGCGCGGCCATTCCCCCGCCCGAAAATCAATGCTAACCCTCGTCGCACAGACCAACGAGGTTGCTTGCCCGATCGATGTTCCGCCTGCCCTTTCTTGTCGCGCTCGCGCTGATCACTGCTTTCGGCCTCGGCATCGGCTCGACCGTCAAGATGCTCGACGCCTCGGCGGGTTTCGGCGCGATCAAGCTCGGGCCCTGGGTAGCGTTTCCCGAGGCGCAGATGCCGGATGCCGATCCTTATGCGAAATCGCATCGCGCCCGCGCCGGCAAGCTCCTGCTCGGCTCTGCCGAAGGGCTAATTTTTCATGCCGGCGCCGACCAGGATGGCAAGCCGCTATCGTCCTATTGCACCTATGAAATGCGCGGCCAGACGCCACTCGCCCGCTTCTGGACGCTCTACACCGCCAATACCGCCGACGAGGTGCTCGATCCCGGCCCTGAACTGCCATCGGCCTTCAATGCCTGGAATGTGTTGCGGCAATCCGACGGCACGTTCAGCGTCGTGATCTCGCCTTCGCCGCAGCCGGGCAATTGGCTGGCCGTCAAGCGTGGCCGCCCCTTCCGACTGGTGCTGTCGCTGCTCGACACGCCGACCGCCGGATCGAACGGCGTGCTCGAAATCGACATGCCGACGCTCCGGAAAGTGAGCTGCTCATGATCCGCATGGCGCTGTTTGCGATCCTGACGGGGCTCGTCGGTGCGGCGGTGCTGCATATCATCATCATCCTGTCGCTGCCCGCCTTTACCGGGCTCGACGCCTATACACGGCTGTTGAACGAGGATGCTCAGAACCGTTTCGTGCTGTTCGACGCGAAAAAGGATGCCGCCGGCTTCAACAACGGCGATCCCTATCTGCGCGTCGCGGCCTGCATGTTTTCGGTCGATGACAAGCCGGTGCATCTGACCGCCGGCAGCGGCGTGCCGCTCTGGTCGTTCACCGTCTACGATTCAGCCAACAATGAAGTGTTCAGCATGAACGACCGCTCGGCGGCGGGCGGCGAGCTCGACGCGATCATCGCCTCGCCGCAGCAGCTCGCCGGCATTCGCAAGGCCGATCCGGACGTGATCTCTGAGAGCGTGCTGGTTGAGATGCCGCGTCCGGAGGGCTATATCGTGCTGCGCGCACTGGCGCCGACGCCGAGCTTGGAGGAGGACGTCGAGAACTTCCTCTCCGATGCCGATTGCGAGAGCTACGAGTAGGCAGGAACCAGGGCGACCAAATCCTGGTGGATCGCTCCCCAGGCCCGCCGGACGGTAGGGTCTATCCGGCGCGCCATACCTGTGGGGAGGTGAGGAACGACCCGGGGAGTAACCACGGGACCGGGCGAAGATTCCGTGGCAGATCATCGCAGGATAGATGAAGTTTATCCTCAATGATCCTTTGTAGCAAATCAGTTACGCCTCGAGCTTTTTAGAACTATCGCAATGACGGGATAATGCCTCGACAGCTTTCTCGCCAAGCGGAGGAGCCGAATACGCCTCCCGAGGCCCTGATTGCGTTTGTTCCGGGCTATTACGACTGGGATGGATGCTGCCAAAGCGACCTTCAATCGCTCAAACCTCTAGCCCGCCGCCTGGCTTCCGCGCCGCATGCGACAATTCCCGGCTGGCAATCTTCATCAGATTGTCGGTCGGGCGCACGAAGCGGTGCTGGACGCGGGTGACAATATAGCCGTCGCAAGGCGCGGTGACGACGATATCCTTGGACGGGTCGCCCGGTACGGGCGCCACAGTGGCCAGCGGGTCGCCGGTCTTCACCCATTCGCCGACGTCCTTCTCGAACAGCAACGCGCCGAAGACCGGGGAATTGACCATTTGCACATAATCGAGGCCGGCGGCGGCTCCGATGAAGGGTTCATTACGCGAGGGCGTTCCCGCGACCACGCTGCGACGCTTGAGGAAGGAGAGGATGCCTTCGGCGTCGCGTTTCGCGATCTCGGGATAGACGTCGCGCAGGCCGCGGAATTCCATGGTCAGCGACAGGCGGCCATCGTACCAGTTCTTGCGGTCGCCGAGCGTGCCATGCTGCCAGGCATAGGTGACCGCATCCTCGAAAGCGGCGCTGCTGCCGTCGGAGAGCAGGACGGCGCCGAGGCCGAAGCTTTCGGCTAGGTCTATCGAGGACGGCCAGTAGAGCTCGTGCAGGTAGGAATAAATCACCGATTCATCGTCGCAATGCAGGTCGAGGACGAGATCGGCCTTGACGGCCATCGACAGCAGGTGGCGCTTGAGGTTTTCGGTGGCCAGGCGGCTATGCGGATTGTCGGTCAGGCCGGCGCATTCATCGAGCGGCACGAGCGGGAAATCGCGATTGAAGTTGACACGGCTGCCTTGTTCGAAACGGCCCTGCAGTTCATCGTAGAGATATTGTGCCGCGCCGATCGGATTGGCCTTCGGCACGATGGTGATGTCGCCGAGGATTTCGCCCCTGCGCTCTGCCTCTTCCAGCATCGGGACGGCATAGTGAAGCGCTACGACGCCCGGCAGTTCCGACGCGTGCAGTGCCGCCTGCATATAGACCTTCGGCGCGGAGGAATCCTTGCCCACGAAACGCAACACCGGCAGGCGCCACTCCACGCCTGGCGTGTCGCCGGCGATGACGATCTCGGATTTCTGCATGATACTCTCCCGTCTCTCAAGTCTTTGCGGCAACCTAGCCCGGATCGGAGAACGGCGTCCATACGCGTTTACGACAAATTCTACGTTTGTGCAATTTTGCAGGGGAGTGTAACGTAAGGCTGTGGCTTACCTGATCTATTGCGCTGCGGCGCTCTGCGAAATCGCCGGCTGTTTCAGTTTCTGGGCTTGGCTGAGACTTGGCAAATCGCCGTGGTGGGTGGCGCCGGGCGTGGTGTCGCTGGCGCTGTTTGCCTGGCTGTTGACGTTGATCCCGAGCGGGGCTGCGGGACGAGCCTATGCGGCCTATGGCGGCGTCTATATCGCGGCGTCAATTCTATGGTTGTGGATCGTAGAGGGTCAGCGGCCGGACCGCTTCGACATGGCCGGTGCACTCGTGTGCCTCGCGGGCACTGCGATCATCCTCTTTCCGGCCCGAAGCTAGCAGGTACCGGGGTCCGCGAGGACCGGATCGCGAAACGGTCTGCCGGCGGAGGCAGCCGATCTTCGTCAGGCGGGCTCAGTTCTTCTTGCGCTTGCCGCCGCTCGACCGCTTCTGCGGATGATCGTCGGCACCCGACCAGCGTTCATAACGCACGCCGGTAAACAGGAGTATCCGGGCCTCGCATGGCTCGTTGCGCCGTTTGGGCAGTTTGGCGAGCCTTTCTTCCAGTCTAATTACGTCTGCCATTCTCATCTCCATTGAACTGGATTGAGACGGATGAACTTGAGAAAAATCTCATCCTGCCGTTTCCGGCAGGCGCTTCCGAAACCCTAGGGTTCAGGAGGATTGCGCCTTTCTCCTTTCCTCAGCCGTCTCCCAGACCATACAACGCGTGAGAGGGGCTATCTGTTACGCATGAAACAGGGTGGACTGCGAATATTAACGCACCCTTATGCTCTGTGATCAGATCATGTCATAGTTAACACCATCTTAAGAGATTGCCTATAATTTTCAGGGCAAGCGGTTTTGCGTGTTCCGGGTGCCTCGTGTCTGATCGTTTTCGAGAATTGGAAAGCCCGTCCATGGTGCGGACAAAGGATGTGGTGCTGATGGCGACAGTGTCGTCCTACGAGGGTATGAGCCAACCGGGCCGCCACGAGCTCCGGCAGTTTTCCGAGCTGTTCGAACCGCTCTACAAGGCCTCGAGCCCGGAGGCGCGACGCAACGCGGTGGCGGCGCTGGCGCGCTCGCCCGTGCTGCCGCAGGCGGTGGCTATGTTCGTCGGCAGCCAGCCGATCGAGATCGCTGCCCTCTTCCTCACCCGGTCGCCCGCGATCGACGATGAGACGCTGATCACCATCGCCAGGCGTCAAGGCCCCGCACATGCAAGGGCGATTGCGGCACGCGAAAACCTCAGCGTCAAGGTGGTCGACGCACTGGTGTCGCTGCATCACGGCAATGCCGGTACACGGGCACCGATCGAAGAAGCTCTGCCCGTCGCTCCCGCTCCGCCCAAAGACCGCGAGGAGGATGTCCGCCAGCAACTCCGATCGCTGGTCGAGCGCGAGACCATTGCCCATGCAGAGGACAGGAATGAAGCCCGTGCGGAAATGCATTCCGCTTTGCTTATTCGTTTCGCCCGGCTGCGCCAGGTGCGTGATTTCTCCTATCTCTTGTCGAATATGCTCGGCTCCAGCCAGTGGTTGTCGAACCGCATCCTGCTCGACATATCTGGCCTGCAGCTTGCCACGGCGCTGATTGCGCTCGATATCGAGGCTCCGGACGGCGTTTTCGTGCTCAAGCAGTTCTACCCGCATCTGGATGCGACCAGCGGCAATGTCGGACGCGCCGAAGCGCTGTGGCACGGCCTGGACGCCGACGATTGCATCGACCGGTTGACGGCCTGGATCCGCGCCGATGATTACACCCAGGGCAAGGTACCAGAGCAGGACGCCGCCAATGCCAACCGCCCTGCCCCCGCGCTCCCGGCGCAGCGGCCCAGCTTCGGCCATATGCGTGGCATCGCGCGGCGCTGATCAGCCGAGATCGGTGAAGACGAAATCGTTGCCCTTGTAGAGCAAGCCGGTGCCGAGGGATTTCGCGGCGGCGTAGGAGAAGCAGTCGCCGAGATTGAGGGCGGCCTTGTGACCTGCGACTTTGCCGAAGATTTGAGCGGCCACCACCGCACCTCGACCGATCGCAGATGAAATAGCAATCTCCTCTGCGGCGATATCTTCGATGAAAGAGTCAAACGCGGACTCCGTCTCGATGATAGCGCGCGGATCGGTTCTGCCGCCCTTTGCCATTTGATAAATGCGCGCAAGGGCCAGGGTTGCCTCGTAGCGCGTGACCGCGCTGAAATAGAGCGTTTCTGCCGCTCGTACCTTTGCGAGTTGCTCTTCCCAATCCGTCTCTTTTCCCAAAATGGCGACAATGATCGAGGCATCCAGAAACATCAAATATCGCCGCTCAGTTCATCGCTGAACTTCTTCATATCGAAACCCGGGTCACGCGGACCGAGCGCTGCAAGCCGCTTGTGCAGTTCCTTGACACGCTCGATCAACGGCACTTCCGCTTTTGCCGCCGCGATTTCCTTCTTCAGCGCGTTACGCACGGCTTCAGTTTTGGTCGGAGTGTTTCTAAGCCGCTGGACCTCTGCAACCAGCCGGTCGACCTCGGGGCCACGGATATAGAGCGCCATTGTATATCTCCTTTGGCTAAAGAGTATATACTCGTTTCAGCGAGCCAAGACAATGTCCTGCCCGTCACATATGAAAAAGCCGGCAACGACGCAGGGATGTCGTTGCCGGCTCCGGCTGGAGGCCTTAGGGAGGATAAACCGTGGCGCGCGATCGGGCCGCGCGCAAAAATCTCAGAAGATGCGATAACGGCGGTTGTCTTCGTCGGTCTGCGCCTCACGGCTCGAAGCGATGACCGAGGAGGCGAAAGTGGCGATAAACATTGCCGAAATCAGTGTCGCGAACAGGCCGAGTGCAAAGGTCATGATGTCATCCTCGAGCGCCCGGCAATCCACGTGCCGCGCCCTATATTCTGCCGATGTCAACGTTTGGTGCGAAGGGTTTATTCGCGGGAAGCCATTCTCTCTTCCGATGAGGCCAATATGGCAGCCATTCGTTTCAGGCGAGTGTCTAACTATGGTAAATAATGTTTCAATTTAACCTTGTCCGTCGGAGCCGGCGAATTCTCGAAACAGATCACACGACTGGAAAACGACACCCCGGCGGTCAGGTCCAATCCGCCGAGGATGTCGTCCGGTCGGCGAGATGCCGGCCGATGTCCGCCTGACGGCGGACTGCGCCGTCGCGGCTCAGATGGCGAAATTGAAATCGTCGACCGTGAGGTCGGCCTTGTGGATGCCGATCAGCGTCAGGCTGTCGTCACCCTTGGTGATGACCACACCGTCGGCGCCGTCAGCGGCATGCGACTTGATATCTGCCAGGCTGTTCATGCCGGTCCATTTCGACACGTCGATCGAATCTTCCATATGCGTGAAATCCTTGATCGTATCGCTGCCGTCACCGATGCCGAAATGGAAGACGTCGCTATCGGCGCCGCCGATGAGCACATCGTTGCCCTTGCCGCCGATAAGATCGTCGGCACCGGCCAATCCGGTTAGTTTGTTGTTGCCGGAATTTCCCTGGATGACATTGGCGTCCGTAGTGCCGGTGCCGTCGATATTGCCCTTGCCGAGCAGGACGAGGTGCTCGACATTGGCACTCAACGTGTAGCTGACGGTGGACTTGACCGTGTCGGTGCCTCCGCCCACTTCTTCCTTGAGGAAATGCTTGCTATCGTCGACGATCAGTGTGTCGTCGCCCATGCCGCCGACAATACCGAGCTTGTTCAGCGTGCCGCCCCGATTGTCGAATGTGTCATCACCGTCTCCCAAGGCGACGGCGCCTTTCATCGTGCCGTCATTGACGATGGAGACGTTTCCGTCGAAACTGCTCGCGCTAAGCGCGATCCCTGCCGAGCCCGTCAGGTGGCCATGGTTGACGAACTTAACGTCAGCGCTCCCGGAACTGGTGATATCCGTTATGTAAACACCGACCTGATCGCCATAGATCACGCCATGCTCGCCATTGACGATCTCAGTTCCATCGCCGCCACCCAGAATGCCGGCGAGGCCTGACACAAAGCCGTTGTTGACGACCTTCGAACCGGCGCCTGCGACCAGGATGCCGCCAGCTTCACTGCTGCTGCTGGTAAAGGAGGCAATGATCTTGCCATTGTTGGTGATTGCGGTATCCGTGCCCAACGAGGCAATGCCGATGGAGCCGTAGACCGAGCCGGTAGATCCGATCGAAACTTTGTCGTCCTTGCCTGACGTGATGATACCGGCCTGAACACCGAGAATCTGGCCGTCGATATTGTAAACATTGTCGTGGACGGAATCCGGGGCGTTCAAATTTTCCAAAATGGTTCCAAAAATGCTGCCGCCCCCGCCGCCGAGCAGGCTCAAATCGCCGCCCGCCATGAGGTGAGCACCTTTTTCGACATTCACGACATTGTCGCTATCGAGCATCAAGAGCACACTGGCGGTGAAGCCGGTGATCGTTGTGGTTTTGGTCATGGATAATCTCCGAAAATTCGTTGCACGTTGGACGGCGGCTCAAGTAGCCGAATAGACGAAGTCCCCGTCCGTCAGTTGCGCCTCATGGATGTTCTTGATCAGCAGGGTGTCCTGGCCGAGCGTGATGAGTGTGTCGCTGCCCTGGTCCACGGCGTGATTGGTGACGGCGGCGAGATTGGTCATGCCGGTCCAGTGGCTGAGATCGATGACGTCACTATCGGCCTGGCTGAAGTCGGCGAGCGTGTCATGACCATCGCTCGTGGAGAAATGGAAGGTGTCGGCATCGCCGCCGCCCCAAAGCATATCGGTTCCCTTACCGCCGCTGAGGTCGTCGGAGCCGCCCAGACCCTTGAGCGTGTTGTTTCCGGCATTGCCGACAAGTATGTCGGCAGCCGTGTCCATGCCGGTGCCATTGATATTGGCCTTGCCGATCAGGACAAGGTTTTCGACATTGGCAGTCAGGGTGTAGCTCACCGTCGACTTCACAGTGTCATTGCCGCTGGTGCCGCCGCTATCTTCGCTCAGGACGAGCTTGGCACTGTCGGCGATTAGGGTGTCGTTGTCATCGCCGCCGATAATGGAGCCAGTCATATGGCCACCACGGCCATCGAACATGTCACTGCCGGCACCGAGGTCCACATCGCTGGTCATCTTGCCCGAGTTGACGACCCTGTCGTCGTCCATGCCGCCGATGATCGAAGTGCCGGTCATGGTGCCACGGTGGTTGTCGAAGACATTCGAGCCGTCGCCGAGTTCCACGTTCCCCATGATCTTGCCCGAGTTGACGATCTTGTCATTGCCCGTGCCGCCGATGATCGAACCCGTGATCGTGCCGCCGTGATTGTCGAGGACATTCGTACCATCGCCGAGGTCGACATAGCCATCGATCGTTCCGGGGTTGGTAAGTTTGTCATCGCCGTCGCCGAGGCTGACGTTTCCGGTTATCGAGCCATCGTTCGTGACGGCATCGTTGCCGGCCCCACTTGCGAAAGCGAAGGTGTCAGAACCAATATTCACGGCTGTCACCACCAGTGTGCCGTGGTTGACGAACGTGGACGTGTCACCCATGTTGGTCTGCATATTGACCGCGCTGATCAACGACCGGATGACGCCATTGTCACCGTTGACCACGGTGACGCCGTCACCCGTCGTGCTGATCCCGCTGAGACCTTCGATCAGGCCATCATTCTGCACATGGCTATGGTCTCCCGCCGAGATAATCGTCCCCACGCCCGAGTCGAACCCGGTCGTTATGAGATGACCGCGATTTTCTATTTGTGTCTTGGCGCCGGCAGCATAGATCGCGACCGCGGCCTCGATCTCACCGGTCTTTCCGATCATGATTTTATCTTGCGCTCCGCCGGCCAGAAGACCGATCTCGTAGCCGATGATTTCGCCGTTGATGTTGAAGGTGTTGTGCGACGGCATGGGGGTCTTGGTAATATCTTCCATGAGCGTGGCGGCGGGAGGGCTCGCGGAAGGATCGACCTTGCCGGACATGAGCGTGGCACCCACGTCGAGAGTTAGTTCGGTGTGGCTTGTCTTCACGACGATATTACTGTCGTGAAAGCCCTTGATCGTCTTGTTTGCCATCAGGCTGCTCCTCATGCTGATTGAATGAAGTAAATGCCGCCGCGGCGACGAATAATGACAAATGTCAAATCAAAGGCGACGGCGAGGCTTTGAGAACACCATGCGGTTATCGCGAAAGAGCCGATGGGGAACGCATAGCGAATCTGGTGAAATGGAAGGCTTCAGCCGGGTGGGTGGTGGATAAGCGCCCCGCCGGCAGCCGACATCTGTTCATGTCCTGAACACAGCTTGCTCGTTGCAGCACTCACCATGATTGCCTCCCCGGAACCCCGTTTCCAGCATTGGTTGCTGGTGCACAGCCGGCCGAGCCGGTGCGTCTCTGCTCTTCACGTTTGAGCTTCGTCAAATATTCTTAGCGGATATGAATATCAGTCCGACAGACGAAATCAGTGCTTGGCCAGTTCGACGCAGCCGCAATTCGCCGCGCTAAATCCAGCCCGCTGACAGCGCATGTGCCCAGTCGTAGCGGCCGCGCGATGCCGCAAGCTGCGCCATAGCCTGATGATCATAAGGCACCAACCGAAGTGACACATGCCAGCCCGCCCGCGCCTTTTCGATCACCGCGTAAGAGGCATGCGGCGTGCCCGCTTCGACTTTGTGGTAGAAGGGCTGATCGTCGTCATAGGCGGGGCAGCCGACGCTCCCGGGATTGACGATCATCCGTCCATCCGAGAGTTGCACCACGCGCTGCAGGTGCGAATGGCCGCACAGGATCAGCGGCTCGCCGATGCCGGCCGCGAGCGCCTCGATCTCGGCGAGCGGCTTCGCATGGACGAGGCCTTCGGCGGAGACAGCCTCCAGCCAGTAGCGGTTATCGTCAGTTGGAGTGGCATGGCACATATAGACTTCATCCCTCCAGACACGGCTTGCCGGCAGGCTGCGCAGCCAGTCGAAATGCGTGGACCGGAGATCGTCGATGGCATCTGTCTCCCAGCTGTGCATCTCGGCTCTTGGCCGGTCGATCAGATAGCGGTCGTGATTGCCTCGCACAGTCGGGAAGTCGAATGCCATCAGGAGATCGGCCGTGCGGCCTGCCTCGAGCGGACCCGACAGGCTGTCGCCGAGATTGACGACATCGCCGATGTCCTGGGCATCGATGTCGGCCAGGACGGCTTCAAGCGCCAGGGCGTTGCCATGGATGTCGGCGATAGCGGCGAATTTCAACTGTGTTCCTCGTCAGGAGAAAGATGAGATCGGCCCCGCGGACATTCGCCTTCGTGGCGAGCCGATTATGAAGTCGGTGATAGCGCGGATTGTCGAAAAGCTCCACAGCAAGTGGAAGTCTCGGCGCGCGATTGCGAAGATGGCATGCAAACAGCCGCCGCGGATCAGGCGGCAGCCGTTTGTTGCGCACATGTTCATCAGGCCGGGAAGATGAAGTCGTTCTGGCTCAGATCATGCGTGGACGTATTCTGGATGATCAACTGGTCATTGCCGAGCGTGATCACCACGTTGCCGTGGTCGTTTGACCAATGCTGCTTGACTTCCTGAAAGTTGTTGATGGTGCCCCAGTGGGTCAGGTCGATCTTGTCGTGGTCGCCGTTCTGATCGAAATCAGTAATCGTATCGTGGCCGAAACCGGTCTTGAAGACGAATGTGTCGTCGTTCTTGCCGCCGGTGAGCAGGTCGTCGCCCTTGCCACCGCTGAGCTCATCGGCACCGTCAAGGCCGAACAAGTGGTTCTTGCCCTTGTTGCCGAAAAGATCATCGCCGTCATTGGTGCCGGTGCCATCGATGTCGGCCTTGCCGAGCAGGATCAGTTGTTCGACATTGGCCGACAGAGTGTAGGTCACGGTCGACTTGACGGTATCAAACCCTTCACTGCCGCCGTTTTCCTTGAGCTTCACATGCGCGTTGTCGGTGATCAGCGTGTCGTCGCCGGCGCCACCTTCGATCGCGTGATCGACAGTGCCGCCACGATTATCGAAGACGTCCTTGCCGGTGCCCATATTGATGCGGCCGGCAATCGTGCCCTGGTTGACGACGCTGTCGTCGGAATCCCCGAGCTCGATCGCAAAGGCCTTCCCCTGGCCTGTGATGTGGCCGTGATTGGTGATGTTGATCTTGTCGGTCGCCTCAGTGTTTTCGGAGAAGATCGCCGCCGTCTTGCCGATGATGTTGCTGTGTGTGTCAAGGTTGATCGTCGTGCGGACGTCGGCGACCTGGATGCCGTAGGCTCCTTGAAGCTTACCATCATTCTCAATGGTGGAATTGACGCCGGCGGCATAGATCGCCGCCCCATTCACCGACGAAGCAATCACAGTGCCGGTATTGGTGATCGAGGTATTGAGGCCCGCGTAGTAGATGGCGTCACCGGATGCGTCGGTGGCAGTGATGTGGCCGGCATTCGTGAGGATGGCATTGTCGCCGCTAAATTCGATGCCGCCATTGCCGAGGATCGTGCCGCTCTTGGCAATGTTGACGATCATATCCGTGCCGCTCACCTGGACTGCCCAGGTCGCCTGGTCAGTTTGCTCGACATCGCCTTTCAGGTTGAGGGTGTCGCCGGCGGATGTGTCGCTTACGGCAATCGCAGAATCGACGCCGTCCGCCGTGCGTGTGGCATCGGCCTGGAGCACATAGGTCTTGTCGTCGTCGTCGATCAGATATTGGGTATTGCCGGAGGGAATTTCGATGGCAGCCATGGTCGTCTCCTCGCTGAGCGCCTCATATGTGTGTGGCGGTTGCCACACAGAGATGAGCGCGGTTCAAACTGATGAGGACCTTAACGTCCCCGATGCAAACCTTATGGCTGCGGCTAAACCACGCCTGTTACCCGGGTGACTGTGTAGCAAAAGATATAGACGCCGGGGATCGCCGAGCCGGCCCCGCTGACGGGCGCCATGCACTGTCAGCACGCACCAACGATCGAGGCCGTCTTGAGAACCGGCGGGGACCGCCTTCCGCGTCAGCTGCCGCGATAGGTCGAATAGCCGAAAGGCGAAAACAGCAGCGGCACGTGATAGTGCAGGTTCGGGTCTGAGATGCCGAAGCGGATGGGGATGATGTCCAAGAACAGCACGTCCGGCAGTTTCTGGCCGGTAAACTTCAGATAGGCACCGGTATGGAACACCATTTCGTAGGTGCCTTTGCGAAAAGTCTCACCGGACAGGATCGGTCCGCCGTCGACGCGACCGTCGGCATTGGTGCGCACGGTGCGCAAATACTCGCGAACTTCTTCCTGGATGCGAAAAATATCGATCATGATGCCCTTGGCAGGTATGCCCAAGGCCGTATCAAGGACATGCGTCGTAAGGCCAGTCATAGTGCGACCTCCGAAATGATAAACGGCACGGAATAGAAGTATTTTTCAAGATTATGCTCTTCTCCGAGGCGATCTACAACGAGAAAATCGCGCGTTTCACCAAGAGCCATCAACGGATGGTGCCATGTATTCGCTCGGTAGTTGATGCCCTGGTCACCGCTTGCAAGGAAAACAACAGGCGTGCCCGGTTGACCGCCGCGATCTTCGGCAACGATGACCAGCCAGGGATGACGGTCAAGCGGATGAAAACTCTGGCTGCCGTAGGGATGCCGCTCCATCATATCGACCTTGTAGGGAAAGGTGCGGGCCTGTCCGCGGAACAAGCTGATGATCGCCCGCGCGTCTGTTCCCAGGACTTCGACATTGCCAAGCGCGTGGTAGCGCTCGGTCGTGCCCGAATTGATCATCTGCAGCGTCGTGGGATCTCGTTCGACCACCTGGCCGAACGGTGCAAAAGCCGCCTTGGTCAGCGGCGTGATGGAAAGGGCTTGTGTCATAGCTCATCCGGATGAATTGCCAGTTGAGACCCGGTTAGCGTAATGCAAACGGGGACGCAATGCATCTCCGGCTGTACACCGGCTACCCACTCCTCCTGCCGCTGTCGATCAAGACAATGCGTGGAAGCTGACATCCGCCTTGGTGAGGTCGGCCTCAGTCATGCCTATCAACGTCAGAGAATCGCTGCCGGCGTGGATGATGAGGTTGCCATCATCTTCACTGAGATGGCCGCCATGGATGAGCTCGTGCCAACTTTGGATATCGTCCCAACGGGAGAAATTCAGCACGTCGCCATCGACAAATTTGGTGATCACATCGTGACCGCCATGCGTCTCAAAGACGAACACATCTGCGCCGGAGCCGCCGACGAGCGTGTCATTGCCACCCGCGCCGTCGAGCGTGTCGGAGCCGCTACCGCCCGAGAGCGTATTGGCTGCGGAATTGCCGGTTATCACATTGTCGAGCTTGTTGCCGGTGCCATCGATGTCGGTTTTGCCGAAAAGGATAAGATCCTCGACATTTGCGGATAAAGTGTAAGTCACGGATGCCTTGACCGTATCCGTGCCCTGATTCACCTTTTCGGAAAGGATGTCGGTAGCCTTGTCTGTAATCAACACATCATCGCCGTTGCCGCCGAGGACAGTCCCATCGATCTTGCCGCCACGATCGTCGAACCGGTCGGCATCGCTGCTGAGGTTGATCACGCCTTCGATGACGCCGGTGTTGACGATCGTCACGCTATCATGGGCCTGGATCGCAACAGAGGCCGTTATGCGACCGGCATTAACGATATGAAGGTCGATGCCTGCCTTGTCGTAAATCCCGACGGCAGCGCTGATGAAACTGGTCTTGTCGAGCTTGACGATGTTGTGGTCGCCGAAATTGTAAATACCATCACCGCCGTAAAGCAAGCCGGCGTTTTCGGCGGTGATGCCGTTAGCAGACAGAGACAGTGCGGAACTCGTGGTCGAGACGATCGCGCCGGTGTTGATGACATTGCTATTGTCGCCGCTGAAGACGACACCACCCTCGATCATTCCCTGATTGATGACGGCACTGCCGACACCGTTCATCTGCACGCTCTCCACGTCCGGACCACGGATCGAGCCCATGGCAGCGATCGTCAAAGTGGTCCCCGTGGCATTGGAGACGAAGGCAACCTCGTCGTTGTTCGAAGCGACGACCTGGCCCTTGATGATGACCTGGTCGTTGATATTGCCTGTGTCGACGAATATCGCATGCCCCGCCGACACCGAGATCGCGTCTTGGGCTGCAAGAATGTATTTTGAGAATGAATCCTGAATATCGTATTCGCTGTCACCGCTCGGGATATCGTAGGTCGTCATGTCGCTCTCCGTTACCGGTGATTCGACCCACCAGCCAAACGACCATGCGCGAAATTCGGCCGCTCCTCAACAACAGCCAAGCCCTCCAGTTCTAGCCAAGAATGCTCCGCGCAAGCCGCATGAACACGCGGGCGCCGATATCGATCAGTGCATCGGGGAAATCATAATCCGGATTGTGCAGGCCGGGTGTGCGCTCGCCGGCGCCGAGGAAGAACATTGCCGATGGCGCACCATGGCCGAAGCGGCCAAAATCCTCGGAAGCACGAAGCGGCAGCCCGCGCGCGTCGTGGCTGACGCCCTCGGCGTCGAGCGCGCGTACGAGATGATCGACGGCAACAGGCGCGTTCTCGCAATGCAGGAAGATGTCGTCATAGGAGACTGACAGCGCAAGCCCGCTGCGCTCTGCGGCCTCGCGCGCCAGGGTTTCGGCTGCAGCGCAGAGCGCGTCCATGCGCTCGTCGCGCAGTGTTCGAAGTGTTGCCCAGACTTCGGCATAACCCGGTGCGATGCCGAAAGCCGGCTCGCCCATGGCCGCATGGGTGACGGTAACAAGAGCGAAATCCGGATCCGGCAGCTCACTGTTGGCGAGCGCAGTCAGTGCCGGCATCAGTGAGGCGACCGCAGCCATCGGCGAAACACCCTGATGCGGCATGGAGGCATGCGCGGTCCTGCCGGTGAGCGCGATCCTCATGCCTCTCGAGGCACAGTTCACCACGCCTGCCATAAGCGCCGCATGTCCAAGCGGCATGCCCGGCATATTGTGCAGCGAAAACGATAGGTCCGGCCGGATTTCGGCAAAGCGCGGATCGGCAATCACCGCCGCCGCACCGGCGCCGTTCTCTTCGGCCGGCTGGAACATCAGCACCACACGGCCGCGCTTCGGGCGCTCGCGCGACAGGCCGCGGCCAAGTGCGGCGAGGATGGTCGAATGACCGTCATGGCCGCAAAGATGGCCCTTGCCTGATATCTCGGACTTGTAGGGGACATCGGTCAATTCCAGGATCGGCAGCGCGTCGATCTCGGAGCGGAAGAGCAAGGTCGGCCCCTGCCCCTCGCCGGCGAAAACGGCCGCGACGCCATGACCGCCCAGGCCGGTCAGTACTTTGTCAGGTTGCATCGGCGCAAGAAAGGCGGCGACCCGCCTCGCCGTCTCCGCCTCCTCACCCGATATTTCCGGGAAACGATGGAGTTCATGGCGAAAGCCAATGAGGTCAACCATGTCGGCGTTGGTGAGAAACATCGGACTCCGGGAGTGGGATGGCAGCGAATGGCGAAGGTCAGTAGTCAGTAGTCAGTAGTCAGTAGAATGCGACCACGAATGAAATAAACAACGATTCTCCACCAATCGTTCGCCTCTAACTATTCGCTACCGGCTACTGACCACCCATTTCTCACTCGCCAAAACTCATGGCATTGAGCCTGAGAGCCGCGATCTTCTCCACCTCTTTGCAGGCGGTGTCGAATTCGACATGGCGGCTGTTGTGGATGCGGTTCTCGAAGGCGTGCAGGATCTCGTCTTTCTTCAAGCCCTTGACGGCGATGATGAAGGGGAAGCCGAACTTCGCCTGGTAGCGGGTGTTGAGATCGGTGAAGCGCTCGAACTCGGTTTCGGTCAGCCGATCGAGACCGGCGCCCGCCTGCTCCTTGCGACTGTCCACAGTCAGTTCACCCGCCACCGCCAGCTTGCCCGCGAGATCAGGATGGGCGCGCAGCACCATCAACCGCTCCTCTTCGGACGCGGCGCGAAAAGCACCCGACAGGATATGGTGCAGCGATTCCGCCGACAGATGCCGCGGCAGTTCATGCGCTTCGTAAGCACGCTGTGCGATCCAGGCGGAATGCTCAAAGACGCCGCCGAAGCGTGCGATGAAATCCATCTCATTCATGGCCGGTCTCCTGATTTTTCGAAAACGCGACGAATCCTGCCCAAAACGCAGGGGGGAACAGAATGAGAATTAGCGCCGCATCCGGCAAAAGTCGAGGCGAATTGAGACCTCTCAACAGGCCTCTGTGAGGCTGTGGCGATTCAGCTGGCAAGGCCCGCGGTTGCAAGCTGCAGCAACGGGTGCCAACATGGAGCAAGACCCCGATCAACGCCTCGGCCGCATTGGTCAAGTGAAGCCGAACAGCTTTCGTCGCTGCTCGGCCCGTTTAAGGCCGGCCAGTCCTCCAGCAATAATCGCCAGCCGGCGCGCTCGCGCAATCTGAAATCTGGCGAACTCCGCACAGACTTTATGCGGCCAGAAAGGGCTGTTGTTTTGCGCTCATATGACAAAATCGGCGGATGTGATCTCGGACGCCTTGACGTGCAGCAGCGTCATCGTGCTGCCGTCGGCCATGGTCAGGACCACGCCGTCGTCTGACTTGGCGACATCAATATCCTTGAAGTTGCCGACAATGTAATCCTGCTTGCTGCCACCGCCATTGGCGTCGAAATCGTCGACGACGTCGCTGTCGGGCGAGAAAAGGAACTGGTCGGAACCGGCGCCGCCCTGCATGTGGTCATGGCCCTTGCCGCCGTAGATCTGGTCGTTGCCTTTGCCGCCGTCGATTGTGTCATCGCCCATGCCACCGGTCAGGTAGTCATTCGTGCTCGATCCGGTGATCTTGTCGTTGCCGGCATGGATCATGTCGAGGAATATCTCGACGCCATTGGTGCCGGTCAGGGTCTTGGTGAGCGACTTGGCGCTGAAATCACCGTCGGTGACGGTGACCATCGCTTCGCCATCGCTGTTTTCAAAGGATATGGAATGAATGGTGCCGGTGAAGCCGTGCTTGCCATACTGAAAGCCGGTGCCCGAAAAAACGATGTGCTCGCCGCCATTCGTGTCCGTATATTCCGCATGCGTGCCGGAGCCTCCCTTGTCGAGCTTCAGTGTTTGCTCATCATAGATCGCAGCGAGACTGCCGAATTTGCCGAGCAAGGGGGTAAAAGTGAATTTTGCCATGATCGCCTCCCGGGTTCGCTTCTCGAGGAAGCACGAGCAGCAACGATAATCGTTGCGGCCGCCCCTGCCAAGCGGCGGTGCCAGCCCTGAAGCCTATCGATTCCCGACCATGCGCTGCAGGCGTCTCCCACCCGCAGTCAGATGGGCGGCGCGAGGCTGACGCAGTGATTGGCTGGCTGAATGGAGGCCGCCGCAGCCCGCTTGCCACGGCGGCTATGAACCACGTCGCCTCCGTCGGTTTTCTTAATACTGGAAGAAATTATCGGCTGTCAGGTGGTGATGCTTGCCGATATCGGCGATCTCCTCCAGGCCACCCGATTTGCTGCCATTGGCGTCGTAATAGACGATGCCGTTGTCGGAATCGTAGAGGATTCTGACAGCAGCGGTCTTGGCATCATGGCCGGCACCGGCCTGGAATTCACCAGCCACCATATGATGCGTCACGGCACCGCCAAAGCTGTCCGCCGGACCGGTTCCCTTGATGCCTTTGAAATCCACGTCGTTAAAGGCAAGCCGGTCGTCCGTGTCGTTGAAATCCTTGACGGTGTCGAAATTTTCAGCCGTCGCCTTGGTGTTGAACAGGAACGTGTCCTTGCCGGCGCCGCCGATCATGGTCTCGTGGCCATCGCCGCCGATGAGAAAATCATCGCCATCCTGGCCCTTCAGCACATCGTCGCCGAGACCGCCACCGATCATATTGCGCTTGTTGTCGCCGATCAGCGTGTCGTCGTAACCGCTGCCGTTGAGGATTTCGATATTCTTGATGTTGAGCGTGTTATCGCCGTTGCGGTCGGTATAGTGGAATGTGTGCTGCGTCAGCGAAAAGGTGATCGGCCGAAAAACATAGGCGAAGCTGATGCAGTTGTTGCCGGCACCGCCGTCGACCGTGTCCTTACCGGAGGACACGTAGATGATGTCGTCGCCTGCGTCGCCGAACAGTTTGTCGTCGCCCCAGTCGCCCGAGATCACGTCATCTCCATTGCCGCCATGGATCGTGTCGTTGCCTTGCAAGCCGTAAAGATGATCGCCACCGCCCAGGCCCGAGATCTCGTCGCCGTCGCGCGTGCCGCTGATGTTGTTGTCGTTGCCGTCCCCGGTCTTGTTTGCCATTGGCGTCTCCTGATGAGGCGTCATTATTGGAAATGAGGCCATGCGGATCGATCCGCATTCAATATTAAGAAAAGCGGGGCAGGACCCGCCGTGAAGGCTTCAAAAAGCGTCGACGACCCATCGAGGATAGAACGCCGCCGCGACGAAAAAAGAGTGGTGGCCGCGCTGATCCGGAAAAGCCGGCACGGTCACCACTTTACGTCTGTCGAAGCATTCTTGTGACGGTCGGTACTGGAGGTTTATTCGCGCAGGACGGCAAAAAGCCGGCGCGATCACCGCAGGAAGGGCAAGAGGGTCAAACGCAGAAAGCCGGCAGCGCCCTCATGTGCACTGCCGGAAATATGCTCGGCCATCTTCTCAATCATCATTGTCCGCGTCGTCAGAAGACAACGCAAGATGACATCGATCTCGTTTGAAAGCCGCGGCCGATGGGTACCCGGACGCTTTGCTTGCCCAACCGCCGTTACATCACCGTCTGGAAATCCGCCTGCGTAATGTGGGACTTGGTGGCGTGTTCAAGCGTGAGCACGTCGCCGCCCTTGAAGTCGATTTCAACGACACTGTGGTCCACCTGCTTGATCTTCAGGACATCGGCGAAATTGGCGTCGATATAATCCTGGTTGAGGCCGCCGCCATCGGCATCGAAGTCCCGGATCGTGTCGTGACCGTCGCCCTTGTTGAAGACGAAGATATCAGAGCCGGTGCCGCCATAGAGCATGTCGTCGCCCTTGCCGCCAGCCAGAATATCGTTGCCGCCATTGCCCTTGATATTGTCCGCACCGCCAAAGCCGTATAGCGCATCGCCGTTTGCAGAGCCGACGAAAGTGTCCGCCTTGCTAAGCGCGATCTGCAAAGCCTTTTCGACACCCTTGTCATGCAGCGCCTCGATGATCTTGGCGGCATCGAACGTGCCTTGAGTGACGCTGATGAGCGAGGCCTTGTCACTGTTTTCGAAATTGATCTTGGTGATCGTGCCGGCGGTGATCCAGCCGTCAGTATATTCGAAACCGGTGCCGTTGAGCACGATGTGGGCATTGCTGGTTTCGTCGGTGTAGACCGCCTTATCCGACATGGTGGCCTTGTCAGGAAACAGCTTCGAAGAATCGTAAAAGTCCGCCGGGTTGCCGAGTTCACCGAGCAGGTCGCTGATGACGATTTTGGCCATTGATCTTATCTCCCATGTAAGGACGCCGGATATCGTTGATTTTCGGGAATGCTCTACGGTTGCCCGTTGTATTGGTTGCAGGCGCCTGTCCGAAAGAGCATCGCTCAGAAGTCGTGATTAAGTCAAGGTTAACCCAAAACCGCGACTTGAACACAGGACGTTCGACCCTCGGCTTTTCTTCGGGGTGGAAGAAAAAAGAACATATGTGCTGGAATGAAGCCCGGGAATGGGGCAGTCGGCGGGAGAGGTCGCCGCTTTGAGCGCCGGATGGACATCCTCCATTCCCAGCATGTTTTCGGAAGCTGCCCAGCCCTGTCCAATTCGGAGAACCCGCAAGTTGCGACGCAATTCTCAGGCGCGCCGCCGACGCTGAAGGCCGGTTCCGCGGTGGCGGAGGTGCTCTCCTCAGGCCGGCTTATGATGCTCGTGCCAATGGCGGGCGATGTCGATGCGCCTTGGGATCCAGACGCGATCGTGCTTCAAGACATAATCGATGAAGCGGCGCAGGCTCGCGGCACGGCCGGGCCGGCCGACGAGGCGGCAATGCAGGCCGATCGACATCATCTTCGGCGAACCTTGTCGCCCCTCCTCATAGAGCGTGTCGAAGGCATCCTTGAGGTAGGCGAAGAACTGGTCGCCGGAATTGAACCCCTGGGGCGTGGCGAAGCGCATGTCATTGGTTTCGAGCGTATAGGGAATGATCAGGAACGGCTTGCCGCCGAGGTCGGGGACCCAGAAGGGCAGGTCGTCGGAATAGTTGTCGGAGGAATAGAGGAAACCGCCCTCCTCCATGACAAGCCTCAACGTGTTGACCGAGGGCTTGCCCTGATACATGCCATAAGGCCGCTCGCCGGCCACCTCAGTGTGCAGCCGCACCGCATCGAGGATGTGCCGCCGCTCGGCCTCTTCGGAAAAATCCTTGTATTCCAGCCACCTGTAGCCGTGGCTGGCAATCTCCCAGCCGGCCTCGTTCATCGCTGCCACCGCATCCGGATTGCGGGCCATGGCAAGCGTCACGCCATAGACGGTGACCGGCACGTTCATCGAGGTGAACATGCGATGCAGCCGCCAGAAGCCGGCGCGCGAGCCATATTCGTAAATGCTCTCCATGTTGAGATTGCGCTGGCCCGGCCAAGGCGCGGCCCCAACGATCTCCGACAGGAGGTTTTCCGAGGCCGCATCGCCGTCGAGAATGCAGCTCTCGCCGCCCTCCTCATAGTTCAACACGAACTGCACCGCGACATGCGCGCCGCCGGGCCATTTCGGATCGGGGATGTTGCGGCCGTAGCCGATGAGATCGCGGGGGTAGGAAGTGTCGGGCATGCTTTTTCCTTCGCTTTTCCGGCAAACTAAAAGCGGAAGACGTATTTGTCGAGAGTTTGCCATGCTTGGCAGTCGATGCTTCGACAGAGATCAACCCTGCGGCATTCTATCGCACACCCACCGCCGTCCGTCAGCTTGTATGCCTGCAAATACAACGCGATAAAGGCTGCAATGCAGAACTGCAGGATGCGCATGAGGGACGCTGATGACCAACACGACCGGTCTCGTCATCCAGGGGGGTGACGATGACGACGAGCTGAACGTGAAAATCGACTGGAATCAAAACGGGACCGCCACAGTCTACAACGTCATCTATGGCGGCGGCGGCAACGATCGGCTGAGCGGCCAGGCGAGCGACTTCGAGCCCTATGCAACCCGGTTCGGCTTGCAGCTTTTCGGTGAGGACGGCAACGACACACTCTTGGGCTCCGGTGGGAAAGACACGCTTTCCGGCGGCGATGGAAACGATACGATACACTATTTGGGAGGAGACGCGGTCGTCGACGGCGGCAGCGGACGCGATGTCCTCGACGTCGATACTTATGCGACGCTTTCCGCCGCCAAGCTCTCCACGACAGGCATCGAAGAGATCGATTTCACAGCTGAGACCGTCACGGTTGGCGACCTCGATTTGTCCCATTTCGTCCTTCGCAATAAGGCAGCCAATGCCGACGTTTTCCAAATGGTGTTCACGCACCAGGCGACCGTCGAAGACTTGGATTTCATAGGCCGTCATTGGCATCTCACCGGATCTTCCGCCGACGATCTCTTCGATGTGTCGTCGTCACGCGTGCCGCTGTGGATCTCTGCCGGTAAGGGCGATGACACGATCCAAGGCGGTGATCAGAACGATGATCTTCGTGGTGAAGCCGGCAATGACATTATTTTTGGCGGCGGCGGCGACGATTGGATGTGGGAACAGAAAGGCACGGACACGATCCATGGCGGCGACGGCAACGACAGGATCACTGTCATCCAGCAACAGTCGGGCATCGTGACCGGAGATGCCGGCAACGACACGATTGATCTGACGGCAAACAAATCAACGCTCGTGGACGGCGGTAGCGGAAACGACAGATTCGTCCTCCAAGGAAATGCCGGAGACCTTCTCATACAGGGCGGCGATGGCCGCGACACAATCGACATCGACCGTGACGCCGACCTTTCGCAATGCAAGATCGGCGGCGTCGAAACGCTGATGGTGACGCCCTACAACAATTTCAAACTGACCATTGCCGCCACCGCGCTCGAGCACATACAATCCGTCAGCGGAGATTTGTTTTCGATCCATCTTTCAACCGCCGCCGATTTCCACTGGAACCCAGCCGGGAACGCCAAGCAGTATATTGACCTCTACGGTTCAGATGAGAACGACCATATCGATATGGGCGCTTCACGCATCAACTGGTCCGTGAATGGTGGCGACGGCAACGACAGACTTGTCGGCGGCATTGGTATCGAGGCCCTGCAGGGCGGCAATGGCGATGACGCATTATGGGGCAATGGCACGCAGGACAAGCTGAATGGCGGCACCGGCGACGACACGATCCGCGAATACGGCGGCCTGGCGACGGTTCACGGCGGCGTGGATAACGATACTCTCTACGCGTATGGCGCCAAGGCCTATCTCTTCGGTGACGATGGCGACGATACCCTGGTGGCCACATATGGCCTGGACTACATGTATGGTGGCGACGGAAACGATAGCTTCGTCTTCTCCAACGCGACAGAAGGGGCGATTATCTACGATTTCGACAGGCAGGGGCACGATGTGATCGACTTCTCGCGCGTCACCACAATCAAGAATTTCCAGGACATGATGTCCAACCACATCAAGACGATCGATGGCGTGCATGCGGTGTTCATCACCTTCGGCCACAGCGAGATCGCCATTAACCACGTCAAGACTGCAGACCTCCAGGCATCCGACTTCGTTTTTTGACGTCCACGCAAGCGCTGCACCTTGTCTCTGCGTCGGCGGCGGCATGGTCTGCGCCTGGCCTCGACACTGACCCTGCGACAGCACCTATCTTCTACCTATAGGTGCTATCGATATCTGGCCGTACGTGACGCAATGGTCCGCCGGTGTGGCGTTCTGCCATACCGGCCTCGATCTCGGTCAGCTTGCGTAAGCTTGAAGGCAACAGGATAAAAACGGCAATGTAAAATCGTAGAGCGCCCCAACCGGAGAGCGTCCAGCAGGCAACATCGCGACGCGCGCAGAACCAAAACAACTCGATCTCGAAGACCAAGTGAAGAAGGGCAAATACCGACATGACCGATATAACGGGCCTGGTCGTTCAAGGTAACAACCACAAGAACCGACTCAGTGTCGAAGTCGGAGAATCGTCCGGCGGTGACAGGTTAATATACAACGTGATCGACGCGGGCGGTGGCAGCGATACGCTTTGGGGGGACTATAACGGGAAGATAACGATATCCAAGGTTTATGGCGCCCAGCTTTTCGGCGAAGATGGCAATGATGACATCACGGACTCGGTTGGAAACGACACGTTGAGCGGCGGAGCCGGCGACGACCTCATTACCTACGAGTACGGCAAGGACGTGATCGACGGAGGCGATGGAGAAGACACGCTGAAGGCGGTCGGCAAGGTTCTGGCATCCGACGGCCTTGCCATCACCGGCATCGAAAAGCTCTATATCGCCAACAACGCGAAGATCGGCGATCTGGACCTGACGCAATTCGATTCGATAGTCAGCCTCAGCATCCTTTCGTTTAAGCGTCCAGCCACGATCGACGACGTCAATTTTGCCGGCAGCCACATAGACCTGGTCGGCACCGCTTTCGACGATCACTTCGACGTCTCAAATACAGCCACACGGTTCACCATTTCCGGCGGAGGAGGTGATGACGTGATGGTCGGCTCGCAACGCGGGGACTACCTCAGCGGGCAGGCCGGAAACGACACACTTACTGGCGGGTCGGCAAACGACTCGATCACGGGCGGGGCTGGTGACGATATCGTCAACGGCGCAGGTGGCAATGATTACCTGTTCGACAACCACGGCAGCAATACGATTCACGGCGGTGAGGGCAATGACCGACTGGTGGTCACCGAGGCCGGACACGACCGGTTCTATGGCGACGACGGCAATGATGTGATCACTCTAGGCGCAGGCAAAGGTACTGCCGAGGGCGGCGCGGGCGATGACAGTTTCGTCGAGAATTTCTATGGCGTACACGGACGTTGGTCGCTCAACGGCGGCACAGGCGAAGACCGTCTCTATGCCAGCGGCGACGTTGCTTCAGATTCGAAGATCAACAGCGTCGAGCAGCTATATCTCCAGGGAACTTTGACCATCGATCCTAAACTACTGGACTCATTCGCCGGAGTGCATGATGCCGCCGGTCATGAGATAAATTTTTCGCACGGTGGTGATTTCACTTGGAAGAAGGTGAAAGACGATCTGTCCAGCACGGCGACACTGCATGGCTCCGTGGCCACCGATCACATCGATCTCAGCGCTTCGAACGGCCTCTGGTTCGTCGATGCCAGCAACGGCAATGATACTGTCATATTGGGCAAACATCTCGATAGCGGGTTTCCGGAATACAATACTGCCTTGGGCGGCAGCGGTGATGATTGGCTGATGGGGGGAGCGTCAGATGATCTCCTCTCCGGTGGCAGCGGTGACGACGTGCTGATCGGCACTGCTGGCACTGACGGCATGGACGGCGGCGAAGGCAAAGATACCTTCGTCTTCACAGAGATACGCGGGCAAACGGGGATCGATGATTTCACCGCCAAAGGCCCCTCTCACGATGTCATTGATCTTTCGGCCGTCAAATCAGTGAGAAACTTCAGCGATCTGATGGTGCATCACACCGTTCAATATGACGGCTATCTCGTAGTCTGGTTCGGCCATAACAACATCTTCCTCGAGGGGATTACAGTGAAGGATCTCAATGCGTCTGACTTCCAGTTTTGAAGCAGGCGCCCCCTCACCCTTCCGCCAGCGGCAGCGTAATTTCCGCCCGCAATCCCCCTTCCGGCCGGTTGGCCAGTTCCAACTGGCCGCCGTGGCTGCGGGCGACGCTATCGGTGATGGCGAGGCCGAGGCCGGTGCCGCCGGTGTCCTTGTTGCGGGAGGATTCCACCCGGTAGAACGGCTTGACGACGTTTTCGAGTTCCTGCGGCGGGATACCCCTGCCGTCGTCATCGACAGTGATTTTCACCCAGCCATCAGCCGAGGCGATCGAGACGCGGGCAACACCGGCGTGGCGAATGGCGTTTTCCACCAGGTTGGTGACGGCGCGGTTGAGGAAGGTGGTGTTGGCCCGGACGACCGCGCGCATGCGTCCGGCGGGCTGCGCGGTGAATGTCGCTTCGGGATAATTGTCGCAGATGTCCAGGACGAGCGAGGCGAGATCGACCTTGTCACGGGGCGCCGTCGCACTTTCGGCGCGGGAAAATTCGAGGACCGAATTGACGATATGCTCGATCTCGCGGATATCCGATTGCAGGAGCTGCACCGGCTCGCTTTTGGCCAGTTCCAGGCGGATTTTCATGCGGGTGAGCGGCGTCCTAAGATCGTGGGCAAGGGCCGCGGCCAAGTGCTCACGCTCTGAAATATAGTCTTTCAGCCGCCCCTGCATGGCGTTGATGGCGCGGATGACCGAGCGGACTTCGTAGTCGCCGCGTTCGAGGATCGGCGGCGCATGCAAGTCCTCACCCAGTTGCCGTACTGCCCGTTCGAGGCGCCTGTAGGGCCAGACGAGCTGGCGCACCGCCCAGAAGCAGATGATCAGCGGCACGGCGGCGACCAGCGCATAGATATAAAGGTTGTCCGTGGTCAGCGGCGTCGTACGCGGCGACTTGCGGATGATGAAATTGATCCAGTCGGCGTCGGCCATCTTCATCGACGCAGTGAAATAGCCTGACGCGCCAAAACTTTGCGCCTCGCGGGCGAGATCGGCTTCGATGCCCTCATCGCCGCTTTCACCGTGCAGCACCAGGCCCTGTCCCTGCGACAGCTTGTTGTTGTCATATTCGGCGATGCGAAGATCGGTGACGCCGTTGGTGGCGAGCTTGGCGGTGAGGATGTCCTCAAGCTCGGCCATCTCGTCGTCATCGGCGATGATGTTGGCGACGGCCGGAGCATCGTCGATGGTCACCGCCAGAAAGGCGGACTGGAAGCCGCCGATCAGTTCACGGCGCTTGTCGGTCGGCTGGCTGGAGACGGCGCGTGCAACGCCGGAAATCCGCTCGGCGAGGCGGAAAAGGTCGGCCGTACGCAGATTGTCCTCGACCGAATAGGTGGCGATCAGCAGCGTGACGACTTCGAGCGCGATGACCGCGACGACGACGATGATCAGCGCCCAGGCTGCGAAAGATCGGGGTAGGAAGCGCGTGGCATTACCCATGTATTATCCGTTCTGCAAATGTGTCGGCTTATGCCCTCAACGCCGCCGATCGCGTCAACGACGTTCGACCGGCGCCTGCAGCGCATAGCCGACATTGCGGATGCTGGCGATGTTGAGCGAGCAATTGGCGTTTTCCAGCTTCTTCCTCAGGCGGCTGACGAGCACGTCGACGCTGCGGTCATAGACATCGGAGCCGATGCCGGAGACCAGTTCGAGGATGTGGGCGCGCGATAGCGGCCGATTGGCATTGCGCACGAGAATGGTGAGCAGCTCGAATTCGGCATAGGTAAGACTGATCAGCACGTCGTCGGGGCTAGCGAAGCGGCGGCGGTCGACATCGAGCGTCCAGCCGTCGAGCTTATAAGTCTCGGCCGCGCGCTGCGCCTCCGTGGGCTGGGCCTGCTGGTGCCTGCGGATGACCGCGCGCACGCGCGCCAGAAGTTCGCGTGGCTCGAAAGGCTTTGCCACATAGTCATCGGCGCCGATTTCCAGGCCCGCGACGCGGTCGGCGAGGTCGCTGACGGCTGTGAGCATGATCACCGGAATGGCAGTGGTCTGGCGGATCATGCGGCAAAGATCGAGCCCGCTCGCATCAGGCAGCATGATATCCAGCAGCACCAGGTCGATCTCTTCGCGGGCGAGTTCGCGATGCATCTGCGCCGCAGAGTACGCAGTGATGACTTCGAAGCCGTGCTTCTGGAAATAGAGCGTGATCAACGAACAGATCTCCTGGTCGTCGTCGACGATCAGCAGTCTGGGGGATGCACCCGACATAATCTCAATCCGTGTTTTTGGCGAAGTAAACTGACTGAGCCGGCAAATGCAAGCGTTTCGACACTGGCCAGCGATTCCATAGCCCGTCAGCCGGTTACAAATGGAAATATCAGTGCAACAAAATTCTGAAAACCCGAAATCGGCCTGAGACAACATCGCTCTAAAACGGTTGTCGGGCGATGAGCCAAGGAACCCGGAACAGATGTCAACCGTCGGAAAATATTCAATCCCATCGATCGGCCTCGTCCTGGCCACCCTGCTCGCCGCATCTTCCAGCACGGCAGGCACAATCGGCCAGACGCGATGCCTGATCCTCGACCGGCAATTGTCGGGTGTCACACGCACTGCCGACACGACCACTCCGTTCACCGTCAGCGAACTCGCCGAAAAGGCGCGAGGTCTCTGCTCCCGGGGCAAGACCGCCCAGGGGCTGCGCGCCTACGCCAAGGCGCTGACGCTGGTGGGCAGCCGAGCCGCACTTCCGTTATGATCAACCTCACTCCCTAAGGAACATGCCATGAAGACCCTCTCTGCTCTCGCACTCGCCGCATCGCTCGCCGTCGGCACGGCCCTCGCTATGGCCCCGGTCGCCGAAGCCGCCACCACCACCGTGAAGCCGGCGACCACCACCACGGTCGTGGTCAAGAAAAAGGTGATCAAGAAGCATCATCATGTAGTCCGGCATCATCGTGTCGTCCATCATCGCCATGTGGTCGTGCATCGTCACGTCGTCCACCATCGCCATGTCGTCGTCGTGCACCGTCACGCAGTCAAGCCGCATCACGTCGTCGTGCATGTCCATGCCGCCAAGCCGCACCATGTCGTCGTGGTAAAGCATCACGTCGCCAGGAAGCATGTCGTCGTGGTGAAGAAGCACCATGTCGTCAAGAAGCATGTTGTGGTGGTCAAGAAGCACCACGTCGTGAAGAAGAAGGTGATCGTCACCAAGAAGACCGCAGCGGCCACGGGCAGCGTGCTGACCGCCAAGAAGGCTTAAGCACGATCTTGCAGAACTGATTTCTCCCCGCCGTTTGACGAGAGGAGATATGAAGCCAAGCGGATGAGGGAGGCAAGCCTGCTTTGTCCGCTTTTTCGTCGCTGCCCTTCGGCACCAGTCCAGACTCGCCAGCGAGCATGACCTTGAGAGGCGCGCCTGATTTGATTCGGCACTTACATCAAGCAAAAAACGGACGAGCGCTCGTCTTGCCTCGTCCGTTTCTTCCCATCTGTGGCAAACTGGAAACACGTTTATTTTCAACGACTAATGTTTGACACATCGTGCAACAAACCGGCAATAAATTTCCGAAAACCGGCAATCGGGGCGAGACAATCGCTGATTAGAAAAGTTGCCGGGCGATGAGCCAAACGGAATCAGGATCGCATGTCAGTCGTCGGCACACAATTCGGCAAAGTCATCGGCGCTGCTTTGATTTCGTTCCTCGTCGCGTCGTCCAGCATCGCGGGAACGATCGGGCAAAAGCGGTGCATGATCCTCGACAAGCAATTGTCGGGTCTCGTGCACAAGGCCAAAAACCCGGTCCCCAGATCTGTCAGCGACCTCGCCGAAAAGGCGCAGTCTCTGTGCTCCAAAGGCAAAACCGCCCAAGGGCTCAGGGCCTATGCCAAAGCGCTTAAGATCATGGGTAGCCAACCGGTCTTTCCCTCTGAACAACAAACCAACGCAAGGAACAAGTCATGAAGTCTATTTCTGCTCTCGCTCTCGCCGTCTCGCTCGCTCTCGGCTCTGCCGTTGCCATGGCTCCGGTCGCTGAAGCCGCCACCACCACCACTGCTGCCAAGCCGGCCGCGACGACCGCCAAGAAGCCGGTCGTGAAGAAGAAGCATCACGCCAAGAAGAAGCCGGCTGCCAAGAAGCCGGTTGCCAAGAAGGCTTCCTAAGCTCCTTTGATATGACTTCGGTCGGAGCTCGTTTTCCCGGGCAGGTGCAGTTTAGCCCGGGAAAGATTTGAGATCCGGCGGCCCTCGGCACATCTCTACCCTTGCCGACCCCCAGGGCCAGCCGGACTTCCTGCCCGACCGATGGTCGACTGGCGGATGAAGCGGATCGCTCCGCTTCATCCGTTTTCGTTTGAAGTCACGTCCTAATGATCCCGCCTGAAGCGCATCGCATATTTATGGCATCGCATATTTATGGATTGACGGGACGCGCTTTTGTCTCTTTGTTTCCGCGCAGATCATCATCCCGATACCCGGGACCACTTTTGAAAGACATGCTGCATCGCGGGAAGTTTTTGTCATATCTCGCAACAAATCGGCAATAAATTTCTGAAAATGCGCAATCGGCAAGAGACAATTTTCCATTAAAACGGCTCCTGGGCGATGAGCCAAACGGATCGGGAACCATGTCAGTGGTCGGCACAAAGTTCGGTAAGGTCACCGGAATTGCCCTGGTCTTGTGCCTCTTCGCGTCGTCAGGGATCGCAGGAACGATCGGGCAAAAGCGGTGCATGATCCTCGACAAGCAATTGTCGGGTCTCGTGCATAAGTCAAAGACCCCTGTTCCCAGATCCGTCGACGACCTCGCCGAGAAGGCACAGTCGCTGTGTTCCAAGGGCAAGAGCGCCCAAGGGCTCAGAGCCTATGCAAAAGCGCTTAAGATCATGGGTAGCCAGCCGGTCTTTCCCTCAGAGCAACAACCCAACGCAAGGAAAAAGTCATGAAAACCTTCTCCGCTCTCGCAGTCGCGCTCTCGCTCGCTCTCGCGTCCACCGTCGCCATGGCTCCGGCCGCCGACGCTTCCACGATGGCCAAGAAGCCGGCTGCCGCCTGCATGACCAAGGACAAGAAGCCCTGCCCGAAGAAGCACGTGAAGCACGCGATGAAGAAGCCGGCTGCCAAGGCGCCGGCCAAGAAGGCCTCCTGATCCTTTTGACATGACTTCGGTCGGCGCTTGATTTCCCGGGCAGGTGCAGTCAGCCCGGAAAAGATACTAGATCCGGCAGCCCTCGGCACATCTCTCTACCTTTGCCGAACCCCAGGGCCAACCGGACTGCCTGCCTCGACCGAAGGTCAACTGGCGGATGAAGCGGATCGCTCCGCTTCATCCGTTTTTTGTTTGCACATCGTGGTGATTGTTACGGCCGAAAAGTCTTCGACGGTACATCGATCTCCCGCTCGATCTGGCCAGCAAGCGTGAAGTTTGCCGGGAGACCAGCGGGTGTCCTGCCGAGGGCGTAATCGAGGGCCGCAGCGGCCAGCTTATGCGCCATGCCAAACGAGATCTTGAAGCCGCCGGTCAGTGCGATAACGTTCGGCCGGCCCGGTACGGGACCGATCATCGGGTCGCGGCCGATCGCCTTGGGGCGAAGGCCCGCCCAGCGTTCGATCACCGGGGCATCGCGCAGTGCCGGCACCAGCGCCCTCGCCCGCACCACGATGTCGTCGAGCTGATCGTCGGTCGACACGGGATCGGCGTAGTGGTTCTCGCTCGTCGAGCCTATGGCAACGCGGCCATCCTCATGCGGCACGACATAAAGGCCATCGAGAAAGGCGACAGGCAGGTTCGGATCGAGGTCGGCGCCGAGCAGTGCAGCCTGCCCTTTGACCCCCTGTCCCAGCGGCTTGGGCAACTGCGGCATCAGGCTTTCGAGAATCGGAAAGCTTTCCGCCCCGGCTGCGACAAGAACATAGTCAAAACGGATCTCCCTCCCGCAAGCGAGCGTCGCCCGGCCGGATATCGGATCGAGGCGCCCCACGGCCGTGTTCTCCAGAAGCGTCACATTCGGCCGACTGGACAGCCACGCCCTGAGGAGGGCGATCAGATCTCGGGGGGCAAGCCGCGCGGCCAGCGTGTCATGCACATAGCCGGCGGCGGCGAATTCCGCGGCGATATGGTCTTCGACCGGAGGCGTATCGACGACATGCCAGAAGAAGCGGTGGTCGCCCTGATGCCAATTGGCGAGCGCGTCGACCTGATGGCGCAAAGCGATCGTCCTGAGATGCGGCTTGGGCAGTGGAATGATCCGGCCGCTGCGGCGAAAGCCGGCGCTCAGGCCCGTCTCCTGTTCGAGCCGTAAGAGTTCCTCAGGCAGCGTGGTGAGTGCCTCATATTGGAACCGCTTCTTGTCGTCCCAGCGATCGGGCATCCAGGGAAACATGGCGCCCATCAGCCCGCCGCTTGCACCGCCGCCGATACGGCCCGCCTCGACGAGGGCTACGGTGAGGCCGGCATCGGCCGCTTTCACCGCGCTCCAGAGGCCCATGACGCCACCGCCGATCACGAGGATGTCGGTCAGGTCAGGCATGGATGGTCCAGGTGGCGCAATGATGAGACCTGTCTCTGACTGATCGTCCTGAGTGACATCCGGCCACCAATTGACCGCGCCTGCAAAGGCCTCTATCGCCTGACGTCATGGACAAGGAAACTGAAAATCCGGGCACGCTGAACCTCGAATGGATCGATGGCGATATGCCCTATTCGACGGCGTTTGGCGACCATTTTTATTGCCGCGAAGATGGGCGCGCCGAATGCGGCCATGTCTTCCTCGCCGGCAACGGCCTGCCGGAGCGCTGGGCGGAGGGCGGGCTGTTCCGGATCGGCGAACTCGGCTTCGGCACAGGTTTGAATTTCTGCGAGACCTGGCGGGTGTGGAAGCAACATCACGGGGACGCTTCCCGGCTGCATTTCGTCTCCTTCGAACTCCATCCCATGCCGCGTGAGGCGATCGCCAGAGCGCTCGGGCGCTGGCCGGTGATCGAGGCGGAGCGACAGGCTCTGACCGCACACTGGCCGGATCTTCCACACGGCATCGTCGATCTCGATATGGCTGAGGATGTCCGCCTGACCGTCGTCTGCGGGCCGGCGCCCGCCAATGTAACAGCAAGTGCGGAGGCGTTCGACGCCTGGTATCTCGACGGCTTTGCGCCATCACGCAATGGCGATATGTGGTCGGGGGAATTGATGCAGGCCGTCTTCGACCACACGCGGCAGGGAGGCTCGTTTGCCACTTATGCCGCAGCCGGTTTCGTCAGGCGCAATCTCGTTGCCGCAGGCTTTGACGTGGAGCGCCGGCCGGGTTTTGCCGGCAAGCGGGAAATGCTTTGCGGCGTCAAGCCGTAGCCGGACCCAGCCTCCCGGCCGGGTAACCACGTGGCAATCGCGCGAAAAATTCGCAAACGACCATGCAAAGACCCCGGCGGGGAGGCTCGTCCCGCCGGGGTTTGTTCGGGATCACGCCATCCCGATATCGGCAGTTGGAACCAACGAGGGGCTGCCGAACTCTTTGGAAATCGACGTTGGAAAGATCCAACACCGCTTCCTTCCAATAATGCCATCCTGCTTCTTTGACGTTTCGGATGAACTTCGCAAAAGCGTTTCAAGCGTTTCAATTGTTTCAGTTTTTCCGCTGAAGCCAAACCGTCGAAGAAAACTCGGGAGGGGTACCGGCCTGCAAAGGCAGGCCATGGCCGTATCTCGATTTCTTATCCGAAAAAGAAGTCGCCCTTTGCCAGGTGATCGGCCTCGACATTGTGCAGTGTCAGCACATCACCGCCACCAAAGTCGATCACCGTGTCCTTGCCATCCTGATGCATAAGGGCGGCGAGATCGGCGAATGTGCCGGCATTCGAAAGGCCATCGAGTTCGATCTGGTCGTGCTGTTGGTGTTTGAAGTCCGTGATCGTGTCGGCCCCATCACTGACCTTGAAGACGAACAGATCGCGGCCGCCATGGCCGGTCAGCCGATCATGGTCGGCGCCACCGGCCAGCACATCGCTCTGGGCGCCGCCGATCAGCCGGTCCCTGCCTGTACCGCCGTCGACGACGTCACTGGCGGTGCCCTGACGCCCGTCATAGAGGTCGTTGCCGCCGTTCAACTGCACGACACCCGTGATTGTGCCGCCATTGACGATCTTCTCGCTACCCTCGCCGCCAAAGACGGCGATCTGATTGGAGATGATCGAGCCGGTGTTTTGAAGCGTGCCGTGCTCGCCAGACTGTGTGTTGAAAGTGACGCCGCCGTGCTTGCCGTTGACCGCGCCGGCATTCGTGAAGGTGATGTCATCGCCTTGGAAATAGGTGGCATAATAGGAACTGTGGATCGTTCCGTCATTCATGACCTTGCCGTCCGTTCCGAGATAGGCCAGACCAACCATGCCGCCGGAGACCGTGCCATGCACGTTGATCTTGCCTTCGGTCATGTAGGCAACGATGCCGTTGGAGGACGCCTCGACCAGGCCGGTCTTTGCGACCGTGATCGCCGAGCCGGTGACGTATTGCGCGGTGTTGCCCAGGACAAGGCCGCTATTGGCTCCCGAGAGCGAACCGGCAAGCGTGACCACGCGGTTGTTGGCGCCGGAAGACGCATCGAAGTCGACTTGGCCGCCCTTGCTCGAAATCGTCACGCCCGCATCCATGACATAGGTCGTGTCGCCCGCGGAGGCGTCATAGGTCTTGTTCTGGCTATGCACTTTCACTGTATTCATTGGGATTCTCCTTGCGGAAAGCGGGGGTAGGCAGGATCGTTCCATCGATCCGGCTGGTTAGGTCAGAAAAGAAAATCACCAATTTTCAGATCGGCGAGGTCGGTATGGGCGATCGTCAGCACGTCGCCGCCGCCAAGATCGAGCACCACGTCAGCGCCATCCTGGCTGGCATGCGATTGAACCTCGGCAAAGGAACTGATGCCTCCGATACCATGCAGATTGATGTGATCCTCGCCCGACTGAAAGTCGGTGATCGTGTCATGGCCATACGCCTTGCCAAACAAGAAGGTGTCGGCGCCGGCGCCACCGGTCAGCAGATCCTTGCCGCCCACACCGTTGAGCGTGTCGTCACCCTTGCCACCGGATAGATGGTTGTCGCCCTTGTCGCCGTAGAGCCGGTTGTCGGCGGCATTGCCCACGCCATCGATGTCTCCATGTCCGGCGAGGTGGAGATCTTCAAAATTCGCGCCGAGATGGAAGTCGACGCTCGATTTGACCGTATCGGTGCCGCCGCCCTTGCCTTCGAAAATATCGATGTCATCCTTGGCGACCCTGTAGAAGTCGTTGTCGGCGCCGCCGGTCAAGCTTGACTTGCCGAATGCGCCGTGGCGGAGGTCGAGGATATCGCTGCTGCCGCCGAGGTCGACATTGCTGTCAATACTCGAACCGGCTTTCAACAGCAGGCTGTCCTCACCGTCATACGTGTAGATGTCGCCCGTGATTTTGCCGGAATTGACGATATTCTCGTTGCCGTCACCGCCGAGGAATGCCGTACCACCCGATATCTCACCGGCATTATTGAAAAGATCGGAAACGCCGGCGGCGTTGTTGACCGTTATCGCTGCATACGTCGTCTTGATCAGGCCGTGTGCGTAGTTATAGATGGTGGCATCGGAGTCCATCAGCAGGAGCCCGTGCGCGCCGCTGACGAAGCCCCAGTTTTCAAAGCCACCGTGGGCGATGCCGCCGCCTGTGCCCAGGAAAGCGATATCCCCGTCAGTGTTGTCGCCGAAAATGTAGCCGTAGTTCTTAATCGTGTCAGTGCCGTTGCCGGTCACTACCGCATACTTGCCGCCGGAGGAGATCTCGCCTTTGTTGATCAGCGCAGGGTTGTTGCCATAAAGGGCGATGCCGTTGCCGTAGGAACTCACCTCGCCCTTGGCGCCAATCCAGATCTGGCTGTTGTCGCCCTCGTTGTCGATGCCGAGCAGCATCCCCGAAACCGAACCGTTGATCCGCAGGACGGTGTCATCATAGCTCTGGACGATGCCGGTGTTGATCGAAGTGATCTTGTCGACGGCATTCAAAGTCCAGGTATCGCCGGCTTCCGTGGTCATGAACCCGGTATTGGAACTGTCGATTGTCTTGTAATCCACGCTTTTCGCCTTTCGCTGGCCGTGCTACTTGCGAAAAACACGTTTTGACGCGCGGGCTGCATCGCTCGATTTTTGTTTCAATTGTTTCAGCGGCCGTGTTACAAAAATAGACACCCACCACAATCCGTCATCCTGGCGAAGATAAGGATAGGGCGCGTCTCACAAATGCTGTAAGGCAGTGTCGGGGCGCCGCAACCAGGAGAGATTCTGTGGCGGAACAGGGTGAGAAGGCCAATATCATCGTCGTCGACGACGAGGAGCATCTGCGTGATCTGGTGGCCGAATATCTGGCCGGCCAGGGCTTTGCCGCGCGCGCCGCATCCGGCGGCCGGGCACTCGATACGATGCTTGCGGAAAAAGCCGCCGACCTCATCCTGCTCGATGTCAACATGCCGGAGGAAGACGGCTTTTCGATCGCCCGAAGGATCAGAGCCCGCACCGCGATTCCGCTGATCATGCTGACCGCCGCCGACGATGTGATCGACAAAGTGGTAGGGCTCGAAGTCGGCGCCGACGACTATGTCACAAAACCTTTCGACCTGCGCGAACTGAAAGCCCGTATCCGCGCCGTGTTGCGCCGCCGTCAGCCGCTGCAGCCGAGCGCCAAGCCGGCCGCACCGCCCTTGCCGACAGGAGCTCCTGTGGCCGAGCGTGCACCGCTCGTGCCGTTCGGCAGGCTGCTCGTCGACCGCGACGGCCGGCGGCTACTGACTGAAGACGGCCGCGAGGAGCCGGTGACGACGATGGAATTCGACTTGATCGAGGTCTTCCTGGACAATCCCTATCGCGTGCTGTCGCGCGACCGGCTGCTCGACCTCGCTCATCGCAAGAACGACGATCCGTTCGACCGCTCGATCGACATCCGCGTCACGCGGCTGAGAAAGAAGGTCGAGGCAGATCCTTCCAAGCCGCAGACGATCAAGACCGTGCGCGGCGCGGGCTATCTCTATTCACCGGCAAGCAAGGCGACATGAACAGCACGCTCGACATCAACGAAATCGGCACTTCGAAAACGGTTGGTCCCGGGCTTGGCCTCACCGACCTGGCACTCCTGACCGCCGTGTTCGACAGCGTACCGGGCCGCGCCGTGCTCATCGACACCCATCTCACCTATCAGTTGGTGAACCAGGAATTCCTCGACTTTGTCGGAAGGGCCAGCGGGTCCGTGATCGGCAGCACCGTGGGCGAGGTGCTCGGCGAGGATGTCCTCGCCGCCTACGCGCCACTCACCGAGCGGCTGTTTGCCGGCGAGGCTGTTCGCTGGGAGGGTTGGGCCGACTACGGCGCCTTCGGCCGGCGCTATGTGCAGGAATCCATCACACCCTATCGTCCGGCGGGCGCGGCCGAGGTGGGCGGAATCATCGCCATCTCCCGCGATCTGACCGAGCTCAAACTGCACGAACAGGAACGTGCCGAACAGTCACTCCGGCAGGCCGAGAGCGACGCGCTGCATAAGGCCGTGGTCGACACTTCACTCGACTGCATTATCATCATCGACGGCGAGGGCTCGGTGGTCGATTTCAATCCGGCAGCGGAAAAGCTGTTCGGTCACAGCCGGAACGAGGCGATCGGCCGTGAAATCGCGTCGTTGATCATTCCCGAGGCCTATCGCGCCGCCCACCATGCAGGGCTCGCGCGCTATCTCGCCAGCGGCCGAACCAGTGTCATCGGCCGGCGCGTCGAAATGGAAGCGATTGCCAAGAATGGCCAGTTGATCCCGGTGGAGCTGGCGCTTGCCGATGTCAGCACCGGATCGAAGCGCTTCTTCACCGCCCATATCCGCGACCTCACGCCGGCCAAGACGGCGCAATTCGAGATCGAACGGCAGCGCGAGGCGCTCTACCAGAAGGAAAAGCTGGCCGCCTTGGGCTCACTGCTCTCCGGCGTGGCGCATGAGCTCAACAATCCGCTGTCCATCGTGCTCGGCCAGGCGATGATGTTGAGACAGAAAGTGAGCCACGAGGCGGCCACACTGCCCGCCGCCCAGGATCTTGCTGAACGGGCACTGAGGATCGAAAACGCTGCCAACCGCTGCGCCCGCATCGTCAAGACCTTCCTCGCAATGGCCCGTCAGCGCAAGGCCGAACGCAACTATGTCTCCCTTCCGGCGGTCATCCGCGATGCGGTCGAACTGCTCGCCTACAGCCTTAAGACCAGCGATGTGACACTCTCGGCCGAAGTCGATCCGACACTGCCCGAAACCTTCGCCGACGCCGATCTCCTGCATCAAGTCCTGGTCAACCTGATCGTCAATGCCCGGCAGGCGCTGGAGGAGAAAGGCGGAGCAGAGCGTCGCGTCATCCTCAAAGCCGTTCATGACACCCAGACGAACACGATCGTCATTACCGTGCGCGACAACGGCCCCGGCATTCCGGCGACGATCCGCAACCGCATCTTCGACCCATTCTTCACCACCAAGCCGCAGGACCACGGCACCGGCATTGGGCTCGCCGTGTCGCGTGGCTTGATCGAGGCGCATGCTGGTACCCTGGAGCTTGCCCGGCCGCAGCCGAAGAGCGGCGCCGAATTCGTCATCCGCCTGCCCATAGCCGGTCGCGACACGGCGGAAGCGCCGATCGAAGAAGCGGTGTCGCCGACGACACCAGCTGCGGTGCGACAGGCCACAGTGCTCATCGTCGACGATGAGCCCGACCTCGCCGAACTGGTCGCCGACATCGCTGCCGGCCACGGCTACCGAACGCTGATCGCGCCGAGCGGGCGCGCCGCCCAGGCGCTGATTGCTGAAGACGGTGAAGCGGTCGAGGCGATCCTTTGCGATATCCGCATGCCGGATGGAGACGGTCCGGCGCTCTACGACTGGCTGTCAGCGCATCGCCCGGCGCTGATCCACCGCATCGGCTTCGTCACCGGCGACACGCTCGGGCCATCGGCCGGACGATTCCTTGCGCGGACGGGCTGTCCTGTCATCGAGAAGCCGTTCACGCCACAGGACATCGGCGGGGTGTTGGAGGCGTTGCTGAGGGGATAGGGCCAGGCGACGGCCCAATTTCCAGTTCGAGGCCGTCAGTCCCTTCGAAAGCCCGATCGTTGGAAACGAGCACCATGCCTTGGGCAATCGCATGTGCGGCAATCTGCATGTCGTGCGGCTGCAGCATCCAGCCGTCTCTCTCCAGGCAGCACGAATGTCGCCCCAAACACGCACGACATGCACCTCCCACGAAACCCGGCCGGCAGCCGCCCCGCCTGGCTGCGGCCATTCTTGAAGATCTTGGCGGTCCGGGTCGTCGCGGCCTCTTTTGCTATATTCCATCGCACTTCATCGGAAACAATTGAAACAACAAAGTCGTCTGTCAGAACTCCTGCAGAAACACCGCCCTGTCACAAATACCCCATCAGACAATCACGACGATGGGATATCGATGATGAACGAACAGACGATCAGAATTCTGGAGACAACTTTCGCTGAGGTCGCACGCAAGAGGGAAGCGGCCGCGGCGCTGTTCTACGAGCGGCTCTTCGCGCTCGACCCGTCGCTCCAGCGCCTCTTTCTCAACGCCGACATGAAGGATCAACAGATCAAGCTGATGGCAGCGCTTGGCTTCGTCGTCGGCGGCCTGCGCGATCTCTCCAAGGTCGTGCCGGTGCTCGAAAGCCTGGGCGCCAAGCATGTCGCCTATGGGGTCGAAGACCAGCATTATGAGACGGTTGGCGCGGCACTGTTGCAGACGCTGTCGCTCGCCTTCGGCGAACAGTTCACACCCGAAATTCGCGCAGCCTGGACGGCTGCCTATGGCACCGTCAGCGGTGTGATGATCGAAGCCGCCCGGCGCGCGGCAGGCGCGGCGCAGGCGGCGGAATAGACGATTCCCGGACGGGGATCGACGGCCGGCGCCCTGGCACCGCCCTACAGGGCGCCGGATAATTCAGGCCGTGAAGATGAAGTCGCCGGCCATGACATCGGCATAGTCACGAGAAGCCGTGATCTCGCCGCTCCCATCGCTGTCATGCAAATCGCACCGTAGCTGACGGCGTTGATGGCAGCGTCCGTTACCAACTTTTACAAGCTGTTACACAATTCTTCTACCTCTGATGAGTCGTATTTGCGCCATGTCAAATACATCCGCCGCGATACGTCATAAAACCATATTCGACAAGTTGATCGAAGATGTCGCTCAAGGCTTCGGTTCTCCGGACTACCCCTCCGGAGTGGCGGCCCGAAGCCTACCTCTCCTCCCAGGCGATGGGTCATCTGTCTTGCGCAGCCGGTTGGCGGAACCGGCTGCGCCCCTTATTCAGAACGAGGCAAGGGCCGGCTGTGCGACAAGCACGCCGGCCTCTTCGTTTTCGATTAAACTTCTGAAATAAAACGGAGACGCAGCCTCGCGGCTGACGTGAGCCGCGTCACCTTCTCGTCACCAACCTTTACAAGTTGTTACAAAATTCTTCTACCTGTGATGAGTCATATTTGCGCCATATCAAATACATTCGCCGTGACACCTCATAGAACCATATTCGACAAGTTGATCGAAGATGTCGCTCAAGGCCTCGGTTCTCCGGATTACCCCCCGGAGTGGCGGCCCGAAGCCTACCTCTCCTCCCAAGCGATGGGTCATCTGTCTTGCGCAGCCGGTTGGCGGAACTGGCTGCGCCCTTATTCAGAACGAGGCAAGAGCCGGCTGTGCGAGGGGCGCACGCCGGCCTCTTCGTTTTCGATTAAGTTACTGAAATAAGACAGGGACATGGCGTTATCGCTGGCGCCAGCCGTGTCATCCTCCCGTCACCAACTTTTACAAGCCGTTACACAATTCTTCTACCTCTGATGAGTCGTATTTGCGCCATGTCAAATACATCCGCCGCGATACGTCATAAAACCATATTCGACAAGTTGATTGAAGACATCGCTCAGGCTTCGGTTCTCCGGACTACCCCTCCGGAGTGGCGGCCCGAAGCCCACTCCTCCCAGGCGATGGATCATCTGTCTTGCGCAGTCAGTTGGCGGAACCGGCTGCGCCCCTTATTCAGAACGAGGCAAGGGCCGGCTGTGCGACAAGCACGCCGGCCTCTTCGTCTTCGAAGAGCGGGTCGCCCAGGGCCATCCCCCGCGGGGACCAGATGCCTGAGCCGCCGCGATCTGTTCGCGAAAACCGAGCGATTTCACTCGCATTGCGGTCTTCGTAGTAAAATAACGAGATTTGCGGCATATCAAGTTGCGGCCGGACGAATCTTGCTACCACGCTTCCGCGACAGCCAGGATCCTTGGCCTTCAGCTTCGGCTCCGGCGCGAGCCGGGAGTGGCGGCCCGAAGCAGAACCCTCTAAAGTGATCCAGGCAGGTTGCCATGCGCGGCCGGACGGCGGAACCGGCCGCGCATTTCGATATAGCGAGGCCTTGTGACCGGGTGCGGCAAGCACGGCCGGCAGCTTGTCGTTGAAAGACGGCGGCACCTCGTTTTTGTCCGAGGATCGAGCCGGCCGAAATTTCCGACAATTTTGAGACAAATCAATGCAACCTGGGTTTGCCGGGCCTATAAATATGCTCGACATGCTGATCGGCGTAACTCGTTGACGAGAAGACCAGGCTACCGGCAAAGGCCGGGACAAACAGGCTGGAGCGACCGGCGCGAAATCTGTAGCGATCACGATGTCCGGAATGCGGAAGTGGATGTGCCCCTATTTATAAGTGCAGTGCATGACTGAAGTGCCTACCGAACGACCGGCCCTCGCGAATGTGGGCCGGTCGTTTGCTTTCAGCCCTCAGAAGACGAAGTCGTCGGCCGACAGATGCGAGACGCGCATGTGATCGACCGTGATCGTGTCGCTGCCGCTGAGCGTGATCGTAACATCGTCGCCGGCCTGATGGATCTTGCCCTTGAGATCCGAGAAATCACCGATGCCCTGGTAGCCGCTGAGGTCGATCCGGTCGGCTTGGTCGGTGAAATCGGTGATGATGTCCTGCCGGCAACCCGCCTCGAAGACGAAGACATCGTTGCCGCCGGCGCCGGTCAGATGATTGTTGCCGGCATTGCCCTCGATATGGTTGGCAATATTGTTGCCGGTGGCGTCCATCGTGCCCTTGCCAAGCAGGAGCAGGTTTTCAAGATTGGCACCGAGCGTGTAGCTATATCTGGATTCGACCGTGTCGGTGCCGCCGTGCTTCGTCTCATGGATGTCGAGATCGATGCCGGTGATATAGGTGTCGTTGCCGCTGCCGCCTGAGACCTTGCCGCCGACGGCACCTGTCAGTGAACTGAACACGTCGTTGCCAGCACCAAGGTTGACATCGCCGTTGAGCGAGCCGGTATTGACGATGTGCTCGCTGCCCTTGCCGCCTTGCATGACGATGCCGGAGAGTGACGAATTCACCGCGCCGAAATTCCGGATATGCGTTACGCCTGATGCGGTGACGTCGATCGTCGCCGAGTGCGCGCCGCCGCCGGAAATCTCGTTCTTGATCGTCACATGCGCGTCGTTGCCGGAGATGGCGATGGCGGTATCGCCGGTGATCGATGCCGTCGTGACAAGGGAACTATGTTTGCCGGCGATCTCGACGCCAATATCGTTGCCGTTGAGATTGCCGTAGTTCGCGATCGTGGCGCGATCACCGGTCGAAAGCACGCCGACGGTGCCGCCGTTCAGATTGCTCGAATTGGTGATCGTCGCATGACTGCCGGTCGAGTGGATGCCCACGGCGTTCCAGCTGCCGATGGAAGACGTGTTGGCAATCACGGCATCGGAGCCGGAGGAGAAGATGCCATCGCGCTTGGTGCTGATCGAGTTGTTGTTGGTGATATGGGCGCCGGCGCCCGAAGACGAGATGCCGCGACCGGCATTGGAGGAAATCGAGCCGTTGCCCTCATTGGTAATGTTGGCGTTGGCGCCTGAGGAGACGATGGCATTGTCGATGCCGCTGATGCCGCTCGTATTGTAGATCGTGTCGCCCGCGCCGCGAGCCACGATCGCTGACCCGGCGGTCGCAGTGATTGTTGCGGTACCGTCATTGGTGATCGACGTGTTGTCGCCGGTCGAGACAATGGCATCATCCCCTGCAGTCAGCGTACCGCCGCCGGCATTGTGAATTTTGTCGCCGATGCCGCTGCTGACGATCGCGGAAGCCTCGGTCGCAACAAACTTGCCGTCGTTCTCGAATATATTGTCACCGATAGCGAGAGTGACGCCGATCAAGTCAGACGTGAATGCTCCGACGACAGTGACCGTCACGCCGCCGCTGGTCGCCACCAGTCCTTTGCCACTGCTGGTCAGGGAACCGTTTTGCTCGATCTTTACATAGGTATCACTGTCCGCAAGCGTGCCGTCACCAATAAGGATAGCGACATCGCTAGCGGCCTTGACCACGCCGTTGATGTGGATCTCCCGCCCCGTCAGCGCTTGCGATGCATTGATGGCAAGCCCAGGTGTCTCGATCTTTGCGTTAATGACATAGGAAACGTCCGCCTGGTCGGCGACAAGCGTCGTCGTCCGGTTCTTATTGATCGGCACGGTCTTCTTCATGACAGCGGTACACCGCCTCCCAATACGCAAAACTACAGGCCGGGAAGCTTTCACATGCAGAAGCGAGAAGCAATGGCCGAGATTATCTTAGTGAATATTAAGCTTTACATGCTCCAAATTGAAACAACCTAAACGCTGCAAGCTCAATATACACTCCCATTTCAAGCTGGGATTGCCAAGCGACGGCGAACAGCAGCAATGCATTTTTACTATTGCTTAACCATGCCGTGGCAGAAGCCGCACCGGCGGCCGAAATCAGGCAACGAGGCTGATCAGGTCACCGATCTCGTCGGCTTCCAGCTCGACCACCCAGAGGTCGGAATCAAATCTCGCCTCTCGGGCGAGGAGCGCCTCGACCTTGCCGGCGTCCACATGATCGAGACGGAGTTCGAAGCGCCGCTCGCCACTGTCGGTCTCGTCGAAGACGGTTTGCGGCGCGGGCGCATAGAGTCGCTCCAGCCCGTCGCGAGAACGCAGGCGGATGAATATGGCGCCCGCCTCGGTCGCGCCCTTGCGCTCGACAGCGGCAAAGCCGCCGGACGAGAACACCCGGCGGATCAAGGCGGAAACGAAAAACTCGGACGTGACACGCATGGCCTCGCCTTATGCGAAGCCACGGCCCCTGTCAAAGATGGAAATCGCCGGCGGCGACATCGCCGATATGCACGCCCTGCAGCAGCAGATGATCCGCTCCAAAGGTGATCATCAACCCGGCTTTGCCGTCATGCATATGGTCCTGCTTGAGGGTGGCGAAATCGGCGACGCCGAAATCCGTGAGGTCGATGGCGTCGACCCCGCTGGAAAAATCGGTGACACGGTCATGACCGCCGTGCTGGGTGAAGATGAACAGATCACTGTCGGCGCCGCCGGTCAGCACGTCATTGCCACGCCCGCCGTCGAGATCGTCGCCGCCAGCCATGCCATTCAGATGATTGTTGCCACTGTTGCCCTCGAGCACATTGTAGCCGTCACTGCCTTTGCCGTTCAGATCGGCGCTACCGATCAGCTGCAGCTTCTCGACAAAGGCACCTAGCGTGTAGGAAGTGGCTGACCGGACCTGGTCTTGCGTGCCGCCATTCTTTGCCTCGATGACGTGAACGTCGGAGGAGTCGATCAGGTAAGTGTCGTTGCCTTTGCCGCCGAATATGGTCAGACCGTTGCCATCAGCGGGATATGCGCTTTGCTCGCGCAGATCGATGCGGTCATCGCCACCGCCGAGATCGATCATGCCGGCAATAGCGCCCCCTCGCCCATCGAGAATGTCGTTGCCGCGGCCCAAGCTCACGTCGCCATATAGCAGACCGTGATTGGTAACATGTTCGCTTGCGCCGCCGCTGTAGATCGAGAAATTGCCGCCGGTGATCGTGCCGTCATTGACGATGGCTGTCTTCTGGGACCCATGGGTTTCCAGGAAGATGCCGCTGATACCGCCCGACATCTGCGCACCCTTGGAATTGACCAACTGACCGTGGCCGGCTTCATGGACTTCGACGGCGTAGTCACCGCTCGACACAGTCGCGTTGTTGTCGAAATGGAAGTCTTTGCCGGAAAAATAGACCCCTTGGGAGCCGCCGTGGACAATGCCATCATTGGTGATCTGCTGGCCGGCACCATCCGAAGACAAGCCGCCAAAGGCGCCGTCGAGAAAACCGCCGGCGGCAATGGTCAGCCTCGTGTTGCTGCCCTCTAGTCCAACCGCCACATTGGACGGATTCGTGATCTGCCCCGCGAGCACGATCGTATTGCCAGTCGAAAGGACGCTTTCGACAAAAGCGAAATCGACATTGTTGGAGACTTTCACGCCGGGTTCGAGCACCCATTTTTGATTGCTGGAGTCGATCTCGTAGCCGTTGAATTGATCCGTTGTGATTTTGTGTGCCATCGTCGCCTCCTTCTGGGCAGACCGGTGCTGTTGATTTCGATATTCAGGAACGTGAGTTCATCAAGCGCGACACGCCTGGGCGTCAGGGCATCGCCGCGGATGAAGTATTCCACGTGTTCAATCGACTGCTTGCACCTGCCTGGCAGCAGCTCATGACTTTCATTATCTCCGGCCGCGGTTGATGTGCGGCTCATTTGCTTGATCTAACGATGGGTTCCCAATTTTTATTCGGAAGAAAATTCAGAAACCCAAATTTATTTCGAATTTTGTCGCGAAACTCGTTCGTTTCAATTGCAGCAATTTGCCCTTTATCCGAAATTAACGTTGTGTTCGGCCGTCATCCCGGATTATTTCCGGATGAAGTCACGGAAGCCGAAAATTCTATTTTTGTGAAATTCTTTTTTGGCATTTCATTTTTTGAGTTTCCTTCGTTACCCCGACATCTCGCAAGCCAGCGTGTGCCGGACCGTCAAGACCGATTTGAGTCCGTTCACGGACAGCAATCCAGTGAAGCTTGCCTTCGCGCTGGAGGGCACAAGAGGGCTGATTCTTCTCGAAGGTATGGCGACGCCCGACCGATAGAGGGGCGCGCAAATCGCCGACAGGAGATGATTGATGATCCGTCTGTCGCCGCGGACTTTGCTGCTAGGTCTCGGATGGCGTCAGCTTTATCGGAGGTCTGGGAACCGAAATGAGATTCCCGCTGGGCGACCGAAGTCAGAGCGCCCCGATCGACTTCAGCTTCTTGACGATACGCTCGGACGGTTCGCCCGTGACCGGCATGTTGTAGCTCTTCTCGAAGGCGCGGATCGCCGAACGCGTCGCTTCGCCGACCACGCCGTCGGCCTTGATGTCGGCATAGGCGAATTTGGTCAGTGCCCGCTGGATCTGCATGATCGCGGCCGGCGAGAGGCTCTCGGCGTCCGCCTTGCTGACCGATGCCTTGATTGTCTTGGCTGCCGGCTTGGCGTCAGGTTCGGCGGAGCGGATCAGGTCGGCGACGTCGTCGCCGTCGGCCTTGGCGGGGGTCGCCTTGGTGCTGGACGTCACTTCGTCCGTGGACGGGCGTTCGTCCGGGATGACGGCGACATCGTTGTTCTTGTTGCCGGTCATGATCTTCGCGAGAAGCGCCGACGTCGCCTCGCCCGTCTGGTCGAGCCCTTCCGTCTCCTGGAAGAACAGAATCGCCGCCGTGGTCTTCGGACCTGTCATGCCATCGGCGGGACCGTCATAGAGACCTTTCTGCGCGAGCGCCTGCTGGATCTGCCTGACCAGCGGCGATGCCATGGGCTTTGCCTCTTTCTCGGCCTGGGCCTTGGCGTCGATGTCCTTCTGTCGCTCGATGCGGAAGACGGTGACACCCGGTTCAGGGGCGACATCGCTCGCCTTGCTCGCCGATTTGTTCTTCTGGCTCTCGAACATGCGCGTGGCAAGCATCGGGTTGGGATGATGATGCGGCTGATACCAGAGCGCATTGGCGGCGACGAAGCAGAAGACGACGCCGAAAATGGCAGTGCCGCCGATCATCCGGGGATAGCGGGCGATACCAGCGGCCGTCGAATGCAAAGCGCGCATCGCCACCGATGGGCCTTTGCGGGCCGGCGCCTTGGCGGCGGGTTTCCGGTCAGGCGATTTTCGCTTGGGCTGAGCTGCCATGGCGCTTCTCTCCTGTCAGGGTGTCGTTGTTCTTTTCTTTGAGCCGCGGTGGAAACTCGAAGGTCTCTGCACCGGCGTCGCCCTCGCCGTTCATCGGGACGGTGACCGTGATGATGGTGCCGGCGCCTTCCTGGCTAGCGATGTCAAATGTGCCGCCATGCAGTGCCACCAGCCCCTTGACCAGAGCAAGCCCGAGGCCGGTGCCCTCGTATTGGCGCGCATAATCGCTCTGCACCTGCATGAATGGCCGGCCGATCAGCGCCAGCTTTTCCGCAGGAATGCCGATCCCGGTGTCGCTGACGCAGAGCATCAGATTGCGGCCGTCCGAATTGGCGTCGATCGCGACCACGCCGCCTTCGGCCGTGAATTTGATGGCATTGTTTGCCAGATTGATCAGGATTTGCTGGACGGCGCGACGGTCGGCCACGACATCATCGACGCCGCGGGCGACACGGGTTGTCAGCACCACGCCCTTGGCACGCGCCTGCAGCGCCAGCATGTCGTCGACGGCGCGGATCGCCTCGGCGATATGGAAGGGCTCCTTGATCAGTTCATAGCGACCGGCTTCGATCTTCGACATGTCGAGCATGCTGTTGACCACGTCGAGCAGATGATGGCCCGACTGGTTGATCAACGTGACATATTCCTTCTGCCGCTCGTTCTCGAACTTGCCGAAATATTCGCCGATCAGGATGTCGGAGAAGCCGAGGATGGCGTTAAGCGGCGTGCGCAATTCATGGCTGACGGCGGCGAGGAAACGCGTCTTCGCATCATTGGCCGAGCGTGCCTCGACCTGCCAGACCTGCGCATCGTTCTTGAGCGCCGCCTCGCCCGAAATGTCGGTCGTATGGGCAACGAAGCCGGCAAAGGCGCCATCGCAGGGCTCGGCAACCAATTCGGCGCGAACAGGGCGATAGGCTCCCTCGCCCACGCCGAAGGCAAACAGGAATTCGGCCGTGGCCCGCCGGGCGCCCTGGCGCAATTCATCGACGGCGCTCAGATAGGCGATGCGGCCGCCGACATGGATCGCATCGAGATAGGCAGACGAATCGAACTGTTCGACGGAAAAGCCGAACGCCTTGCGATCCGCGCCGTGCGCGGAGAGCAGAAGGCCCGCCGCGTCATGGCGGGTGACGAGGCCGGCCACGAGATTGAGCGTTTCGAGGCCCGTGGCAGCGCGACAAGCCGGCGCTGAGCGCCTGCGGCTGTGGCGCGTCAGGCCGAATTCGCGCGCGGCAAGGCAGAGCGTCAGCATGGTGGCAAACACGGCGGCAACGGCCGGCAAAGCCAGCGGAAAGGCGACGCCGGAGAACATCATCGCTGCCAGCGACAGAGAGGCTGCAGCGGCGGAGAGCGCGACATGAAGCGGCATCAGCCTGGTCTGGCCGCGGCCCGGCAGACGACGCGCACCGCTTTGACCGCGGTCATCCGTCCATTTGGCAAGCGCCTTTGCGGCCATGTCATTCCATCGTGTCAATGCGCTCGGCCTTCATTCCGAAACCTGATTTCAGCACATCGGAAAATCGCATTGCCGGCTTAAGGAAAGGCTAAAAAACACCGGTCGAAACCGTCGTTCCAGGGCCAAAAGTCCAGAAAAGAGACAGGTTTTCCGAACTCTTGAGATCGTGGTTAACGGGGTGTAATTGCTTAATAATTCGCAACTTTTGGGGTGAGTTTAACGATTGTGGCGACCCCTTGCGGGTCAACACCATGGACTCCTCGACCGGCGCCGCCATCTTCCTTAACAAGATCGTCTCGGATTTGAATCAAAACCACGCAAAATTGAATTCAAATGCGGTTATCTCAAATTTTCCGCGAATTCGAGTCGAATTGCCGTGATTGGCGGAAGGCGCTGTTTGCCGGCCGGTCATAGTGTGGCCACAAGCAAGCCGGCATCTGCCCGGCAAACAGACCGGGCTGAACGATCCGGCAAGACGGTCAAGGACGATCAACATGTTTGGGCTTCTCATCCGCGGCGCATTCTGGTTTTCGCTGGTTCTGGTTTTGCTGCCGATCTTTGACCAGGGCGCATCCGACCGGCTGCAGAAGGAAAAGGGCGTCGAGCTGACCGACGCGCTCGGCGCTGCGGCCGGCGCCATTTCCTATATGGGCTCGATGTGCAGCGAAAAGCCCGATGTCTGCGTCAAGGGTGCGGAAACCATTTCCACGCTTGGCAACCGCGCCAAGGAGGGCGCCCGTGTTGCCTACAGCTATCTCGACACACAATATTCCGACGACGGCAAAACCGCCGCCGCCGACAAAGTTCTGACCGGTTCGGTGCAAACCACGGACGATCTGCCGCGTCATATCCCCATTCCGGTTCCGCGCCCCAAGGACATCTGAGGCCGGATTCTGGACGACCGCCTCCCCTGCCTGGAGGTTCCCTGCCCAACTCGTCACCTTCGACACGCCGCAAAGCTCTGCTTTGCGGCGCTTTTTTTCTTGCCGCTTTCAAAAAATGGTCCAAACGCCTATATGGGCAATAGAGAAAAGGACCAAAGCATGGCATCGCTCGATCAGATTCTTGAGGATTTTTCCTATTTGGAAGAATGGGAGGATCGTTATCGCTATGTGATCGAGCTCGGCAAGGCGCTGCCCGACCTGCCCGACGCCGACAAAACGGCTGAGAACAAGGTGCGCGGCTGCGCCAGCCAGGTCTGGCTTGTCAGTGAGCTGAGCGGCAGCCCGGACCCCGTGCTGACCTTTCGCGGCGACAGCGATGCCCATATCGTCAGAGGTCTGGTAGCGATCGTGCTCGCCATCTATTCCGGCAAGCATGCTTCGGAGATCGCAAATCTCGACGCGCTCGACACGTTCCGATCCATCGGCATGATCGAACATCTTTCCGCCCAGCGCGCCAATGGCCTGCGCTCGATGGTCAACCGCATTCAGAGCGAAGCGCGCGCGAAGGTAATGGCATAACCTGCCTCGACCACCTTCTTCCTCCGACGAGGGCGCTGTCAACGAGACAGCTTCTATATTCCGATTCATGTGACCGGATCGCATGGCCCCCGAAAGACGGCCGATGAAATGGTTCGGAATCTCGACCGATGCGAACGAATTCAATAAAGGAATTTTTTCCTATATCATCACAAAAGAAAGGCAGCCCGCGAGCTGCCTTTGATCCTGTCGCCCGTCTTGGGTCAGGCGGCGGCGTTGGTGGGAGCGGCCGTCGTCGTCCGCTTCTTGCGGCCCTGGCCGAGACCCATTTCCTTGGCGAGGCGCGAGCGCGCTTCGGCATAGGCGGGTGCAACCATTGGATAGTCGGCCGGCAGTTCCCACTTTTCGCGATATTCTTCAGGCGTCATGCCGTAATGGGTCATCAAGTGGCGCTTCAGCGACTTGAACTTCATGCCGTCTTCGAGGCAGATGATATAGTCGTTGTGGACGGACTTCTTGACCGGTACGGGCGGCTTCGGCTTTTCGACAGCCGGCACAGGAGCTTCCTGCGACGACGTGTTGGACAGCGCGGAATGCACGTCTGAGATGAGGGAGGCGAGGTCGTTTGCCTGTACGACATGATTGCCGACGTAAGCTGCGACGATCTCTGCCGTCAATTCAACAAGCAATTCGCGGTTGCCTGTGGCGGTGGTGGCATCGTTCATTTGTTTCTCCTGAATGATCAACTTGCCCTGCTTCGCCGGTCGAGACCGTCGAAGCGATCAAACACAGAACCCAATGCAAAGAGACAGTACCGGCGGGCGAGTCGCTACCCCTAGCTTCGTACCCGTCTTGCTTGACCGCTCTCAAACCATTCCAAACAAATATACTTTCATCGGGTCGGCAATCCTTCTATTGCATGAGCAAAAGCCCAGTTCCCGACCTTGATTCTTGTATACACTCCGGAATTGAATCAACATTGAGGCTCTGTGCGGCTGGATTAACATTTTTCGACTGAATGTCCAATATATTTTTTCACTGTTTGCCCAGCAATATCACACAGACCTGAGCTAATCCGCTGGAATGCCCACAGTTGCGAAGGAAATATTTTACAGGCCGACAGAATTTGTCCTAAGCCTTAACTGCATTACACACAGATGCATCAAAATACCCCTGGATTTTTAGGGGTAATTTCTTAGAGTCCTGGATATTGTACTGACAACCCTGACAAGCATGTCGGAAAGACACACCCCGGTACCACGCCAAACGGACGTCAGGCGCCATCCCCATCGGATCGCGCAGCAGGCCCGCGCGATGCTTTTGCCAACAGATGTGCTGAAACCGGTGCGGTCAGCACGAAAAAGGCAATGGCCGCAAATGCTTTGACCCAGGTCTGCCAATCGTCGAGATGAATCGCGGCGGCAATCAGAAGAAGGCCTGAGCCTGCCGTCCCCGCCTTGGATGCCGCATGCATGCGGGTCAAAAGGTCGGGCAACCTCACCAGACCGAGGGCGGCAATCAGAGCGAAGGCCGACCCTGCCACCAGCAGCAGCGCCGAGAGAAGTGTCGCGACGTCAGTGCCGGTCATTTTCCCCCTCCTTTTTACCTGGATTATGCGTGACCTGGATGTAGCGCGCGAAAGCGGCGGTCGCGAGAAATCCGACGAGGCCGAGCGCCAGCGCAATGTCTATGTAAAGACCAAAGCCGGTCCTGACTGCAATAACGGCAATAAATCCGATGACGATTGCCACGAGCTGGTCGAGCGCCAGAACCCGGTCGGCGAGCGTCGGACCGAGAACCACGCGCAGTGTCGTGACCAGCATGGCGCAAATGAGAAGGACGATCGCAATATCGATGGCAGTGGCGAGGATGGCGGCGCTGTTCATGCGAATGCATCCAGGATCAGCCGTTCAAAACCGTCGGCGATCTCACCCGCTGCAACGGCCGGATCGGGGCAGTCGATGACATGCACATAGAGCGTGCTGCGGTCATCGCTGACATCGATCGCTAGGGTGCCGGGTGTGAGCGTGATCAGGTTGGCAAGCAGGGTGATCTCGAAATCACGCCGGACAGTGAGCGGGAAAGCGATGACTGCCGGCCGGACTCTCATACGCGGCGACAGTACAAGCTGGGAGACCCGGATCACCGACAGAGTGAATTCCCTGAAGAAAGCGAGGATCAGGCGCAAAATGCGCCACGCGCGGATGACAGGGTTCATGGATGCCTCTCGGGAAACACCGAGCCGATATAGGCTGAAGGCCGGACCAACCCGGCGGCGGCGCGGTTCGCAACCCCGATCAAGGGCTCCGGCCAGAGGCCGGTCGTCAAGGAGAATACCGTGAGGATGGCAACGACGACAATCTGAATACGTGGCTGCGCTCCGGCTGCGGCGGAGCCCGGCCGCCAGAAGGCGAGCAGGAAGGTTCGCCCCGCAGCGAAGGTGATGAGGAAGCCGGATACCAGGATCGTTGCGGCAAGCAGGCCGTGACCCGAGGCCAATGCGGCGCGTACCAGCAACGCCTTCGGCCAGAAGCCGGAAAGCGGCGGCAGGCCGGCAATGCTGAGCAGCAGGAGCAGCGCGAGTGCCGAGAGCCGCGGCGCACTGGCGTAAATTCCGCCGAGGCCGGCAACATCGAGACTGCCACAGGCCCGGCCGATCATCCCGGCGAGAAAATAGAGCGCAGTCATGACCATCATCGAATGCAGCATGTAGAATATCGCGGCGGAAACAGGCACTGCCCCGCCCAGCGCCAATCCAGCCAGCATGACGCCAATGCCGGCGATCACCCAGTAGCCGAGCATGCGGCGGATATCCGAGACGCCGATGGCGCCAAACCCGCCAGTCAACATGGTGAGGATGGCGACGATGCCGATCAGAGGCCCAAGACGCTCCGCCTCGACCGGCATCAGCATCAGGAGTATGCGCAGCATGGCATAGATGCCGACCTTGGTCAGCAGGCCGGCAAACAGCGCCGAAACGGTGGTGGCGGGGGTGTGATAGGCTGCGGGCAGCCAGAAATTCACCGGAAACGCGCCGGCTTTCATCGCGAAGGCAGCGAAATAGAGCATGGCCAGCGTGCCGAGCGGCAGGACGCTGCCCGATTTGGCGACTTTGATGGCGATATCGGCCATGTTGAGCGTGCCGAAGATCGCATAAAGATAGCCGGTGGCGATGAGAAAAAGCGTCGTGCCGACGAGATTGAGCAGGCCGTATTTTATCGCGCCATCGAGCTGCCCCGGTTCACCACCGAGCACCAAGAGCCCGAAGGACGAGATCAGCAGCACTTCGAACCAGACGTAGAGATTGAAGACATCGCCGGTCAGAAAGGCGCCCGTCACGCCCGCCATCAGGAACATCAGCATCGGATAGAAGCCGTAGCGGCGGCGGTTGGTGTCGATGTCGGCGAGGGAAAACAGGCCGGCCAGCAGTGCGACGATGGCAGCGGCGAGCGCCATCAACGCACCGAGCACGTCGACGGTGAAGGCAATACCGAAGGGTGGCAGCCAGCGGCCCATGACCATGGTCAGCGGGCCCTCGGTGGCGACACGGTGGAGGAGCATGGAATCGAGAAGGACGAGGAGCGACAAGGCGCCGAGGGCAAGTGGAGCATGCCATCTGAGACGCGTGCGGATCGTGGCGAGTATTGCGCCGGCGGCGATCATCAGCGCCACCGGCAGGATGGTCAGCCAGGCGGCGGATGGTGTTGAGGCGGTGTAGGCGGCGATGTCCGGGATCATCGGCGGCGGCCGATCTTGGGGGTATTACGGCTCATCCTGGCAGAGGGGGGTGTCGTGGACAAGATGATCGACGCCATTCTCCTCAATACTCCACCGGCGGCATCGCTTCTTCACGCGGCTCGGCGACGCGCATGTCGTTGCCATCGTCCGTGCCGAGCGTCTGCCAGGCGCGGTAAGCCAGCACCATGAGGAAGGCGAAGAAGGAGAAAGAGATGACGATCGCAGTCAGGATCAGCGCCTGCGGCAGCGGATTGGCGGCATCGGCAGCAAGCACCTTGCCGGAGACGATGACCGGCGGGATTTCGCGTGTGACCCGCCCTGCCGCGAAAAGCAGGAGATTCACCGCATTCCCGAGCAGCACGGTGCCGATCATGATCCGCACCACGTGCCGTGCCAGCATGAGGTAGATGGCGGCCGCGAAGAACAGGCCGGAGAGGACCGCGACGACCGCCGACATCAACCGTCCTCTCTTTCCTCGAGTGCCAGCAAGATGCTGGCGAAGGCGCCGAGCACGACGAGATAGACACCGAGATCGAAGGACATCACGGTGGAAAGGTCGAGCCCGGCGACATGGAACCACAGACCGGTCATGAACGGCACGCCGTAAAAAGCCGAAACAAGGCCGGAAAATGCCGATAGCGCGAGCCCGGTGCCCGCCAATGCCAGCGGGTGCAGCCGAAGAAGCCGGCGGGTGGGTTCGACGCCGAAGGCGAGCGCATAGAGCGCCAGGGCAGACGCTGCAAGCAGACCGCCGATGAAGCCGCCGCCCGGCGCATTGTGGCCGCGAAGCAGGACGAACAGCGAAAAGACCAGCATCAGCCCGGTCAGCAGCGGCGCCATGGTACGCAGAATCAGCGAGTTCATATTGCCTCCCGTTCCCGCTCTTCGGCATCCGGATCATTGAACGCGTGGCTCGGCTTGGGCGGACGCAGGCGCACCAGCGCGAGGATGGCGATGCCGGTGATCATCACAACCGCGATCTCACCCAGCGTATCAGTGCCGCGGAAATCGACGATGATGACGTTGACAACATTGGCGCCATGCGCCAGCACCTTCGATGTACGGCCAAAGAAATCCGAGAGCTTGGTATTGAACGGCACTTCCAGCGCCCTCAGTAGGAAGAGCGTGAAGCCAAGGCCACAGGCAATGGCAATCCCGGCATCCTTCACGGCCTCGGGCAGCGCGCGCCGGTCCTCGATATCGAGTCTGAGCCGCGTCATGATCAGCGCCAGAATGACGACAGACAGCGTCTCGACGATGAACTGGGTGAAGGAAAGATCAGGCGCGCCAAACAGCAGGTAAAGTACCGCGACCGCAAATCCCTGAATGCCGAGCGCGACGATGGCCGTCAGCCGGCTTCTGGCAAGGAGTACCGTGATCAGGCCAATCACCGCAATCAGCAGGAAGCCGGTTTCGCGATATTTCATGCCCACCGGCCAGGCAGGCCAATGGGGCAATTCGCCGTGCAACAGCATTGGCCAGAACAGGCTGAGCGCGACCACGGCAAAGATCGTCGTGAGATAGATCTCCAGGCTTCCCGGCTGCAGCGCCTGGCGCAGACGATGGCTGAAGCGGACAAGGCCGGCAACGGCTTGATCAAAACCACGATCGGGTCCCCAGCCGATCACCTGCAGCAGCCAATCGATGAAAGCGCGCGCAGGCGCCAGACATGCAAGGATGGCGCCGCCGAGGAGCATGGTCGCCAGCGACAGGCCGAAGGCGAGGCTGAGATGTGGTATCGCCGATGCGTCGAGGATCACGGCATGTCCGACAATGGCGGAGGCCATTGGCGAGATGAGGCCCGCATGCCAGGGCGCGGCGATGAGCGCCGCGAACAGCCCGCCGAGCGCCAGCAGCATCGGGCCGGCCATCAGGAGCAGAGGTCCGTCATGGGCAGGCCTCGGGGTTTCGACACGGCTGCCGAGAAATGGGGGCAGAGCGACAGCAAAACCGATGGCAAACATCATCGCATTGCCGAGGATGGCGGCGGCAAGCAGAAACAGGTGCGCACCGCCACCCGTGAGCGCCGCATAGATCTCCTCCTTGGCGACGAAGCCGGCGAACAGCGGCATGCCGCCCATCGAGGCGGCCGCCAGCAATGCCGCGGCGAAGGTGAGCGGCATGGCGTGCCGCAAGCCACCGAGACGGGTGATGTCGCGCGTGCCGGCCTCATGGTCGATGACACCGGCAATCATGAACAGTGCCCCCTTGAAGAGCGCATGCGCGACTAGATAGAGCGCCGCAGCCTCGACCGCCTGCTCGCTGCCGATGCCGGTCAGCATGACCAGCAGGCCGAGCGAGGCGACCGTCGTCTGCGCCAGCATCAGCTTGAGATCTGTCTGCCGGAGCGCTAGCGAGCCACCCACCAGAAGCGTAACGCCGCCGAACAGCGGCAGGAGCACCTGCCAGAGCCCGGTTGCGCCAAAGACCGGGTAAAGCCGCATCAGAAGATAGACGCCGGCTTTCACCATGGTGGCGGAATGCAGATAGGCGGAGACGGGCGTTGGCGCTTCCATGGCGTTCGGCAGCCAGAAGTGGAAGGGAAATTGCGCCGACTTGGTGAAAGCGCCGGCGAGCACGAGGACAAGCGCCAAGGGCATCAGCGGCTGATCACTCAGGGCTGCGGGCTTCGCGAGCAGGCTGGAGAGATCAACAATACCGGCAAGCGTGCCGGTCAGCATCAGGCCGGCCAGCAGGCAAAGCCCTCCCCCACCGGTGACCAGCAGCGCCTGAAATGCCGCGCGCCGGGCGGCCTTTCGTTCATGGTCGAAGCCGATCAGCAGAAAGGAGGTGATCGAGGTCAGCTCCCAATAGATGAACAGCATCAGCAGATTGTCCGCCATCACCAGGCCGAGCATCGAAGCCGAGAACATCAGGATGAAGGAAAAGAACCGCCCCTGTTGCGGATGACCTTTGAGATAGAAGCCGGAATAGAGGACGATCAGCACGCCGATGCCGGCGATCAGCAGCGCGAAGGCTTCGGAAAGGCCATCGAGCCGCCAGGTGAAATCCGCCCCCAGGCTCGGCACCCAGGAAAAGCCGCCGCGTATCACGGTGCCCGCCGCGATTTCCGGAATTTGGGCCAGGCAGAGCACGAAAGGCGCGGCGAGCGAAAGCGCCAATAGCCATGCTGCCCGGTGGCCGAGGCGGGCCACGAGCACCGGCGCCAATGCCGCTCCAATCAAGGGCAGGAACAGACTGGCCGTGATCAGGCTATCCGCCGCCAAGTGCTTTCCTTCCGCTCGCTCCGCGCCGACATCTTTGCGCATGTCGCCCCAAGCCGAGGGCTACATTCGCGCGACGTGCTGTGGGTTTCGAGACATAAAGGCGAAAACGCCCCCGTTCCAGCCGGAATCGAGGTTCTGCAAGAAAATCGAATGCAAGGCGCCGGGCGCCAATCAGGTTTGGGCGCCGGTGAAACAGACCAGAACGGCCGCATAATGTACGCCGGCGGCGGCAAGAACGAAACCATGCCAGATAACCGCGTTGAAACGCAGCTTCTCCCAAACGTGGAAGATGACACCCAGCGTGTAGATGACGCCACCCGTCACGATGAGGATCATCGTCGCCAGCGACAGAACGCTGGAAAGCCGCGCTCCAAGCATCACGCCGCTCCAGCCCATGGCGAGATAGAGCACCAATGACAGCCTGTCGAAGCGCCCGGGAAAAGCGAATTTCAGAAAGATGCCGAAGATGGCGACGCACCATATGCCGATCAGATTGGCCAGGATCAACGGATCGGGCAAGCCCATTTCGAGGAACGGGGTATAGGTGGCCGCAATCAGCAGATAGATCGCCGAATGGTCGAACCGGCGCAGAATCCATTTCACCTTGCCAACCGGACAGAGATTATAGGCGAAGGAGAAGCCGAGAGAAGCGACCAGCCCGATACCATAGACCCAGGCAGCCAGAAGCGAGCCTACCGTACCCCAGACGGTGACGTAGAAGATCAGCACGGTTACCGCGATCAGGGCAGCAACCACACCGATGCCGTTGACGATGCCATCGGCGATGACCTCATCACGGTTATAGCGCCAGGAAACACCGTACATCGCCGCCATGCCGTTTCGTACCAGTCAGGGCATCCAGAAAACCATGGTAACTCGGATCGATCAACCCGTCCATTGACGCAGGCACGCCACACTTCTGTGTGAATGGTAAACGATCTGCGGGCCGGCGCGCCAAAATGGGACAGTTGCGCCCACGCAAATCACCGATCCACCAGCACCGAGCATTTGGCGTGGCGGACGACGCGGTCGGCCGTGGCGCCGAGCAGGTAATTGGAGAAATTCGGCCTGTGCGAAGCGATCATGATCAGGTCGGCGCCGATCTCATCGGCAAGCAGCAGGATCTGATCGGCCGGCGCGCCGACCTTGACGGAAATTTCCGCATTGGCGCCGCAAGCTGCGTCGAGCGCCTTGAGGCGCGCTGTCGCTTCGGTGACATTCTGGTCGGTGAAGTCGGCCGGCACTTCGATGGTCAGATAGCCGGGAAGATTTTCGGTGACGTTGAGCAGCACGATGCGGCCACCCTCGCCTCTCAGCATCATTGCTTTCCTGAGAATTCTTTCGCCCTTTTCGATTTGCGCCATGTCCACGGGAACGATGATCTTGCTATACATTTCAAGCCTCCAAAAATCCGCGCAGAGATTGTCTGTCTGCACGTATGTTCCAGAGTCCGCATCGGGCCGTCTTGATCAAAATCAAGAGCTTGTTGGAATGATAAAGACGCCGCTTCAGGCGATGAAATTGATGCCCATGCGGCCGATCGCCTCGATGTCGCGGCCATAGACAGCCTGGAGACGCGCAATCATATCGGCATCTTCGATCGCGAGCCGCGGATTGGGCTCGTCGAATTTCACGCGCCGCATCATCTTGCTGATCTTCGACAATTCCTGGCGGCTGAACTTGCCCTCCAGGGCCTGCATCACTTTCAATCCCTTGACCGTCATCGACGGCAGGACGACCCGGTTGGAATCGTCGATTTCGAGATCGAGACCGACACCTGGCGCAAGCCGTTCGAAGACCCTGCGGGCATCGCGCGAGAAAGCTTCATAGGTCCAGACGGTCAGATTTTCGCGGCCGACGGCCTCCGCAACGGCGCCGACCGCCTCGGTCCAGCCACGCTTCTCGACATCGAAGCTCTGCAGGTATTTCTGGTAGTCCGGCTCCCGGCCGTTGGTGGCGAGCTGCAAGTAGGCCGAGGGCAGGAAATCCTTATAGGAGCGGATGGCAAAGAAATAGTGTACCTCGTGCTTCCTGAGCACCGAGGTCATCAGCCGCATGCGATTGCCGATATTGCGATAGAGGCCGCCCTGCCGGTGGTTGAAGACGAGCATGCCGGCGAGGTTCTCGTCCGAGAGGATCGCCAGAGACGTGGCTTTTTCCCTGGCGAGGAATGCATCCATACGGTGTTCGAGCATGGGAGCAACGGCCACCGACAGAAACGGATAGGCATGGATGAGCGTGTTGAAATAGCGGCCAAAACCTTCCTGGAAGGTTTTTTGCGGCGGAAAGACAACGCCCGCCTTCTGCAGCACACCAAGATTGCGCCTGAGCTGGCTCTGCACGAATGTGGTCGCGGTCTTATGCGCTCCCAGATGAAGGTGAATTCTCATTCCGCAATCCGGTTTTTGGAAACTGTACCTGCCGGGCGCGGATCCGCACTCCCTCCCCGTCCTTTGGCACAAAGTCCTGCCGGCAACAACGAAATTTGACGCAGGCGCGCAACCACAGGCCTGTCCGTTCGATATTCGGACAGGTCTGCGGGCACCAGGCTTTACGTGAGAAGGCTCAGTTCTTAACCAGTTTGGACTTGCGGGCGATGATATGGAGATAGCGCATCAGCCGTTGATGGGGTGGCCTGCGCCGGCCGGACAGCCGCTCCTCGATCAGTTGGAAGGAATAGTTCTTCGGCAGGAGTTCCAGCCCGCCGCGAATCACCGTCAGCGCCTTCTCCTGCTCGCCGGCCTCGATCAGCATCAAAGCCAGTGTACGAACGATCAAAGGCACGCGCGGCGCATCTGCATGCGCGAGTTCAAGTGCCTGGATGGCCTTGAGATGCGCCTGGTCGGTGGTCGCGGCGAGCGCATAGTCGACGAGGGCTCCAACCTGGCGGGTCTTCTCGGCGGTGGCCAGCCGTGCTGCGAGTACGTCCTTGTTGGTACGCTTGAGCACGACATCGGTATGATCGAGTTCCGACAACAGCGCCCTGCGCTGGCTCAGCGGCTTGTCGCGTTGCTGTTCGACCGCATCGACCATGGCATCGAACGTATAGGCGGGTGAATAGCCGACCCAGTCGAGCCAGGCGGGCGAGACCTGCATTTCCAGGAGCCTGTCGAGACTATGGTCGGGACGCAGGTTGACCATGACCCCGCTCGGCACGAAGACATGCGTGCCATATTTGTTGGAGACGCCGAAATTGCCGATGGTGAAGAAGGGAACACCGTGATTGAGGCCGTCGAACACGGCCGTCGACGAGACGGTACCAAGCAGCGAGGCTTCGGCGAGTTGCATGTCGAGCGGCCGATAGTCGACCGTCAGGTTGGGGATCGACAGTTTGTCGAAATAATCGGCGGGATGATAGATCGAGGCGTGGAAGGATTTTTCGCCTTTGGCGATGCGAGGCTTGATCGCGACATCCCATTCGGGATTGGCTTCCGCCAGTTTGGCCAGCAGCGAAAACATGTGCGAGCGGTCCTTGCGGATGCCCGGCACGATGATTTGCTCGCAGAACACCATCTTGCGACGCTCGGTCACCACCCGCTCGCCCGGCTTGCCGCGGTGGAGGCCGGTCAGGACCGCCTTGGGCGCCTCCTTCTCGCGGCCGAGCAGGAACTCATCGAAAAGGATTTTGTCGCGCCGTCCGTTGAGGCCGATAATGTCGCAGCCGAGCCGCCAGAACAGGCCCTCTTCGAACTTCTCGAAGACCAGCCCATTGAAGGCCGTGAAGACAACGGGACGCCGGACCGAAAACAGCTTGGAAATACTCTTCAGGTCATCACAGGCCGCCTTGACCATGCTGCCGCTGGTGAACAGACCGATGGCCGAAAAATCTTTTTCCAGCGCCAGATAGGCGAGCGCATTGCGTTCAGCCTCCACGACAGGCGCGCCGAGCGAATCCAGAACCAGTTGGGCATTGGCGGCCAAGGCCGACTTCCTGGGAACCATGAACGTGGTGTCCCAACCCCGAGCCCCAAACGCTCGCGCATATTCGATACCGGCAAAAACCTGACTGTCAGAATCGCAGAAAAGCAGAAGCGACGTCACGATACCTCACATTCGACAGAATCAGCTCTGATATTAGGTCGATCGCCTCCTGACGAAGAGCAGCGATCAACACTGGGACGTTTGGCGCAGAACTTTCCAATATCGCAGTGCAAAAAAAATGCAAGATGCCCGTCTTATAGAATCGAGAAATGAATCGCCTTTGCGACATTATAACCGGCCGTTTTTTGGAATTGAAATTGATGATATAGACGTACTATACGATCGATTGACTTTAGTATTGCCATGCAACTGAAAGCATTGATTTTTCCAGGCTGTTCAGATTTTCACTGTACCGCAGATTGTTTTTGAACTACTTCATCTCGATAAGAATAAACTGCGGCATTTTCGACGGCAGTGGGCGACGAACAACTTGTTCCACGACAGCGGCCAAGTCGCCCTCCCCCAAGATTCCCGATTTGTCCGGTGCTTCAATGGTCAGTTCGACGGGCTGAAAAGCCGCGGGAAATTTCGGTTGCGAGCGATGGACCACCTCTGGGATTGCTGCTATATCACGCGGCCAAAAAACAAGGAGTATGCGCGTGGCAGATGGTTCGAATAAAGCAACCAATCCGAATAAAGTGAAGAAGAATATTATTGTTCTTAAAGAACACAATATTGCCTATGTAAGAATTCCCAAGGTTGCCAATTCTTCCATCAAGTTCGTACTCGCGCATCGTATGCTTGACGTTCCCGAAGATAAACCGATCAAGGGAACAACGAAGGACGCCTATTGGCGCAAGGCCGAGAAGGCCGACTTGATCGGTTATCAAGACTTCCGCAAGCTCTACAAGGATTTCTTCTGCTTTTCTTTCGTCCGCAATCCCTTCGACAGACTGATGGCCTGCTATAACAATAAGATCATCGAAAATCCGTCGCTGACGGGTGCGATGGAAGAGATGGGCCTGACACTGGGTATGCCGTTTGAGGAATTCGTCAACATCGTTGCGAAAACGCCTGACGGGAAGTCGGATGTGCATCTCCGCTCGCAGGCCGGCATGCTGGCGCGAAGGGATGATTCGGTCATCCCACAGTTTGTCGGCTATCTCGAGAAGATGGGCGAAGACTGGGCCAGGCTGAAGGACGTGATGACAGAGCGCGGTTTGAAGCCCTTCGGCGACCTGCCGTCGATCAACGTTCGCCGCACCGACAAGAAGGACGACGTCAAGACCTTCTACACCGACGAGCTGCGCGAGAAGGTGTTCAAGCGCTACGAACGCGATTTCCGGCTGTTCTATCCCGACGTCAAACTCTGAGGCCGCCCAAAGGCTGGCGCCGGCAATCCATCGCTGAAAGCTGCAACGCTTTGCGTCAGCGCACCAGCCAGCGACGGAGCGCCTTCGACACCGCTTGCAACCCCAAAAGCCGCTTGAGTGGCGGCTTCTGGTATTGCCGGCCGAGAACGCTGTCGGTGCCGTGTTTCTTCATCAGATAGTCCCGCAAGGCGGGCGAATGTTCCGGCGCTAGCAGTTCGTCGGCAATCGGCGGCCGAGGACGGCGCGCCGCCTCGATGGTCTCGATGACCAGTGCCGCCACCGTCGTCCGCGGATCGGCGGCATGCGAAGCAAGCCAGTCTGGATCGGCCCTGCCGGCAAAGGGAAGCGACAAGTCGGCAAACGAGACAGTCAGGCCTGAGCCGTAGAAATACTGCAGCCCGTAATCATCGTGGGCGCCGAAATCGGAGATGATCACCGTCGGCACGCCGGCATAGACAGCTTCGACGGCCACGGTCGAGCTGACCGTAATGCAGTGGCCCGCGCTCGCAAGCAGCCGGTCGGCGCGTTCAGAGGTGATTTCCAGATTGGCCGGCCAGCCGCCGGCCTTGCGGGCGGCCTTGTCGATCAGCGGCGCGATCGGGTGCCACGTCTGATGCAGCGTCGCCTGGCCATCGACGGTGCGCGGCTTGACGAGGATTTTGTGAGCGGGATAGCGGCGGGCGAGTGCTACCAATTGCTCGGCGAGGAACATCCGCTCGGCTTCATAGCGGGGAATGATGGCCTGCTCGAAAAAGACAGCCGGACCGGTCGCTCCATTGGGCGCGCGCTCGATGGTCTGCAGCACCGGCGCGACGCCGAAGACGCGGGCATTGGCGCCGTCATTGCCATAGCTCCTGCACATCAGCTGGTAGTCCCGGCAGTCATCCGGACTGTTGAGCCAGAGGAAATCACTTGAGGCGCGCATGGAAAAGCCGTCATAGCCGAAGCGCAGCACGAGACCCGGGTAGATCGACACGACGAGCGGGCGGCTCGTGCCCAAAGCCTTGACCCGATGCAGCAACCGGCGGGTCGAAAGCCCTTCGAGGCAGGAAAGCACAATGTCGTAGCGAGCGATCTCGCCTGAACTGCACAATTCCTCAATGCTGACCCAGCGCACCTTGCCGTCCAGACCGGCAGCATCGATCTGGCCGCTTTCTATCTGCGTCGCAACCCGCGCCCTGACCAGCGCCAAGTCCACCGTGGCGCCCGCCTGTTCGTAATAAGGCGAGATCAGCCGCGCCGAATTCAGGAAGGAATCGTAGGAAGCAAGGGCGAGGACGCGCATCTAACAGAAAGGATCCATTGATTTCATGACAGCCGAGTGGCGCGAAAGGAGCAGGAACTATGAAATATTTTCAAGCCCCTTCCTGCCAATTCAGGAGAAAAAACGGCCGCGCCGTCAGATCATGCGATTGTCCAGAAGATAGTCGCTCAATGCCCGCAGCGCGCCGTAGCCGCCGGGACGGTCGACGACGAGATGCGCAAGGTCGCGGATTTCCGCCCGGGCATCGGCAGGCGCTGCGGCGAGACCGGCTGCTTTCATACAATCCATATCATTGATATCATTGCCGATATAGACGATATCGCGCCAATCGAGGCCGTTTGCCTGGCGCCAGGAATCGAGCTTTTCCAGCTTGCCCTCGACGCTGCCGTAGATTTCCATCCTGAGCTTGGCGGCGCGCGCCTGGACGACGGGATTGGTTTCCTTCGTCAAGATCAGCAGCTTCAGGCCGGCCTTGCGCAGCCTCTCGATGCCCATGCCGTCGGCGCGACTGCAGGTAACTGCCTCGGTGCCGTCCTGGTGGACGACCACGCGGTCGTCGGTATGGACACCGTCGAAATCCGTGACCAATGCCTTGAACGGGCCTTTGGGGATTTCCCGTTTCGCCGGCGCTTCAAGCACCCTGGCAAAGGCTTCCGCAATCAGCCAATCTTCGTTGCTGTCGATTTCGATCGTCGGCGCGTCGATTGCCACGACTTTCGTCACGCCGCAGAAACGATTGCCTTTTTCGCGGAACGGGGCGACGCGCATGACATAGACGGCGCCGTTTTCGCGATAACGCTTGGCCATGTCCTGGCGGCGCTGGCGCGGCAGGCGGTGATCATGGGTAATGCCGGCGGCGGTGCCGTCCGGCTCGATCTTCCAGATGAAGCCATGATCCTCGACGGCGCTGAAGGCGCAATCCGTGCCCTCCTGCATCACCGTCTCAACCACCTTGTCGATGTCGGCGCCGGTGGTGAAGGGCGAGGTGCATTGCAGGAAGACGAGGATATCCGGATCGCGGCCGTCGGCGGCAGCGATCACGTCGAGCGCATGGATCAGCGCCGATTCGGAACTTGCGGTCGAACCGGAAATGTCAGGGGGACGCTTGATGGCCTGCGCGCCGGCCTGGCGCGCGACCGAAAGGATGTCCTCGCCATCCGAAGAAACATAGACCGCGCCGACAGTTCTACTGTCGAGCGCGGCTTGGATGGTTCGGGCCACCAGAGGCGTTCCGTTCATCGGCCTGACGTTCTTGCCAGGCAGGCCGACGGAACCGCCGCGGGCGGGGATCACTGCGACGACATGCATCAGGACGCTTGCCGGATCTGACCGCCGTGCTTTTCCTCCGTCCACTTGAGCTTCTTGCGCTGCACGAGCTCGACGTCGAGCATCTCGGTGTCCTTGTAGGCGACGGCGAGACGGACGTTCTTGAGGTCGCGGCACAGGCGGCGCATGCCATCCGGCTCAAGGCTGGCGGCGTGGTCGGTGCCTTTCCAGGTACGGTCGAGGGTGAAGTGGCGCTCAACCCATTCGAAATCGCCCTTGCCGTAGATGTTGCGGCCGATAATGCCGGCGGTCATGGCTGCGACATCTGCGGCGATACCGAGATGATGGCCGGAGAAGCCGACCGACTTGACGCGATCGCCGTAATGCTCCTGCAGGCGGTTGATTTCGAGCACGCAGATGTCCTGGAACGCAACCGGATAGCCGGAGGTGCAGGCGTAAAGCACGAGGTCTTTGCCGCGGCCGCGCTCTTCATAGAACGACACCAGGCGATCGGTCTCATCATGGGTGGTCATGCCGGTCGAGACGTGGATTTCGCCGTCAAAATTCTTGCAGAGATAATCCTGCAGCACATAGTGCTGGTTGGTGGCCGACGGCAGCTTGATCAGATTGGGCTTGAGCGCGGTGATTTCCTGCGCGGACGTCAGGTCCCAGACGGAGGTCGAGTAGTCGATGCCGTTCATGCGGCATTCTTCCTGCAGTTCCTTGTGCTGGCCGACAGAGAATTCGAGGAATTCGCGATGCTCGCCATAGGTGTTGCCGTAGGCGTTGGCCGGCACAGGGTGCGGCTTATTGTACTCTTCCGGCGTCAGAAGCTCGCGATTGTTACGCTTCTGGAACTTGGCCACATGGGCGCCGCAGACCTTGGCAGCGACGCGGATCAATTCCTTGGCGGTGTCCATGCTGCCCATGTGATTGCAGCCGATCTCGGCTATCACTTTGATTTCCTTGGATTCAGTCATTGAATTCTCCTTTCGGGGCTTCGACGCACGAGGCCGAAGCAAGGCTTATGGAGAAGCGCATATACAATTCAGCCGTTCCTTACAATACGTTGCCGGGAATGCGACCGGTCGCTTTCTGTTAATGACGGCAACCGTAATGTGTTTGAAACCATATTGTTGGCACAATGAAAAAGTAATAGCTTCAGGCTACCGCGGGGGTGGCTACCGTGGACGCGGGCAATTGACCATGCCGCTGAGCGCGTGCGACAATGGAATCCGCGAGGATCTGAGGCTTTGAAGAGGCTGAGCTCTGCTCGTCGGCCATTAAGATCAAGTGAGTCGCGCTATTAAGAAAGTCGGCAGATAGTATGGCAGTTGTGGAATCGTTGGACGTCGATCAGGGCGGCGCAAAAGAACCAATCAAGTTCCCCGCAACCAAAGAAGAGCGGCGTGAAGAGCGTATCCGCCGCAGGATTGAGCGTCGGAAACCTGGCGAGGCCGAAGCCGAGGCACCGCTGGCGCCTTCCGAGTCTGACGACTATGTGATCGCCCCCGAGCCGGTTGAGACTGAGGTATTCCGAGACGAACCGCAGAAAAAGCGGCGCTCACTGGCGGAGAGGCTGCACCTCTCCTGGACTTTTCTTTCCTTCCTGGTGATGGTGGCAATCCCCGGCAGCGGCATCGGCTTCTACTATCTGTTCATCGCCAGTCCGCAATATGTCGTCGAGACTGATTTCTCCGTGCGCGGCTCCAACCAGTCTTCGATCGCGAGCTTCGGCCTTTCCGGACTGTTCGGCAGTTCGGTGCAGAACAACGATTCCTATATCGTCACGAGCTATATCAGCTCGATACAGCTGATCCGCGACGTGAAGGAGCAGCTTGGCATCGATCTTCGGCAATACTATTCCGGCAACAACGTCGATTTCTACTATCGAATCCCAGCCGATATGCCCCTGGAAAAGTTCAACAGCTACTGGGACAACATGATCCAGGTGAGCTTCAACTCGACTTCGGGAAACATCACGCTCTATACTTATGCCTTTAGCGCCGACGATGCCAAAGCGGTCGCAGACGCGGTGCTGAAGGTTTCGGAAAAGCTCACAAACGACCTCTCGGAGAGCAATCGGCAGCAGATGACGTCTGTCGCGTCGAAGCAGGTCGAGCGCTCGGAGAACCGGCTGCGCAAGGTGCGTGACGAGATGAGCAAACTGCGCGCGAAGGTGGAGGTCATCGATCCCACGATCCTGGTGAAGAGCAATGCGGAGCTCACCCAGAAGCTGGAAAACCAAATGAGCGACCTGAAAACCCGGCTCGCGACCCTGCTTGAAAGTGTCAGCAAGGATTCACCGTCCGCGCGCACGCTGCAGAAGCAGATCAATGCTCTCCAGGACCAGATCGCGTTCCAGAAAGGGCGAATCAACAAGTCCAACAGGACCGGCGCCGTTACCACCACGGACTCCAATGACGCGAACGTCACTGAAGTGGTCGACAAGTTCGAAGGTCTGACGATCGACCAGGACTTCGCCACAAAGGCCTATACGACGTCGCTGGCAGCGTTCGAAGCAGCGCTTTCAGAAGCACAGAAGCAGGAGCGGTACTTCGCGACCTTTGTCGAACCGATCCGTCCTGAGATTGCGCTTTATCCGCTGAGGTGGCTCAATACTTTCGTCGGCTTCGTCACGCTATTTGCGATCTGGCTGATCGCCCAGTTCCTGTTCCGCTCGTTCCGCGATCACGCAATCTAAGCAGGTTCCGGAAAAGTGTCCCACGGTTTTCCGACAAGAACCTGCGACAAAACAAGAGACTCCAGGCGGACGAATCGTTGGCTCGCCAACGAAAGTCTGCTTAATGCAGGCCGGGCGGCTTGCCGCCCGGATCACTCCGACATGACAGGAATAACTTTCAGATGAGTGCTCATCGGTCTGATTCGGCACCCATTCGTGTGAACATTCTGCACGGAGCGGTCAACAATGCCCGCATCATCGTGGCGTTGATTTTCCGCGAAGCTGCCCTGAGGTTCGGCGATACCCCGTTCGAGTATGTGTGGACACTGGTTGAGCCGTCGGCGTTTATCGGCATTTATCTGTTCTTCCGCCTGGTTGTGAAGGACTCCAATCCCATGTTCGGCGACAGTTCCATCCTCTTCCTGCTGACGGGGATCATTGCCTGCCGCGCCATCCGCGCGACGATTGCCAAAGGCATGAAGGGCATTGTCACCAACCTGCCGCTTTTCGAATTCGGCGCCATCCGGCCGATGGATGCGGTTGTGGCGAGAACCACATTGGAATTCACCATCTGGCTGCTCATCCTGACCACGTTCCTGGCCGCCGTCCAGATCATCGTCGGCGAGCAGGTGGTGGTCAATTTTCAGCGCATGGTTATTGCGCTGCTGATGGTTTATTTTTTCTGCATCGCGATGTCGATGTTCAATGCGACCGTGGGAGCGTTGTGGCCGCTGTGGCGCAGCCTGTGGAGATTGATGGCGCTGCCGCTCTACCTGGCATCCGGCATTTTCTTCGTGCCGGTGCAACTGCCGCCGAACATTCTCAGTTTCGTTTGGTGGAACCCATTCCTGCATTGCGTCGAGGCTATCCGCGAAAATTCCTATCTCGACTATACATCTGTCTATAGCCCCACTTATCTCGCCTCCTTTTCCGCAGCGTTTATGCTGATTGCACTCACTGTCGAGCACGTGTGGCGCAAGGAAATCCTCAGATCACGGTACGAAGACGACGAGGAAGAACTATGATCGTCTTCGACAATGTCGGCAAAGCCTATCGCAACCGCAAGGGCGAGATAAACTGGCTCATTCGCAATTTCAGCGGCGCGGTAGAACCGGGAAAAAGCCTCGGGATTCTAGCGCCTCCCAGCCAGGGGAAGACGACCTTCATCAGTATGGCTGCCGGCAATGAAAAACCGAGCGAGGGCTCGATTGTCCGCCGCGGCGAAATTTCCTGGCCCTGGGGCAGCAACAGCGTTATTTCCGGCAGACTGTCCGGCCGCCAGAACATTCGCTTCCTGAGCGATCTCTATGGGCGTAATTTCAACCGGGTTCACGAATTTGTTCGCGAATTCGCCGACCTTGGCAAATATCTCGACGGCCCGTTGCGCAACTATAACGGCGAGATGAAAGCGCGTCTCGGCATCAGCCTTTTGTTCGCCATGGACTTTGAATTCATCCTGGTCGACAACAGCATGGATGGCGGCGACATGACATTCCGCCGGAAATGCGCCAAGTATCTTGAGGACAATCGGAACAATCTGACATTTCTGATCGCTACCGAAAGACCGAACCTGGTGAGCAAATATTGCCAGACCGCGGGCGTGCTGTTTGAGGGCCAACTCACGCTCCATGATCGGGTCGACCAGGCGCTGGCGCATTTCAACAAGGTGAATTTGGTGGACGCTTGAGGCTCGCTGCGCAGGGTTTACTGCGCAGTCCGATCTCGGCCGGAATATCCGCCAAGCCAGAGTTTTTTCATATTTTTCATAAACTTACGATCAGAGCGAGAATTCCTCATTTTTTTTGCCGATATGGCTTGTCGAAACGAAAAGCCTGGTCTATAGAACGCGCCAACTTGAGTTCGGAGTGTAGCGCAGCCTGGTAGCGCACCTCGTTCGGGACGAGGGGGTCGAGTGTTCGAATCACTCCACTCCGACCAAGTTCGGCAAACCACGGCAATGATTGCGGCAATGATTGGCATAAACCCAATCTGGAGGCCCGTCATGGCTGAAGAAACTCTCATCTCATGGGCAGATCGCACATGGTCACCATGGACGGGATGCACAAAGATCAGCCCCGCGTGTGACGGTTGCTATGCAGCTCACCTCATGGATACGCGCATGGGCCGCGTCGAGTGGGGCAAACCTGGATCTGGCGAAGGAACCCGCGACCTTATGTCGGCTTCCTATTGGAAGAAGCCTTTCGCGTGGAACACCGAGGCGAGAAAGACCGGGACAACCCCAACCGTTTTCCCGTCACTCTGCGATCCTTTCGATACCGCTGTGCCGGAAGCATGGCGCATCCGGTTCATGCAACTTATCGAACATACGCCAAATCTCGTGTGGCTGCTGCTCACCAAGCGCATCGGCAATTCCCTGAAGCTTATCGATCGCCTGCCGATGAACGCAGCGCTAGGGGCCACATTTGCCAATCAGGACGAATGGGATAGGGACGCGCCGAAGTTGGAAGCCGCGACAAGACGGTTCGATCCGTTCTTCACCTTCGCCAGTTTCGAGCCAATGCTAAGCCATGTCGAGATGGCCGGGAACTGGCAACCTGACTGGATTATCTGCGGCGGCGAAACGAACCAGGGCCAGCACAAGGCGCGCGAATCAAACGACATGTGGTTTAGGAGCCTGATGGAGCAAGCGGCCTTCTACGGCAAGCGCTTCCACCTGAAGCAGATCACTCGCGGCGGCAAACCTATCCCTATGAGCCAGTGGCCGGCCGATCTTCGCGTGCAGGAATTCCCTGTCGAACTGGCAGCGTGACACGCGGATTTTCAATCCGAACTTCATGCAGCCTTTTCAAGGGCGAAAACTGGAATACGTGTCAAACCGGCATTCGTGAATCAATAGCTTAGCAGAGATTTGTCAAACTGGAGGTATGAATGTCGAGCGAGAATAACAACGCGGTAGATTGCTATTTGGGCAACCCTGCACCGAGAGGCGCTACATACGTCTTCCACCACGACTTGGAAGATATCGCCAGCGGGCAACGGTGCTTGGAATGCGGGCATGTCTTCCTCAACAAGGAGGCGAAGAAGAGGGCGCGGGAAGCCTTACAACAGTTAACTGACCTTGGTCTTTCCCCCTCTTCCCGCCACCCATAGATCCTAAGGAGAGACGGAATGAGCGAATGGAATGATATCCTTAGCGCCCCGTTAGACGGCCGGCGCATTATCGCTTGGGCGAAGGAATGGACCGGCCCATGCACAGCTCAATACTACGGCGCCCGAGGGTGGGGCTTAGATAGCGATCTGCCCGCTTTTCTATATCAGCCGACGCATTGGCTTCCCCTTCCCGCCCCTCCCCAATCTCCAGCCAAGGAGGGGTGAATGCGCGTTTATCCATTGGAATTAAACGACCCGTTTTTCAACATGGATATCATTGATGGCATAATGATGCGCTTCCATATCGGCGCGAGACTGATGAAAATGAATTATGGGGATGCTGTCATTATCTCGGAGCATATAGTGCAAAAAGCTTGGCCACCAACAGGTGATTACGACAGAACCGCTATCGGTGTGTTTAGGGCGATTGCGCTCTCAAATGCAGGTCATAGGCCTGAATCAAGCTACACGACCGAACAACGGATTACCAACGATTTGGATGGCAGCTTTCAGTTCGAGCAGCATCCATTCGAAAGGAAGTGGATTTTCAAGAGGAAGCTTTCCGCCTGCCCGCATTGTCGGGGGGAAGGAAAGGTACGCAAGTTTCGAGAGATACCAGCTCGCGCCGTGTTCAGCCACGAAATCCCCTCTGACATAAACGAGACTATCGCCTATGATATCGAGGATTGCAAGCACGAGCCCGTATGACCGCCGCGCCCTTCGTGCCGGCATAGAGGTGAGAAAGGTTGAGGGATGAGCGAGGCAGACAGGCGCAGAGCAATCGAGGCTCTTTCCGCAGCTAAAATGATCTGCGATGCTATTATGCATGGTGAACGTATTGATCGAATCGCCCTAGCTAGTGGCGTAGGGCCTGAAATTGAAGCCGCCTTGAAGGCTTTGATCGGAGATGCGAAGTGAACCCGCACTCGTACTCAAACCGCCTATGGCCTATCATCTTCGTGCTGCTGCCGATCGCGCTTATTGCTGGCGCCGTGCTGCACTGGCTGGGGGTGGACAAATGAAAGAGCGCCAGTTGAAATATTCTTGGGAGCGCACTTGGGCCGACCGAGAAACCGACTATGTCGCGAAGGATGGCGAAATCCGCTTCGGCCGCGTCCAATTGCACACCACCGGACCCGATCGGGTTTGGACCTGGCATTTCTGGGGAGACGCGTTTGCCGGGATAGTGCCATCGGCCAACGGATCGGACCCAGACAAGATCGAAGCCTGCCGCCAGTTGGAAGCCGCCTATGATGCGGCGAAGGCGAATGCCGGCTGAACCAGGAGAGAGAAAATGGATATTCCGAGGGACGTACATAAAGCGGCGCGGAAGGCTTACGACATGCGCTTGCCGTCATTAATAAGCGGGGACGCCGAGCAGCCTGCCTATGATGCTATTGTTGAAGCAATTATGACCGAACGCCAGAGATGCTGGCGTGCAGTAGATCGCATGTGGCCTGAAGCCGACGATCTGAAGGACGAAATCCTCACCCCGTCTTCGTCGTAGGCAATGCGTCCAGTCCTTTCAACGCGGCGATTTCTAGGGCGTCTACAGCAGCCTTCTTAATCGCCTCAATCTGGCTTTCTGACAGGTCTGCCACTTTGCCTAAGTTCGCCTCTCTAGGAAATGCCTGCTGGCTTATTTCGGCAAACACTTCGCCAAGCTTATTGCGTACCTTGAGGCGATTGAAGCCCCATTTCAGAGCGGCGGCAGCGGTAATATCGAGTGCTGCATTATCGAATTCCAGCGCATAATCCAATAGCTGCTTTTGCCTCGCGCGTTCTTTTGCTGACATGGATAGGAATGGATTGTGATCGGTTGCCATTTATGTCTCTCCCTCGAATGAGGGGGAAACAAGCATTTCAAATCAGCCGAGTCAATGGATCTTGAACCCGCCCGCCATCATGAACGCAACGATGCCTGCAAGTATCCCGCCTGCGATGATCCACAGCGCCTTGCTTCCCACTCCGCGGATATCCTTGATCTGATCCTCGATGCGGGACAGGCGCTCATACAACGCCTCGTCTCGCGCGTCTTCTCTCGCTTTCGTGATTGCGGCTGTCTGAGCCAGACCTTCGAGTGATCGAACGCGCATGTCCAACGCCACCGCCTCGTTCACAATCTCGGATATGGTCTCCCGCTGGCGCTCTGCAATATAAGAGACCGCCTCAACGCGGCGCGCGAGCGATGCGAGATTGATAAGTTCATGTTCATCATCGGCCATCCGGTCGAAGCCTTTCAATGCGGGATGCTATGCGAGGGTATAGAAAAGCCGCCAACTAGGGCGGCTGGGTATGGGGTCCGTGCGGTGGCCCGGTGCAATCTACCGATTGAGGTAGACGTTGCTTCCTGCCCTGTACATGGAATTTGGGGTGCTGTTGCACTCTAACAGTGAGGAAACCGTTTTTGGCGGGGAGCGGCCGAAATCTATAGCCAGCCGCGCAAGCTTTCGGCGCTGCGTTCGGCTCATTGAGCGAAGGACCGAGATCAGTTCGGCGCCTTCATGGTCTCCGCGTTCTCGCGCTTCCGTCTCATATTCTTCCGCCACGAATCCGGCTTCCGAGTTGAAGTCTTCCATGACAACGTGCAGCGTAAGGCCCCAGCCGCCATGCTTGGCGTAGTATGTCTTGAACTTGTCGATTACGTCTGGGATAGCCGGCTTCATGGTGGCTCTAGTAAGTGTCCATCGTTGTGGGCATCGTGCGCCGCTGATCTTCCGAAATTTTTCGCACATGGATTCCAGAATGTTCCCCTGTGCAATTCTCAAACTGGGCCAAGCTCGTAGGCTTATAAAACTCGGTGGGGCCAATATCTCGGACTTTGTTTCCACCCGAACCAGGGGGAGCCCATTGCCCGGTTTCGATATCCTTAACCCACCACAACGGGGCAGAAAGATAGACTGGGGGCCAACGGCGCGCGTCGACTTTGATCCACGCATTTATTTGAATGGGATCGTCATCAATGGCGAGAATGACGCCTTCTTTGCCAATATCATCGACAAGGCCTTGGGAAATCACGACCTTGCGACCTATCCAATCTGCGACCTTCTCAAGCATGGCAATCCTCGGGTGATTTATGCGCCGACCATAGCAAATCCCGGATTCGAGAACCATCAATAATTGTCGATTGTGCCCGAGCCGCCCGATGTGCCAAGAGTGGCGGCGACATTGCGCTTATGGATCTTGGCCGTCGTGGAAACCGCATAGGCGTTCTTGCCCGATGCGTTCGGTGCCTTGGTCCTGTCGCACCACATTTCAGCAGTGCCGCCGCCGTCGCATTGGAAGGCTGCATTTGTGCCATCCGACAGGTCTCCCAAGTCCGTTGCCATTGTCGCGACGTTGAGGGTCTTGGTGTTGGCGATCGGCCGAACAGAGCCGCCGTGGTTGCCGAGGTATTGGCCGGCCAAGTCTATGCCGATGACATCCTCGTGATCGGTGAGCCCATTGCAGGACGCTGCCGTCCCGCGCCCGTTGTCGTTGCCGATGCAGTTGACTGTAAGACGCTGGAGGCCGTTCAGCTGCACATCGTGGAAATTGAACCCGTCCGTTGCAGCGCCGTTCGCCGTGCAGCCGGACAGATAGGCAAGACCACGCATGCCGTCGATCGAAAACCCGCGGGCGCCCGTGTTGGTCTGGCCACCGCTGTATTTCGAGGTGCAGTTCTTGGCGACGAAAACGCAGTTCTTCGTTGCGGCGATGGAGCGGGTGTATTCGAAGGTTCCGACCTGGCCTCCCTCGCCGTCGATATTCTCGATATAGACGTTGATTTCCGCCGTGGATTTCCAGAATGGCACGGTGGTGCGCATGACGCGCGTGTTCGTCGTTGTCGGCTGGGTGGTGTCCAGGCGCCGCATGTAGAGCTTGCCGCCGGAATAGGCGTAGCCGTCCGTTGTCAACGTGGCGCCGTCAAGAGCGGTTGGTGTGGCATAGAACGCGTAATCCACGCCATCGCCGTAGGTGTTCAACGTCGTCCGGTTGACGACGCGATCAACGCCCCCGATCGTCACCGAATAGCAGTTCGTGAACGTGCCATCGAGCGCGGTCGTGAAGGTATCGAAGATGCCGGAGACCATGCGCCCGCTCGCCGGCACAATGGCGATATCCTGCGTGGGCAGCGTAGACATTGAGCCGAGGTTTCGGAAATACTCGATGCCGTCTGGGATCACCTTGTATGGTGCAGCCGTAGCGTTGCCTGCCGTGATGCAGGAGGCAAGAGAGGCCTTCTTCGCCCCGGTATTGAGGCCGCTGTTGCCGTCGTTGCCGCCTGCTCCCATGTAATAGGTCGTGGTCGGAGCAGAGCGAGCAGTCGATATGCTGTCGAACACCTGTTCCGGCGTCAGGCTGCAAAATCCCGTCGCTGCATTATCACCGCCAGGATCGAAAACACTGAGGGCAGATGTCGGGACGATTGCGCCATTCCAGCCCAGGCCAGAGGGGAAAAGAATTCCGCCGCCGCTGCCATTGTTTGAGCCGAGGCCAAGGCCAAGTTGAGTAAGTCCAAGACCGAAGGACATTACGACGTCTCCATTTTGAATTTTAGATCGGAATAGAAGCCAGCACAGCGCCCCACGCGCGCGTTCGCCTTGTCGAGCTGTCCACGCTCACGGATCAGCACGGAGCGCACCTCATCGCCTTCCTTGAGGCTGGCGTGGGGTTCCTGAATCACGCAGTCTGCCGGCCAATCCGGAAGATTGACGCGGGCTTGCGACTGGCCTTTAATGGTGGCCGAGGCTTTGAGACTTGTTGTTGTGCAGGATGGTAGAAACGTCAGCAGCGCTAGCGAGGCAGCGACGGTTAGCGGCGGCCAATTGGCTTTCATAATCTAAAATTTCCTTCTCGCGAGCGGCGTCATCTTGGGCGTCGGCAGCCTTTTGTTTCTCGATCTGGATGTTGAGGGATTGGACCGCGGAGGCGCTGACGTCTGCCTGGCGCTTCAGTTCTGTGGCTTTCGCATTGGCGGCGTCGAGCGCGGATTGCTTCACGTAGCCTTGCAGGACGTTGTGATCATGCACCCCGAGTAAGGCGACAATTCCGGCCACGACTAGAGCGCCTGCTCCGGCGATCTTGCCGAGCGGTGAGAAGAGGAAGGCGAGCATTACTTTGGCTCCGATGTCGTGGTGACTGTCGCGCTCGTGTCCGTCATTTCCGCCTTGACGGTGGTCTCGGTGTTGGACGGGGGGCCGGCAATGTTCGTCTGCTTGGCGACAAAATCCGCGCCAAAAGCTGCCGTGACCAATCCGAACATGAACGGTGTCAATGCCGACCAGGCTGCGAGTGATGCATCAGGTGCGAACTGAGTAATCGGCAATCTTGCCAGGAGGTACGCGCCGAAAAACATCCAACAGAAGAACACGAAAGACGCGAACTCGCGCTTCAGCGTGGACCTGCTGATATAGTTCCACATGTCAGGCTGCGCCCTCGATCGCAGTCAGGAATTTTTGCGCATAGCCGGCGATAGTATTGGCCCGATCAAGACCATTGATGATCTTTCGGGCGTTGACCCAATCGGCGACCGTGTCGTGGAAATAGTCGGAGAGCTTCTTGCCTGTGAACATGCCGTTGCGCATGCCGAGGAATAGGATTTTCGTCGCTGCCTTCGGATCGAGCGCCCTGTCGGGATCATCGGCGATGCCGAATTTCTGGTAGTTCGCATGGCCGGTGATCTGTACGAGGCCACGGCCGCGATATCGGTAGCCATCGCCATCGGCTTCCGGCGTGTTGCCCAGCCTAGCCGCCAGGGTGCCAGTGTCGTACTTGTCGAAGTAGTGGACGCCGCCGAATTCGGTGATCGGCTGCATATGCTGCGCGGTCTCATGAAAAGCGGTCGCGAGCATGTAGGCAAGCTGCCGATTGTCGGTCAGGCCATCGGCGTCCCATTCGTCAAGGATGGCGTCGATCCCATCGACTTGGGACTGGGTAAGCCGACCGGCGAACAAGCTCGTCCGCACGGCAGCGAAGAAGGCTGCGCGGTTCATATGTTAATCTCCTCCTGAGTGGATAATTAGAATGAATGGCCATTCACCTATTGATTTATGGCCATTATAGTTATATCAATGGCCACGAAAGGAGAGGACAATGGCCAACCTAATAAAATCTACCCATAGCGGAAAGCTCGCAATCGGGGATATAGAACTTCCATGCTTTGTCCTTGAGGATCGCCGCAGAGTGCTTTCCGGACGAGGGATGACAGCCGCAATCGGCATGAAAGGTCGTGGCCAAGGAGTGAGCAGAATTGTCTCACATCCAGCGCTAAAACAGTTTATTTCCAATGACTTGGCTTTGGCCATCGAAAACCCTATTTTGTTCGCTGGAGTAGGTACGCGAGAGACAGCAGGCTATGAAGCTACAATCCTTAGCGATCTATGTTCTGTCATCTTGGACGCGAGGGATGCTGGTGCACTAAAGACCGTTCAGGAAGTCAGGTATGGTATATTCGCAGACAGCCTGATCAGGGCATTTGCCAAGGTTGGCATCGTCGCTTTGGTTGATGAGGCAACCGGGTATCAAGATGACCGCGAACGCGATGAACTGCATAAACTGCTTGCAAAATATCTTTCGGAAGAGCGATTGGCGTGGGCCAAGCGATTTCCCGACGAATATTACAAACAGATGTACCGCCTATGGGGTTGGCCATGGCCAACCGGGAGGCAAAAGACACCATTTGTCGGTCAGCTGACAAACAGGCTTGTTTACGACAAGCTCCCGCCCGGCGTTCTGGACGCGCTCAAGCATAAAAACCCCACGGAGCCAGGCACTGGACGTAGAAAATGGAAACATCACCAATTCCTGAGCGAAGATATTGGCCAGCCGGACCTTAGAGACCACCTGCTTCAATTGATCGCCATCATGCGGGCTTCGCCGACACGTGAAGCGTTCGAAGACAACTTCGATAGAGTTTTCCCTGGGGTTCAAGGCCGTCTTAGCCTTTGATCTTACGTCCTTGTTGGAAATGGAAAAGGCCCCCGAAGGAGCCTGTTGATGGTGACGGAAGCCGCTCGACTTCCGATTGGCGGTGTGCTTGCATGCCCTCGGATGAGGGGGGGGCGAAATATGCAGGCAATCAAGGTTTCGATGTTGCTAGCGGTGACCGCGGCGCTATCAGGCTGCGTTTCTGGCTCGGCTGGCGATGTGCAAACGCCGGGAGGCCAGAAGCTCCATCAGGTGAAATGCAATGGCTCGCCGAATGGCTGTTTCAATGAGGCCGCGAAGCTCTGCAAAGGCGGCACATATCAGGTGATCGACAGCGACAGCCACGCGGGTGGCCTGATCGCCGATATTCTCCCCGGTCCTGTCACTTGGTATCGGATGTCATTTATCTGCGGCAAGTCCGATGGTCGGATGCCAGCTTTTCCATTCCAGGGACAGCAATTCGTTCCGCCGCCGGTCGTGATCAATCAGCCGGCCGTAGCGGCGCCGAGGAACTGCACATCCACATTGAGTGGGACGTTTGTCGGGCACCCTACACGGGTCGACACGACGTGCTATTGAGGCTCAGGCCCACGGCGGGATGTCGGCATGAGAAACCACGTGGACGGCCTCGACGCCGTGCAGAGTCGCGATAGTTCCGTTGACGAAAAGAATGAACTCGTCTCCGTTTATCAACTTGGTATCAGCAAGGACGGCACTGTCGCTCTCGATCAGCACTGAATCCTGTCCTTTGCCGCCCCAGATCTCGACGTGACGCCAATCTCCTATGTTGCTGACAAAGAAGAAATCGTCACCCGCGCCACCGTGCAGTTTGTCATTGCCGGCGTAGGTCTGGAGGATGTCGTTTCCTGCGCCGCCGAAGATATTGCTGTCCGACAAGCTGCGGTCGACCACCGCGTCGGCCCCGGCGCCCATGTGCAGCGCGTATGCCCCATAATCGGCCTCAAAATTCCAGGTTTCCTGCGCATCGGTGCCATAAACCTTGATCACTTCTTTCCTCCTCATGGACTCTCGCGAACGAATAGCCATCTCGACTTTGGATTGGTATCGAGATTATATATTCTCTCCGATTCCAGGATGGTAGAGCATGGGAAAAATTTCACAGAGTGATGGCGCTCCGCATGTAATTGTTGACTATATCGTCTCCGCTGGACACATCGGCGGGAACGTCCTTGTCCATGTTGGCATGGAAGAAGCCAGACCGTCCCTAGATGGCACAACGATCGAGAAGGTTGTTGTTTCGAGCGCGCACTTGCGGATGACGCGTTTAGCCGCAGTCGAGTTGGCGAACTCGCTAATGAGAGCCATCGATATTCTGGACAAAAGCGGCGACCCGACACCCCGAGTCGCTGCCCGGCCCAATTGATGAGATGCCGCTGCCATATGAACCTGTTAGAACCAATGGCCGATTGCCACTAGATCGGCCGCGACGGAGCCTGCGCTACTGACATAGGAAAATTGGGCAAATTGCCCCGTTGTTGTATTGGTGGCGTTGCCGTTTGCCCAACGAGAAACACTCTGGCAGCTCACAAACATGTGAGGGGTTGCCACAAATGCTACAGGAAACGTCCAATTCGGGCCGACGCCGCTGGTAAAAACATTGCCGGCCGCAGTAGTGCAGGTCTGCCCAGCAGTCGTGAACGTGCAAATCATTGTGCCATCGGCAAACTTTGTATATTCGCCATTGGCATTGGAGCCGCGCTCAATGATCGCACCAGTTGGTACGCCGCCTGACTGAGATACTGTGCCGACAATATTGGAAGGGGCATAATATCCGCCCGTGCCAAATGCGGCCATGACGAAGGCGGTCGTTGCAATCTGGGTGGTATTGGTGCCACCTGTCGCGGTCGGCGCCGTGGGCGTTCCGGTGAGCGCCGGAGACGTGAGGGATTTATTCGTCAGCGTCTGCGTCGCTGCCAGTGTCACCAGCGTGTCAGAGGTATCCGGCAGGGTATAAGTGCGCGTCGTCGCAGTGGTGATGCCGGAAAGCTCGAACACCGCCTTCTTGGTCGTGTCCCCGTTGTCCTGCAGCGTAAAGGCGCTGTCGTTGACGGTGATCGTCGGCGTGGTGATAGTCGGAGAAGTCAGCGTCTTGTTGGTGAGCGTTTGTGTCGCGGCAAGACCTACGAACGTATCGCTGCTGTCTGGAACCGTCCAAGTACGTGTCGTCGCCGTGGATAGTCCAGAAAGCTGAAGCTGAAACTTTTTCGTGGCGTCGCCGTTGTCGGCGAAGGCAGTCGTTGCGTCGTCCAGCGTTTTGTTCGTCAACGACTGCGAGGACGAGAGGTCGACGACTTGGACGCCATTCCACGTAAACCCGCCTCCGGCGACGATATCCAAAACCGATGAAGCGTTGGTAGAGCCGTCATCGACTTGGATTTGCCACTTGCCAGCAGTCGCTGTCTTGATGAAGTCGAGCTCAGGCTTGCCGGCGCCGCGATCGGACGGAACCAGGGCAATATAGGTTTGGCCGCCCGTGGCCGTGCCGAGCGTATAGGTGGATTTGCCGCTGAAAGTGTGGTTGCCGGAGAACGTGCCGGACAGGGCCGCGGCGTTGATCGTCGGCGCGGTCAGCGTCTTGTTGGTCAGAGTTTGTGTGCCCGTGAGGCCAACGAAAGTGTCCGAGAAGTCCGGAACCGTCCATGTCCGCGTGGTCGCCGCCGTGATGCTGCCACACTCGATCGCGAGCTTTTTCGAGTTGTCGGCGCTGTCGACCCAAAAATTGCTGTTGTCGTTGAACGATTTACCATCGACAGCCGCAGTGTTCGCGGCAAGCAATATCGTCCCGGAAGCATTCGGGACAGTCAGCGTCCTGGTCGTGGCGGTCGTGATGCCTGACAGCTCGAACTGGGCTTGCTTGGTGTTGTCACCGTTGTCCTGGAAAGTGGTAATGCTGTCCTGGAGCGTGATCGTCGGCCGCGTGATCGTCTTGTTGGTCAGGGTCTGGGTCGCAGCAAGGCCCACGAACGTGTCTGAGGCATCCGGGAAAGTCCAGGTGCGGACTGTGGCTGTGGTGACGCCGGAGACCTGGAATTGAACCTTCTTGGTGGCGTCCACCTCGTCGATGATGAAGGTTGTCGAGTCCTGCAGGCTCTTGTTCGTGAGCGTCTGGACCGCATCGGCGTCAACGAAGTTGGCAATGCCGAGGTTTGTGCGCGCACCGGTCGCCGTGGTCGCGCCTGTCCCGCCGGCCGTGACAGGACGTGCGGCGTTGGCATCGGTCACCAGATCGTCGATGAACGTGTTGTACGGCACGGACTGGATTGTTTGTCCAGAAACAGCCTTGGTGCCGGCTGGCTCCGAGTACACTCCTCCGGTTCTTGGCAAGGGCATTCTCCTGACAAAAACACGCCAGCGCCCGGCCGCGAGCCGAGGTGACGTGCCATTTACAATTTCGTGGATGTTCTTATATTTTAGCGATGCACGACGACCCTAAGACCATCGAACACGACCCGCATGAACAGCATCGGGGTCAGCCGCAAGTCGGCGTCCATTTCGACCCGAAAGAGCCGATTTTCAACGTCGATCCTGTAGATTTCGTCATTCAGATCGTGGTGACGATCATCGTTGTTTGGGGACTGACGTTCCCGCTCAAATGGGCAGCAGACAAAATAGTCGACCCGATGTTTACTGCCAAACCTGCTTCCGTATCCAGTCAGGGCTCTCGCCAATAATGGCGTTGGAAAGCAGGTGACGGAGCGCGTCTTTCGTCATCAGGCCATTTTGAGCCGGTGTCAGGGTTGCTAGTGCGGCCGCAGGATCGGTTGTCATCAAGGCGCGGCCAATGCGCTCCACGACACGCGGAGGCAGCCCTTTGCCGACGTTTAGGCCGACTTTTGCCCCTTGCGCAGCGGCACCAAGAAAATCGCCGCGGAAGAGACGGGACATGACTTCCGGATCAAACTGCGACATATCGGCCATATCGCCGAAGTTGTCTGCCGTCTTCGACCCGCCCAGCGCTTCTTTTGTTGTTTCGAACATATTCTGTTCTCGACCTATACGCCTCATCAACTGATCGCCCTGGCCTGGAGAGGCGAAAGCGGGGAGTTCCTGCCGCATGCTTTCCGACGTGAACGGACGGACGGCGTTGGTCATTGTTCCCTTTGTCGACTCAGCGGCGGCGATTTTGGGATCGAAATAGCCGACACGCGCCGCCGCGCGGGCCTCATCGTCTGGCAGTCCGGCAAATGTAGCAAGATTGTCGGGGACGCGCGTGCGGCCTCGTTCCATCTGGCGCCCAACATCAACTGCGTCGACGCGCTGTGAGGCAGTGCGGTAAGCATCGCGCGCCGCCGCATATTGCTGCGAAGTCCTGGCAAGAGCCTCGTCAAGAGCGTCCCGAACAGGAGTTAACGCGTTGACTTGCGCGCCCTGCCCATTTTTCGTCGCATCATTGATCATCTGGTCGATATTGGTCTTTGCGCGGAAAGCCTTGTCCACGTTGGTAACCGTCAGATTGTCGCTGGCTAGATAGGAGCGAGCTTGGCGCACGGCTTCCCTGATCGGATCTCGGATCTGGCTTTCTGCCGCCTCAATAGGCCTGCGAGACGCGAGATCAGTCGGCACGTCACCGCGTACGCCAGCGAGATACTGCGCCTGTGGAGAAATGCGCCTGTTGGCCTCATCTACAGCCGGGCTGACATTGATTGGCGTGGTATCCTGTTCGACGGGAAGATAATTCCGCGCCGCCTCTGTCGATCGAGCGTCTCTCAACGCCTGCTGATATTGCTGGGCTGTCTGTGGCGTCCCGGACGCATCGGTAAGGTCAGCGGCCACACGCCGCCCTTGGTCCATCTGCCGGCTCGTCAATTGATCAGCGACTTCCTGACGGGCGTCATTCGCTGTGCGCGTGACGGGAACCAGTGCGCGGCGGCCTGTATTTCCAAGCGCGTCGGCAATGGTATACATGCCTTGATTGTCAGCATGTGCGTTCGCCAGCGCGTTTGCTACATCGTCTGGAGCCATGCCAGCCCGCCGCAAGTATGCCCCAAGCGCCTCCTGGGTATATTTCTCAGGCCGGAATAGAGCCTCTACAGGGCGCACAATGCCTTTTACGGCACCAGTGACGCCCGCAACCAATGGCGGCGTCACGGCGCCAATCCCAGCCCCGAGAATAGCGCTCTTGATGGCGTTCTTCGCCCGGTCGGTGAGGTTGTCACCTTCGCCCGCTCCGTAAACGCTGCTGATGATCGCACCATCTGCAGCAGACGGCAATATCATGGATTTCAGGGGCAGCGCCGCATTTGCTGCCCTCGCAGTATTCGAAGCCTTCGCCAGAAATCCGAGCCTACTGGCCGCTCCCAAGGGCACTGCGCTGCCAAGAATTCCGCCCACCGTTGAGGCGATGGGATGACGCGCATCCCGGCGCGCTTGCATCTCGTGATCGAGGGCGTAGGAGCGATCAAAGGCCCGTGGGATATCAAAACCTTCGCCCTTGTACCAATCAGTGCTGGCTTGCAGTGGCGTCATCATCGCGCTCAAGATTTCGTCGGCGAACGGAACGCCGCGTTCCGCACTCCTGGACATATCGCTGAACATGTCAGTTGGCATATTCTTATCTATTTTGTCGGCCTTTGTTTTTGCCCAAATTTGGGCCGGCGTCGCTTCCTTTGGCTGCTCCTGGGGGGCCTCAGCCCATAACGTCGGGTCATGCTGCTGCATAAGCTGAGCACGGAAACCTTCGACCGGCTGGCGCTTATTCGCCACCACAGGAGTGACGGGGGGGCCATTCAAATCATCGGCCGTGACGTAATTCTGGCCGGTCTGTTGCGCCCGCTGGACCAACTGGCGTTGCCTGGATTCAAAATCTCCAGGTTGGGCCACTTGATCTGCTAACGACTGCGTATTAGTCGTGTCGGGGCCTGCCTGCAATGAGCGGAGGCGGATAATCTCATTGGCAAATGCCTTCGCCGCCTGAGTGTCCCCCGCCTTGTCGGCATTCGCGAGGGCCTGAGAAAGCTGGTCAATCGTCGCCATTACTGCCCGCCATATTTCTTCAGCAAATCGTCGATTGACGGCTGCGTTTGGGTTTGGGTCGCGTTATTTGGGATGACTGGCTGAACGGATGTCTGCCCCGGTTGCGTCAATGCAGGCTGCGTCAAGACTGGCTGTTGGCCGTTCGTATCGTCCGGGGCCTGTTTGCTGGCATCCTTATTGAAGTCCGCTAGGGGATTCGGAAGCGCACGAAGCGCACGGCGCCCCTCCTGCCGAGTCATTTCGCCTTCCAAGACCATATCGGCAATTTCGCCCTGCTTTTGCTTGTAATCGGCAAGACCGCGCATGACACTGATAATCTTTTCATTGCCGCCCGGCTGGTTCCACAAGCTCGGGAGAGAGGCGCGGAACATCTCGATATCCCGATCCGACAGAGTGCCGGTGCCTGGCGCGCGTTGCGAGGGGGTGAGCTTGTTGATGAGTGCTTGTGCAGCCTGCAAATCGTCGGCGCCCTCGACCGGAATTCCCCATGAGGCAAGCTTTGACGAAAGGCCGGTGAGCATGCCGCCCTGCCCGCTCATTAGCGAGTTCAAACGGTCGATAACCGCCAGATCCGAGCGAGAATTCAGGCCTTCAGTCGACATTGTCGAGAATACGTCGGCCTGCTTTTCGGCAACCTTTTTATCAAATGCGCTCTCAGCCTTCTGATCGACCGTCAGATTATTGGTATTGGCCCCGGCCTTCTTCATTTGCTGAAGCCAAGGCGTGTAATCCAGAGGGGTGCGCCCCGCGGCTTTCTCCTGCTGGGTATAGAGGTTATAGCCCTGGATATCTGGCGGAATCCGGCTTGGAGCGCCGCCGGTCGCCATGAATTGCTGATATTCCGGCGTGCCCGGCTGGTATCCCGCAGCTTTTGCTCTGGCGTCAAGAACCTTGAACGCATTCGGTGTCTGATCTTGCGCGCCATAAACGGTTTTCTTCTCCCCAGTCTGCTTATTGACCAGGAAGATTGACCCATCCTTCGGGGTCACAATCTGACTGTCTGGATTGCCCGCATTAGCCATGAAGGCTTCATATTGTGGCGTCCCAGGGCGGTATCCAGCGGCTTTTGCTCTCGCATCAAGAGCCCTGACAGCGTCAGGCATAGGTTCGTTCGGATTGACAGGAAGGTCTTTTATCTCACCCGTCTTCTGATTGTAGAGGCGCCCATCGTTGAGTTTCGTCCAGTCAGACGACGGCTTCTGCGGAACGCCGTTGTCGAGCATGAATTGAGCGCGCTCCGGGCTACCCTGCTTCAGGCCGGCGGCGTCGGCCCTTGCATTGAGAACCTTGATTGCATCAGGAACCTGCGGATTTGCCTCGGGCGGTAGATCCTTAATTTCACCCGTAACCGAGTTGAGCACCCGGCCATCGTCCATCTTGGTCCAAGCCGACATTGGCTTATTCGGCTCACGCACCGTCTTGATCGATCCATCTGTCTCCTGTTGGTAAACGCCATCGCTCGGCAGGCCGGCGGCGGATTTCTCGTCCGCCGTGAGCATGCGGGCTGTCTTCGGGTGCTCCAGCGCATTGAGCTCCAGCTGCCCCTTTTTCAACTCCATCTGATGCATCGGGTCGTTCGCCTGCATCTGATTTTGGATCATCTGCTGGGCTATCGCCTTTTGCTCCGGCTTTGACCATGGGCTGCTATAGACCTTGATCCAATACGGATCGACGCCAGCCAATGGGTTGTTGGACTGTTGCGTGGTTTGCGTGCTTGTCGACGCCGGCAGGGCATTGGAATTGTCGGCGACCTGGACGGGCTGTGCGGTCGTGTCGGTTGATGCCTGCGTGGGCGTGATGGCTCCTGTCGTGGAGGCGTCGGGAGACTGAAACCGAGGCAGGAAGTTCTGGGCAGAGCGCAAACGGCCGGTAGCTTCTGCATTTCCAGGCTGATTATAGCCCTTGAACGCCCATGCATTGTTCATGAGTTGCTGCGCTTCCTCGACGCTCTTCGCATTCTGGAGGGCACCGGTCAGTTGCGGGTTTTCCTGCAGGAAGAATTCGGCCTGCGTCTGCGGGCTGATGTTGCCGGGCCGTTCGCCTTTCGAGGCCGCATAGGCATAGAGGTTGTTCAGGCGGGGACCGTTCCACGACATGATGCCGCCGGCCATGTTCTTGCCATCGTTCCAAGACCGATTAGCATTCGTCGGCGAAAAGGCACTTTCATGTTGGGCCGTCGCGGCAATGGCGGCCAAGGCATAGGGGTTTTTGACGTTGCCCTGCACCGTGTTCATGAAGCCGTTATAGATGTCGTTGCCATTGAGATTCGCCATCGACGGTGACGGCGCATATCCAGGCGTCGAAGAGCGATCAGCATTGCGCGCGTTCTCCATCGTGCCGGGAACATTGGGAACAGACGTGGTGTTCGGGATGATCGGCGTGGCGGAACTGAGCGGGTTGCCGAGGACATGCGAACTGAATTCGTCGTCGAACGATTTCCGGCCCGCAGTCTCGGCCTTGTTGTCGCGATAACGAGCATAGGCGAGCCCGAGATCACCGAGGATGGCACCAATGCCGCCAAGCGCCGTGGTCGGCTGCTGGCCCATGAGGTGGGCGGCAAGCTGGTCCTGGATTTCGCGCTTGCGGGCCAAGCTCTCGGGCGTCTCGCCAGTCTCGCCACCAAATAAAAATCCGGTGAGTGCCATCTTAGTAAAGGCCCCCATTATTTCCGAAGAAATTGCCTATTCTCGTCATAAGCCCCGGTTGTGCTCCGCCCGGAGCGTCCGGGAACTGGTTCTGTGGCTGATCCTGCTGATGCTGGCGCCACATCGCGAGCCCGGCCGCCAATTGTCCCATGCCGCCGGCTGTCGTCGTTGGCGTCTGACCGAGGATCTGCTGTGCGAACTGCTGCTGGATTTGCTCGCGCCGCTGGTCGGGCGTCAATTGCTGTTGCGGCTGTCCGGTATTTTGCGGATATATCAAAAATCCCATGTCATGCTCCTGCCGCGAACAGCTTGCCGAATTTCTGGTTTTTGGGCGCCGTATGGTTCTTGCTGGGGTGAGCGGACGAAGGCTTGCCACCCGCCTCAAACAGCTTTCCGTAGTTGACGCGCTTGACGCCGTCGCCGCCGGTCACAACCGCATCTGGCCTCTTGCCCTCGACCTCCTGCGCCATGACGCCGATATGCTTCTTGCCGTCGTCAAACTTGCCCTTGTAGTCGTATTCGTACAGGCCCATGCCCTTGACGCTGCCGACCTTTTCGACGTTCTTTTTCACGCGCTTGTCGGAGGGGATGAGCGCAGCGAGGCCGCCGAGGCCGCCGAGCAACTGCCCAATCCCGGCCTGGCTTGCGTTATAGGCCGCCAGCTTGTTCTGATAGTTCTGGTTCACCAGCCCGGCATAATCGACTGTCGGCATGGTCTGCGCATTGGTGTTGACGAACGAGGGGTTCTGCACCTGGGCACCGCTCATCAGCGATGTGATTTCGTTGATGTTCTGATTGCGGTTCGCGTATTGCTCGTTCAGATACTGCTGGCGCGCCTGATCCATGGCGTTGCCCTTGGTCATCTGGGCATTGTATTTCTGATCCGCGAGCGTGTTGTTGCCGGAAATCGCCTGCGTCTTGTTGTTGAATTCCTGCTCCTTGGCAGCGTTCTGGAACGAAGCGTCGCTAGAGTTCTGGGAGTATTGCTGGGCCTGTCCGGTGTTGTTCAGGTTGGCCCGGCCCATGGCCTGATCATAGGCCTGCTGCTGCCCTGCGTTCTGGAATTGCGCTGCCTGCTGATTCAGGCCGGCGACACGCGACTGCTCCTGGCCGGCGTTGAGGATCGCGGCAATTCGAGCGTCGTTTTCGTTCTGGCCCTGCTGCTGGAAGGCGCGGTTATAGGCTTCCGACCCAGGCTGTAGGCCTTGATTGACAAGCTTGGCGTTGAGCGCGTCGGACTGCTGCTGCAGTTGCGGATTGAGCCGCGCCATGAGGGCGTCTGCATATTTCTGGGTATCCGGGCTGTAATCATAGGACGTGGCGATGGGGCCTTGCCCCTTGATGTCGGTCTGGATCTGGCCGGCATTCGCAATCTTGCCCTGGAGGTTCGGGCCGTCGCCATATTGCTGATAATCAGGGGTTTGGACCTTCGTCGGGTCGAAGGCGTCCGGCGCCTTGTTCAGGTTGATCGACTTGCCGAGAATGTTGTCGATCCGGTCGGACTGATGATTTGCCAGCGTAGCGAGGTTGAGAGAGGCGGCGTTCTCTTGGTCCTTGATCTTCTGCTGCTCGGGCGAAAGAGCCGTTGTCGCAGTGAAGGTCGGGACTTGATAGCCGTTAACTTCCGTCCACCCCGCCTGCCCCTTGCGGTCGGGATTGGTGACGTACTTTTGCCCATCGGCGTCAGGATTGTAGTAAAATGTCTGGCCGTTCGGGTCGTTGACGAAGTTCTTCCCCGTTTGGGTATAAGTCAGCGTACCGTCGGGCGTGACCTGGTTCATATTGCCGAGATAGGTGTTGCCGATCGCCGTCGACAGGTTCGTCTGCGTCTGTGCCGCGGCTGTCACCTTCGGGTCTGGTGCTTCTGGAGCTGATCCGCCCATGTCTATTCCTTCCAGTCGTGCATTTTGTGGCCGCGCCAGTCGCCATCGGTTGCCGTAAACAGCAATTCGGCCTCATCTCGGCCGCGCATCCGCTCGATCCGCGTTTCCTTGAAACCTACCCGGCGCGCGATACGGATCATTTTGGTGTTGCGCTCCGAAACCCGGAGAACCACGAGCTGGCAGGCGCATTCATCGAAGACAAAGCCGAAAATTGCGTTGATCACCGGACGCGTCAGCCACAGTTTGCTGTCGGCTGCGCATGAAAGTTCCATCACGCCGTGTTCCGGCTGCCAGTTGTGAAAAATGCAGGCCGCGACCACCTCCCCGCCATCGGCAACCCCGAGAGAAGCGCAAGGCCCAAATCCCCGGGTCACGTTGGTTCGCTCACCGACAAACCGCACCAGCGCTGCGTTAATCTCCTCGGCGCGCGGGCCACCCCAGATGAGGTTCAAGCGCTTGCTTCCCCGACTGCAGTTTGCAGCATGGCAATATCGGCCGTGATCGATAGTTTCTGCGTTCCAGCGGATTGGATGACGCAGCCAACGGCGAGGAAGTCACCGGAGGCGCGGACATTCTGTCGGAAGCGATAGAGCGCATGGCCAGGCGCCGAATCCCACACAGCGGTGTCCCACAAGCCGCCGTCCCACGTCGAGGAATCGGTTTCGGCCTCATTGGTATTGGCTGGTGTCGGATAAGCCGTTACGAAATCGGCTTTGGCGAACAGTTTGACGGAAATCGGCGTCGCGCTGATCAGCCTCATGGACGCAAGCCCGGCCGAAACGCGCTGCCCGAACTTGTTGGGCAGGAAAGCCGAGAGGTAGGCGGCCAAGAAAGGCAAGCCGTTGTCGGCGCCGGTCACGTCGCCCTGAAACACGTTGCCGCCGCTGGAGCCGAAGAACAGCGCGCCTTGGAAATGTTCATAGCACGTCGCGTTCCAATTCCGGATCGTCGCCCACTTGCCGGTGATGGAATTCATCACAAAGGTCAGATCTGAAAACGACGGGCTGGCGGGGAAAGAGACGAATACAAGGCTCTGTTCGAGCCATTGCGAGATAATCCAGCCGGTGGGCGATTCCAGCGCTGCGGCGCGCCACAGATCATCGATGTTCTTCGACGCGGAGACCTGAGAAAGCGTCTCGACACCGCGCGTCAGCGCCTGAGAGAGCGGCTCAAGCCCATCGGTGGTGCAAATGAAGACATCGCCGCCTTGCTTATACCAAGCAGATTTGCCGAGCGGCTTTGAGACCTGATAGACGTTCTGGAGAGCGAATGTCGAAGCGCTGGACGGGTCCGTGCCGGCGAAAACGGCCACTTCCCCTTCAGTGGTGACGAAGCAGCAATATTCCGTTGGCCCGGTTCCGGCGCTTTCCAGTGACCAGGAGAAGCCCGTCAAGAGCGAACCGCCCTTCTTCATCGTTCCGCCAAGCGGGAAGAGCGTTGCGGCGCCACCTATGGCCGCCACACCGAGATAATACGCATCGAGCGAGTTCTTTTTGACGAAGAATTCTCGATTGGCGAAGAGCCACCCATAACTGAGATCGGCCTGCGTGGTGGAGTCGCTGAATGTGATTGCCGGTGTCGTTACCCAATTGGTCCCATCGAAGATGCGGCGCGTATCGGCGCCATTGGTGCAGATGAGGTATGATCCGCCGGTGTTGGTGTGCTGGAATGCGCTCCAATCGCCGCTGGTTAGGCCTGTCACGGTCGCTGTCACGGTCGATGGCGGCGCAACAGGCGATGTCATGTCGAAGATAGCCGTTGCCGTGGTGGCGAATATTTTCTCGACCGAGCCATATTTGTATCGCAGCAACCGCACAATCGCCGCGCCGCCGGCCGCGATGCCGTGCTTCTGGCAGCCGCCGCGGATCTTGATGCCTGTCTGCGTCGGGAACCAATTCGTGAGCACCGAAGCGTTGCCAGCAGCCTCGGAAGCGATGTCCACATTCGTGACAAGCCCACCGATCGGCGCTGGGAATACCATCGGCTGCGAAACCTGCTGCTGGCCGACAGTGACGGGGCCTCGGTTGCTCTGGCCAACGCGACCTGGACGCGGGTTCAGCATTACATTACGCCCCCGTCCGCGGCAATTTCCTGGGCCATGTCGGCCTCGAATTCGGCCAATGAATCGTCGTAGGCCAAGCCTTTTTGCCGTTTCCAGCGCCAGATCATATTCTTGATGAGCAGCCGCTCGGGGAACCGCACGGTATTGTCATCGGCCGTGAAGGCCTCGATCGGCGTCGAACTCGCAAGCGCCCATTTGCGCGAGAAGTAATCCACGCTGGCGCCGACAGCCGCCGACGCGGGCGAAAACAGCACTTGCCCGGCCTTGATGAAATAGAACGCGGTCGTTGACGGCACCTGAAGCACGACAGCCCATTGCCCGGCATCAGTGACCGGCCGGATTGGAGAGCCATCAGATGCCCGCACAGCGCCGGCAGACGCGACGCGCTGGAAGTCGGTTGGCAGTGTCAGCGGAGACGACACAACACTCTGTGTGGCCAGCAGCGCCTGCCAATCGGCCCGCCGCGCGATCTCTTGGCCTGCCTCATTGGCGATTGCCAGCATGTTGTAGGCCGCTTCGTCATTCACGCCGACCAGAGATGCAAATCTGTCGAGCGAGACAACGTCACAGACTTCGTTGGCAGCGGAAAGCAACGTCATTCAAATCTCTCCGGGGTGCAAATAGATGTCATCGAACGGTTCCTATTTGCATCCTTGACTATGGCGTGATGCCACCAACGACCATCTGGGAATTACCCCAGCGTCTGCGTTCGTCATCGACCTGCAAGCCCTGCAACGCCATGCTCATCAATTGCATCGCGCCTTGCGTCTTGGCCGCGTCTCCTGCCGCGATCGAGATTTCAGCCACGACAGCATAGAGATAAACATCCGGCGCCTTCGTGAGCAGCCAATTCGTCGGATTGCTTGGCGTCAGCGCGGGGATCTTGCCGTAGTATGTGACCTGGCAATCGCCGTCTGCGGTCGGCCGCACTTTGACTGTCGAGCCCACAACCGCATAGCCCCGCGGCGTGCCGGACTGGTCACGATAGGCATTCGTCAGTTGCTGCAGGCTCATGGCCCGGAGCGGGATATTCGTCGGCGATCGGAATTCGCGCACTTCCAAGAGATCGGCCGGCAGCGTACCGTCTCCGGATGTGATCGTAACGGTGCCGACGACTTCCATATCAGCGACACGAAGCGCGCGGTTGAGCTTCAATTCGGCCATGCCGAGGTAACGGGGGAAGACGTGGGCGATATTCGAGCGCTGGGAATATTCTGCGGCGTCAAGGAGCAAAGAGGCGTAGTCTGAAATAGCTGACATCAGGAGCGCCCTTCCGCACGGCTTCGCTTTAACAGGCGCTTCAGATCTCGGAACTCCCGCTTGCCGAGGCGCATCAGCTTCCGGCGCCCGTTGCAGGGCGTGAAAACGCCATCGTCTTCGATCCACCGATCGGGATAGATGCGGATCGGCGCTTCAGGCCGGCGGCCGAACTCGTAGAGGAAGCCCTCGCCCGGCGCCGTGATGATCGGCAGATACGGCATCAGATGAAGCCTTTCCGCGGCTGCTTTTCCAGTGCCTGGATTTGACGCGAACGATCGATGAGGCGCGTGATCTGGTCGGTCACCTCCCGAAAGCCTTCAGGGTTGCTGACAGGGTCCGGACGCATGCGCTCTAGCTGCTCGATCTCGGCTTTAACGTCAGGAGGTAGAGGCATCAGGATCGAGCCCCAACTGCGGCAACGAGAGCATCAGCGTCACGAAAGCAAGCTTCCTGCGCATATCGCATCTCATCGTCCCATAGCCGGCGGATTTCGTCCGTGGGGGCGCTGCGCCGACGTGAGAAGGCAAGCCGCCGGTCGCTCGAAATCATTACAGGTTCCCGCTCTTCGTTCGCCATGCCCTGTTCTCGCTGTCATTTAGGAACCGGTTGACGAACGCGTGGTCGCCCTCGGCATGAGCCCGAGCAATCCCACTGTCGAATGCGACATTGAGCGGGACAGAGGCGACATGGTGCCAATCCCCCGCCCATCCGGCCGAAGCCATGTTGCGCTGCTGCTGGTTCACATTGATCAGGTCATCCACGCGGTAATCGGTCCTGTAAACGTCATTGCCGCTGTCGTCTGTCATGTGCCAGACTTGGCGTCCTGTCGGGAAATCGTAGTCGAACAGGGTCCAAGCACCGTCGCGGATTATCATGCAGCCTCGCCTGGCATGGGGTCGGCGCGCTCCGCTTTCCCCTCGCCAATGATGCGGCGGGCGGTGGCGATGTCGACATGGACCACTTGACCGGCTGGCGTACGGACATCAGCTTCCAGCCATGTGTCATAGAGAAGCTTCACCGGAACACCAGACTGTGCCGGATTGGGGGCCGGAGCGTCCGCAGGCGCGGCAAGTGCGTTGTCGATTTCCTGCTGAAGCCGCGCGTCCGACCAGCGGCCATCGACAGTGACGCCGAGGCTTTCGGCCTGGGACCTGAGATTGTCGTCCATTTTAGATGTCCTTTCGAGTTTCGACGCCTTAACGCCCGTGGTTTTGGTGATAGCCTTCGGTCCGCTCGGCCATTTTTCGAGCCGCTACAGCCTCATCAAAGAGATCGAACGTCCCGAGATTGGCCCGCCGGCCATTGGCATTGATGAAAGCGCGCCATCTCCCGCTATCTTTGCGGAAAGCAACACCCATCACGCCGGACGTGTTTGTAAACGGCCGAGCTCGATTGCGGTTGTTTTGCACAGCGGTGACTTCGCGCAAATTTTCTAGGCGGTTGTCTGCGCGGTTGCCGTTGATGTGGTCAATTTGCTTAGGCCAACGCCCGTGCTTCATGCACCAGATAACCGCATGGGTTTTCGGTCGAAAACTGCCAATGCGGCCATGCAGATATCCTTGACCATCGACAGTAGCGAAGGCCGGTTTGCCCGCAAATCGTATGTTCCAGGTGAGAAAATCGCCATGCGATGCGAAATCGCGTTCTGGACGCCGTTTCCATATCAGCGTTCCTGTCTCGAAATCGACATGGAATAGTTGATGCAACCGTTCACACGGTGGTAGGGCTTTGTCAGCCATCCTCGAATCTCCAATATTCGGGCTATGGTTAGAAGCGGGCAAGGACGGCAATCCGAGCCCGCTTCGATCTTATATCACATTGAAAAGACAATGTGAATCTTCGTTACACCGTGGCCGAGAATGGCGTTGCTTCGGTATTGGTTGCCGACCCGACCATGACCACTTCCCAGAAGCCAGAGATGGCATCGATAAGCGTGATGCGGTCTCCTTTGACGCCGCCGGTCGTGGTGCCGTTCATGGTGATCGTGTCATCGGTCGCACCGGTTTCCCATCCATTGACGGACGAGCCGGAGTCAGCCGACTGGATGCAGTTGCCGATCATGATGTCGGTCGAATTCGCGACCTTGATGATGTCGCTGTTCGATGTCACGGTGGTACCGACGATGAAATCGAACTTGTCGCCGGACCCGGAAGACGCAGGCAGCGTAACGGTAAGACCGGCGGCAGCATTCAGGGCGAGGAGCGCACCCATATGCCGGGTGCGATCGAGCGTCACAGACGCGGTGATGGAAATAGGCTTGTAGGTATCCATTTGCGCGTCTCCTTACGATGCCGAAGTCAGGCCGAACAGGTCCGCGGCGACGCCGAGGCCTTTTTCGTTGCTGACCTTGAGGGTGCCCTCACCGATGATCACGCCCTTCTCAGCGTCGCCGGTCTTGGCGATGTCGTTGTCGTCCTGGATCTTGCGGAGCCACGCGAACGACAGGAAGTCGGGATCAATGAAGAAGGCGTTGCGCGCCACACCCGCATTTGTCGCCTGGACGCGGTTGGGCATGATCATCACCTTGCCGAACGGGCCTTCGTAGTAATCCGCAGAAGCCTGGATCACGTTCTTCTGGCCGCCCGAGGAGACGACGTAGCGGAACTGCGCCACGTTGGTGTCCGACATGAAGGTGACGAAGACCGACTTCACATAGGGAGAGACCACGACATAAGTGAAGTTGGCGCCGGAGTTGTAGCCCGTCTGCATCACGCTGTCCAAGATGGGCTTGGTGAAGGCGCGCTGCGTGCCGTTGGTGGCTGCGACCGTCAGGCCGGAACCAGAACTGAAACCGCCGTTCGAGCCGGCAGCGCCGCGCGAGACGTTGGTGATCAGCCAGGACGGCAGGCCGCCGAGGCGACGGGTGGCGCCGCCGACCGAAGCCGTATTCGACACAATCGCATATTCGACGTCCTTGCGGACTTCAACGCCCTTCTTGGCGCGTTGGTATTTGCGCTTCTGCACATTGCCGGCCTCGGAGACTTCCTCCTGGGTGCCGGAAATGATCCAGTCCTTGCGCACGATCTGGGTGTAGTCGCCGAGGCGTGCAGGCGGCGTCACCTGTCCGAAGGTGTAGTCTTCACCTTCTTCGTGGGCGTTGTCGCCAGGAGCGGCGAGATCGTCGGTTTCCCATTCCGGGTGAATGCTGACGCATTTGCCCTTTTCGATCAGGGAATAGATGGGGGTGTCTTCGGGCGTGATGCGAGACACCACGTCCGAAAGCTCTTCTCGGTTGCCGACTGCACTGGCAGTCGTGAAGGTATTGGTGATAACAGCCATTGCTGTTTTCCTTTGATGGGGGTGTCAGATCAAAGGCCGATCAGAAGTCGATGTTCATTGCATCGTGGATCGACCCGGTGTTTGACAGCTTTCTCATCGCGTCCCGATTCGCTGCGGGCTTGCCCGTTTGCTTCGCCTTGGGCGTGAGCGGCGGAGCATTGGCCACCTTCTGCAAGGCCGTGCGCTTGGCGATTTCGGCTTGCTCTTTGGCCTTTTCGGCTTCGAGCCCCTTTTTCGCCCAATGCAGCACCTTGAAGTAACGGTGGTCGTTGAAACCGGCCATCTCATCGGGCGTTAACCCGAATTCTTCGCCCGTTTTAAAAGCGTCGGCGAAGAATTGCTGGCGCACCTCGGGATTTTCGAGTTCCGGGAATGCGTCGAGCAGGAGACCGTTTTCGCGAGCCAGATCTTCCTGTGTCTTCTCCTGGTTCATCTCGCTCGACGCCGCTTTGGTGTCGTTGGCGAAGGCCAGGATGGACTGTATGCGCTCGACGCCCTCGTCGAACATCGCCTTGCGGCGCGTATATTCTGGAGGATCTGTCATCGCGAGATGACGCGAAGGCTCTTCGGGAAGCTGCTGTGCAAGAAATCCTGCGACGGCGTCCACGGATTTGAGGACGCGAGCTGCCGTCGACTCCAGCGATTTGCGCGCAGTGGCAACCGCCGTCGTCTTGTGTCTGTAATCCTTGTCCCGCATGTAGCCGAGTTTCAACTCGCCGAGGGAGACCTGCTCGCCGCCTTTGAGAAGGATGGGCGCTAGGTCGGGGTCGGTCGGTTCTTCTGGCTTGTCGGCTTCGTTGGCCGCGGCTTCGTTCTCGCCAGCAGGCTCTTCGCCGTCATCGTCGGAAAGGCTTTCCGCAACCTTTTCCAGGCTGGCGGAGTCGTCTTTTTCCCCAGCGGCGTTCGGCCGCCATGTATTTCCGCCGTTGTCCTGATCTTCTTCAGGATCGTGGAAATCAAGGCCGGCTGCATCGTCGAGAGAAAGGGTTTGCGAGGCACTATCGCTCACGGCCGGGGCCGTGTTGGCGGTTGCTGTCGACATGGATATTTTCCTTCAGTGGTTTTGCCGGATCAGGCCGGCGCCTTCTTTCCTTCGACGGTGGATTGAGCGAGGCTCTTGATCCTGTCGCGGAAATTTCTGATCGCGCGGGCCTCGGCGGCCATCACGCTACGTGTCTCGTGGTCTTCGGGTTTGGCGTTGATGCAGCGATTGATTGCTGACGCCTCAAGGTCATCCCAAAGCATGTTGAATAAAGGTGCGCTGATGATCGCCTGTGCGGCGCGCTGCTTTTCGTCAGGCGTCATTGAAGACAGTCCGTCCAACCGAGATATGACAGAACGGCCACGACTGACGCACCGATGCAAAACATGCCGGCGGCAAATCCCCACAGTAGGATTTTCACTTCCCGGCTATCCCTGATCAGACCTAGGAATTCATCAATCCTGATAATCAATGGTGTATCCGCTACAGGTTCCTCGCGCTTGATGATCCTCATCGCTCAGAACCTCACCCCTTCGCCGGTCATGGGCGCCACTCGCCGTTGATGCAGATTTGCATGCCACCAATCCGCGTCTCGCGAACACAACGAGGGTCTGTTGGCATCCCCGGCCGCCATGGCTCGTTATTGCCTTGGAACTCGTGGAAATCGCCGCTCATTATCGGGTAACGGCGACGAAGATCGTTTTTGACATAGCAGATCACCTTGCCGTCCGGCGTGGTGACTGGCTCTCCGGCCTTTGCGAAAACGAGGTCACTGGTCATCGCGCCTGGGTCGCGCTCATACCTGACGGTGGTTCTTTCGGTCGAAATGCCGTCCACATGATATTTCTGATCTTCTTTCCTGTGCGGATCGGGGAAGATCATGCGCTCATCGCCGGGCGGCCAGCCGAGTCTTTCGCGCTCAGCAAAAGCCATAGCGTTTCCCACCTCGTAGGCCTGTTCCTTGTTGTCGAACTCGCCGACTTCCTTGCTGCTGTTTTCGAAGCGCGTGACGATGTAGCGCGTGACTTCGCGGATCTTGTATTCAATGGTCATGATTGTGGTCCTTTACGAAAGCGACGGCCTCAGCCGCCTATCCGCTGGATGCGGAATTTAACAAGGCATCACCGCCTGATATCTGGTTCATTTTCCAGTACGTTCGCACCGGCCCATCTTAAGAGCGCCAGCACCGCATCCTTTCGCTCCCAATTCGGTTTTGGCTCGATCCCAAAGTTGCTGAGCGATTGAAGCCACCCATCTCGGTCTTGCGGGACGCGCATGGAAAGTACGATATTTTGGCGCTTTGCCATCTACCCTGGCTGCCCGCCGAAGCGCACGGGCGTGATATTCTGGTGCGTCATGATCTGCGCCACATTTTCCTGTTGCTTCAGATTGGTTTCCGTCTCGATCTGATGCATTTTCAGCGCGCCCTGCTGCTGGATGCGCTGTTGCTCAAGTTGAGCGTCCGTCTGCGCCTTCTGCTGTTCCAGTTCGAGCTTGGCTTGATCCGATTGGGCCTGCTGCTGCACCTTCGCCATCGCTGGATCTGGCTTGGCTGCGGACTGCTGTTGCATTTGCGCGAGTTTTGCCGGATCGGGCTTGGTGAAATACATCTCCGGTGTTTTCAGGCCGGCGGCGTCGATGCCGCGAGACAGCGAATTCCAGATATTGTCGGGCGTGATATAGGGGTTTTGGCCCGGTGGCCCGAAGGCGGCGATGAGCTTCTCCTGTTGCTGCCCAACAAACGTCATCATGGCGACGTCACGCTCTCTGGTGCCCGCGCCGAGGCCAGTGTTGACGGTGCAATCCATCATGGCATTCCATTGCCTCGGATCGAATTCCACCCACTGGCCGCGGAGCCGAACCGTCCTAGGCTTGTCCTGGTGCTTGATGATCGTCCTGAGCACGATGCCGAAGAGGCGCTTCAGTCCGCGAGCGAATGTCCGCACCATCTGTTCCGTCTGCCCAATGCCGGCCTGCTCCAGAAGCGCAGAAGCAGTCGCGGTCATGTTCTGCAGCGCGTCCGGCGGAATCCCGCTGGAGGCGTCTGTAATGCCCGTGCGATCGGTCAGCTCGTTGTCCAGGTATTCGAGCATGCTGAACGCTTGGCCGGCGACGAACGGCACCTGCACGGCCTGGATTGCCTCGTTGACGTTCACGCCCTGAGCGATCCGGATAGGCTGACCGAACTTCGGGTTCAGCACGGCTTCGGGGTTCATGATCGTGCCCTCTTGCACGGCCTGCTGAGGGTTGTTCTGCCAATAGATGTTGTCGAGCGTCTGGCGCAGCAATACCGTCTTGATGCGCTGGATTTCCATGGCATCATCCGGGATCGAATTGCCCTCGCGCTGATGCGGCCGGCGCTCGACGACGAGATCGGCAAATGGCACATCGTCCGTCTCTTCGTCCTCGACTTTGTTCTTGTCGATGATCGAACCGAGATAAACCATCCGGCGAAGCTCGGCTATGCCGTCATCGTCTTCATCAATCCGGGCGTAAAGCTCGTAGTATTCCACCTCCTGCGAGGCTTTGGCGACGGGGTTATCCCGATGCGCCCAATCACGGCGGCGGTCGAATTCCTCGTCATCCTGGCGCGTGTTCGTGCCAGCGGTCGGCAGATCATCGACCAGCTTGCGATCATAGCCCATTTCCACGAGCTCGGAACGCCGCATGCGCTTGTTGATTCCGACGAGCGGGCTGTCGTCGATGTCCAAGGCGTCGGGATGGATCAAGAACTCTTCCGGCGCGACGCCCTCAAGTCTCGTCTGCCCCGTCTCTGTGACGCGGCGAATCTTGATGTCGAAAACTGGCACTTGTTGCGGGCCTTGCGGCGTATCGACTTGCTCGACGCTCTGCGATGCGCCCAACACCGTCACGTTCTCGTCGCTGACAAGCTGAACCACAGCTTCCTGATCAAGCCCCGTATGCCTCGAAATGCTCACCGAGCGTTTTTTGTGCCACGAGACACGGATAATGCCATTGCGCAGGCGGAGCGCGTCGTCGGCCGCGTCCTCGATCGCCTGGTCACCGAGGCTTTCCGGGATGACGATGTAGTTCACATAGTCCGTGGCCTGCTCGGCGCCGGATTCGTCGCCTTCGGACACCGGCTGATATTCGACTATCTTGTCATTGCCCAAAATCGTGCGGACGAGCGACGGCTTGACCTTTTTGATGACGGCGCGGACGTCACGCGACACGACCTGCGACCGGTTTTCGTCGGCCGGCGTGTCTTTCATCTCGCCATCGCTGTATTCCATGGCGCGCTTGCGATCGGTTGACATCTGGGTACGGTAGCGCTCGCACTCAGAGACCATATCGTAGACCTGGGCGGAGATCGTCCCGCGTTCCGGGCTATCAACGCCTTCATTGGTGTCGACCATCAGACGCCGGTTCCTTCATTCGGCTTGCGCATCAGACGACCTTCCTTGACTTGAAATCCCAATTGTCCGCCTTGACCTTCGGTGCCTCATAGGCGACGCACATAAGCCCGAACGCGTCGGCACCGTGGCTAGACCAGTCGTGATCCGGCCCAAGCCCTACACCGCGCTCTTCGTCTTTCTTCTCGTGGTACCAGCCCAAAGCGGCGCGCCCCGCGTCTGTCGTTGCCTCATTGAACCAGATCGACGGAAACAAGCGCCTCACTGCCTCGATGCGCTTCGACGCGGCGCCTTTACCTTGATTGCGGATCACCGAGACCGAATAGCCAGCCTGGCGGAAAAATCCTTCGTATGAAGCATCATGCACCCTGTCGTGCGTCTCGCCATCGTGAGGCAGAATCACCTCGCAGCGTGCTGGCGTATAACCGCGGCTTCGCATCCATTCGACATGTGCCGAGGCCGGCTGGCCCACAGCCTCATAATAATCCAACACACGGATTTCTCTGCCGATGAACTGTGCAATCCAGATGGCAAAAGCGTCTGCCTTTGCTCCTGTCCCGCCGATGTCGATAAACGCCCGGCGCTGCATAAGCCCATCAGCGGCGACATTCCCGATACGGCCTTCGTTCTTCGCGTCGAGCAAATGCCTGGCGAAATAAGCCCCCTCGATCACCGAGACGAAATCGCCTTCCCAGATATGCGGATACTGTTCTGGGCGATCCTTCATGTCGCGCTGGCGGTCGCGTTCAAGTTTTGCCGGGAACCACGGGTTATCCCGCCAGTTCATCTCGACAATGCGATAGCGCGGATCTGTCGTCTCTCTAAACCGCTTATGCGTGGCGCTCGTCTTTCGGCGTGGGTTCCACGTCACCCACAATTCGCTGTCTTCTTCACGCAGCGTCGGAATAAGCGTCTGCCACGCGGTTTCCGTCACCGGCTCGGCTTCATCCACCCAGCCGAGGAGAATGCGCGCCTTCGACTTGATGCTGTCAATCGACCGATCCAAGCCAGCGAAGGAATAATAGACGCGCCCCGATTTGGTCGCGATGTACTTTTCACCGATGTCGAAATGCGGCTCGAGCCAGCTTTCCGACCGGATCGCCTCCTTGATTTCCTCAAGCGAGGAATCGGCCAGCGAGTTCATGAACTGGCGACCACAGAGGATTTGCCCTGCCCTGCCCGCCGCGTCCCACATATAGGCCCGCACTGCTGTCATCTTGGCGAACGTGCGTGTCTTGGCGCTTCCACGACCGCCCCATGCGCCCCGGACGTCAGCCTCCCCGTCAAAGACCCATTGGAGCTTTTCAGGAAGCTTTATCTGTGCCGTTGCCACTCTTCACCGCGACAAGTTCAATGCGATCAATGATGCGAACCGGATTTTCTGCATCGCCGGCCAAAGTCACTTTTTCCCCGTACTTCTTCGGCATCAGTTTCGAGGCCATCCATTGACGCGTTTTGATCCGGAGATCGGAGCGCCGCATTGCTTCGCCGTTTTCGACCCAGCGCGTGTCCTCGCCGAAGTTCCGCTCCATCCAATCGTTCGAGCCATCGTCGGCAATGTCGAGCATCTCGTCAAAGAGAGCGTCAGCCTGGAGTTCGCGCGCGCGGGCGTACTTGGTGCGGAAATCAACGTGCTTATCAGATGCGAGCCATTCCATAACCGTCGTCTTGGACGGCATGTCATCGGTTTCGCAGATCTTCCGTAGGCTTTCACCATCAGCAATGCGCCGGCAGATGGCGGTTGCGACATCGTCTGAATATGATGATGGCCGCCCAGCTTTTCGGCCGGCTGTTCTTGCCGCCATTATCTTGAAATCCTGTAGTTACCGAATTACTTTTGCCGTAGTTACGCAATTACGGAGGCCCCCATGGGCATATGGGAGCAGATGCAGCGAGCCGAGGCGAAGAGAGCCGCCGCCGCACAAGTGGCCAAGCCGACGAAAGAGCCGCGCCCCGCAGAGAAGATTATCGAAGGGCTGCATGAGGCCATCGCAGTGGCTAGCGGTGAAGCGCGGCCGGCGCGAACCCATGTGAAGCGCGGCCCTAAACCGTCTGGACGGGCCAAGAAGCTGCTTACGCTGCGTCTCGACCAAGATGTGATTGAAGCCTACCGCCAGACCGGAGAAGGCTGGCAAGCCCTGATGAATGCCGCCTTGCGGCGAGACCGTGGTATCTGATCACGCATCAATACTGGCGCACGTCCCGGTGCAGGCCGTTACTCGACGCACGACATAGGGCGGAATAAAGCCAACTGTGCAGCCCGTGAAGGTGATTGTCGACCCGTTGGCATTGCCATGAGGCACGATCGTGATATCGCCCGCAGCGGTCATTACAACGGCTTTCGGCAAGGGATCGAGATCCGCCGGTGCAGGCGTGATTGCTGCGCCCTTGCGGCCGAAAGTGAGAGCGCTGGCGCCGCTTTGGTTCCATTCTGGAGATGCCATGGGTGCGTGTCCTTTCTCAGGCCGCGAGGCAGGCGAGCTTGTAGCCCTGCCTGACGTAAAGATCGATTTTCTCGCCGGCCGAGAGATGAATGCGGGCCGAACTCACAGCCGTGCTGACGGCAAGTGATGCATCAGGCGATACACCAACGGCGAAATACTTTTCGGTCGACACGGTGACATGGAAAATGCAGCCGTCCTCCGGCGCCGCCTGCGTCGTCGTGCCGTCCGCTGAGAGCGTCTCAGACCAGACCGGGAAGGCCAGCACGGGCTGCACCGCATTGCGAGTTGAGTCCGGCCGGCCGGCAAAGGCGCAAGTCACATGCAGACCTGCAAGCGTCCCCGCGACGAAATTGACCTTGTCACCGGCCTTTGCGTAGACGTCGAGCGTTTCGGCGTTCCAGATGTGGATACGGGCGGTGTTCGGTGTCGTGCCGATTGCCTGTGTTGCATCAGGACTCGGCGCCTGGACGAGATAGCCTTCGGCGCCGGCCTTGTAATGTAGGATCATTCCATCAGCGCCGATCGACTGGCCCGTGGTGCCGCTCGACGCGAGCGTCTCAGCCCATTGCGGATGGGCGAGAACTGGCTGCTTCGCGTTCCAAAGCTGCCGCGGGCCGCCGGCATGCGCCGCGGTTACATGGAGGCCGGTGAGTGCCATCGTTCGTTATCCTTGTGTGCGGAGATCGTGCATCGCCTGCAGGAATTTGTAGCGTCCATGCAGATTGAGATATGCCTGCACCGGGCCAGGAACTCTTCGCTTCCCGGCGAGCCATTGAGCAACGGCGCCGATCGAGACGCCAAGCCGAGCCGCAAATTCCTTCTGCGTCAGGTGATTTTCGGTGATGAACGAGCGAACACGCTGCGCCGCCGTCTGTTCACCGTTTTCAGCCGCATCGGGCGAAAACTTGTAATTCAGTCGGTTGATGGTCATCGTCTTACCTCGATTGATTTAGAGGCCGGCCACATGGTCCGCCGCCGGCCTCTGCGCTGTGTTACCAGCGTTCGCCCCTGTTGAGCCTTGGGAGGAGGGAGAAGCGCAGGGGGATTAGTTGAGCGGGTGCCCAATTGTTACGCGCCGAGGCGATAGACGCAGCCAAGAAATGGCCTGGAAGCGGAAAGCCTGCCATTCGGCACCAAGGCGGCTTTTGGCGAGCGTCGGCTTGTCTTCGTGACCTTCCGCCCAGATCATGTAGTTGCCCGCTTCTGTCGCTTCCCAGAAGCCTTCTGGCAGCTTTGGCATGTCAGCAGCCCGGGCGGGGCTTCATCGACGGCTTCGGCTTGGTCTTCTTGGCCATTGCGGTCTCTCCTTTGGTTGAGGGTTTAGGCGGCGAGTGAGGAATATTCGGCTTTGCCGAGATCGAGCATTGCGGCGGTGCCGTTGAACATCTGTGCATATTCCGTTTTGCCATCTGGCGTGTGATGCTTCAGGCCCATATCGTCGCCCATATACTTTGCGCCCACCGAGCTAGCCGCATTGGAATAGGCTTGGAGCGAGGCAGCGCCTGCGGCCGTTGCTATCTGACCGCCGACCCAATACGGCCCATTCCAATATGAGCGGTACCGATCGACGAACACTGGATAGGTCACCGGCTTGTCGTCAATCTCAGCCACGCGAGCCTTGATGCGCTCCCACTGCTTTTCAGTCGGGTTGCTTTCCATGCTCTCGGTGAAGCCGTTGAACCAAGCTTTGAATTCTGCAAGCGTCATTGGAATTCCTCCGTCTATGTGTGGCAAGGCTCAATCCCGACGACAGGAGCGCCGAGGATGTGCCACTTGCCTTGGCTGTCCCGTAGCCAGCGCATGACTGTTGTGGTTTGCAGGCAGGCGGGTTGATCCTTACTCGCTACCGGTGCCGTCTCTTGTGTTGGGCGGTCTGTGTGGATGGCGGCGTGAGCGGGCGTGAAATGAGATATTGTCGCGCCAATCAGGATTGCCCAGAGGATTGCCGCGCCAGGATCGAGGCGGCGAAGGAACGTGCGGATCATACGCCATTGCCTTCGCGAGCACCCTCTGCTTTCGAGTGAGCGAGGAGCTTCACCAGTTCCAAATCTGCGGTGATCATATAGCCCATACTTGCGCCGTCTTCTTGCCAGGTGATATCGCGGATGCGGCAATTGCGAAGGAACGCGTTGCGGCGATTGGTGACGAGGAACTGTAGTTCTCGATCGTCGGCGATATCAGTGTTCATCGCGCCTCTTCCTTGCTTGCCCGGTTTTTCAGCGTCACTGCCTTCGATCTGGCCGCGGAGAGCGCTGAACACGATGACCGGAAACGAATTGGCGGGATAGCTAAACGCCAGTACCGATAGTTTCGTCGCCCATAGTTCACCTCAGTTGGCTTTGGAATGGCGAGTTTTTGCGTCGTTTTCTCACCGGAAAAAGGCTTCTGCAGTGCCCTCTACTCAGGTCGCCCGAGCCTGAACCATTCCAAACTGTGTTGCCCCTATCCCGTATAGAACGGAGGGGCGGAATTGGACGCTTTTGACTGGAGCGAGAACCAGCTATGAGCTTCTCAGCGCGCTGCCCATAGATTCCGGCCATTTGACCGCGTCACCCGTTAGAGCAAAGGCGCGCCACCGAAAACGGGCTCAGTGATTGGCGCGCAACCTCGAAACTGTTGCCTCAGATAACGCACTGAGGCGCTGCGTGAAGGTGCTGCCAGTTATCTCAGATCGATGCCTCGGCACTTGTTCCAAGAACTGATCCAGTCACCCAAGCGGCGTGATCACGCTTTCGATCGAGCAGTCCCGATCATAAGCTAGACCGCTGTAGGCTTTGGGAGGCGAGCGGTTTTCTCCGTTACCCCGCCACCGGCCATGAGCCGGGCTATCCCAAACTCTATCCCGCCGACGAGAAATGCATGAGACGTTCATACCAAAAATGTAGTCACATGCGGCATTCGGCAGGCAATATTTCCCCAACGCGATATTTCACGCGTCGAGGCATGGCGTGGACGAATCCAACTTACAGCCATGAAATTCACTTATGCCTTACTAACTGATTTATGCTACCTTTTCAAGAGTCTCAGACGTCCTCCCCATGATTTCGCTGAGGGGGACCGTGATCTTTCCGGCCATGTCGAGTTTGTTGGTCAACATGCGCAGCCGAGGATCGGATTTTGCCTTCTTGCGGAGCACCTGTCGCGCCAGTCTTGACTTTGCGTCGAAGAACTTCTCGGCATCAGCCTCAGCAGCCCGCAGCATAAGGATTTCTTCCAATTGGATCGGCATTGGATTGCCGTGCGGGTCGGCAACGACGCCCTGTACGCCCCATGTGTCCCTCAGCGCTGCGAAGCTGTGTGGGTTCTGGACAAAGACATAGCCGACCATGAGAGCGAAGCGCCGCACCTTCCACAAGTCAGTGTGCCGCCTGTCCCGCAGCAGCCGCTTCTCGGCTGGCATGTAGCACTGAAAACCAGCGTCTACGAGCGCTCGTTCGACCGCTGAGACGTCATGGTCTATGTTCGTGATAATACGATAGCCCTTGCGGCTCCTTGTGGCCTCAGCGGCATATTCCCGCCGCGGCTTCTGAGAGCCCGGGATTGTGGTTACAGCAAACCATGACATGTTGATCTTCTCCGCCGTCCTTGCTAGAATCCGCCTTGTGCGATGCAGATCCATAGGCCCGGTTCGGAAGGATTGGGCCTATTTCATTCCGGGTTTTTTAGATGTTGGACTATCTCCGTTCGAATTCCTTGTTTTGACTTTGAACCGCGCGTGGGGCTGAATTCGTCCAGCACAGTCTCGACCAAGTGCCTGATGACCCTGACTTTCATAATGCCGTGCCTCATGAACTGATCAACAACGCACAATCCATATTCGTGAACAAGCTCGCGCAGATCGTCCGGAAGTGCATCAACCCTCGCCATCCTCGCTTGACGCCTATGACTTACGATAGCTACGAATTGTTCATCGTGCCGATCCAGATCCGTTTCCATCTCGTCCTCACCTCAATATGCTCACGTTCATTGCGTTACTCTCACTAGGCGATAGCCAACAAAGCGATCATTCTCGATCGTCCATCCGGCTTTCTTGATTGTCTCTCTGGCTCTGGAGAGATGAGACCATATGCAAGCGAGTGCATCTGACGGGCCTCCGTTCTCATCGTCTCCATAGACGAAATCCACCAGCATCGAATGCGTGACCAATGCCCCTCTTGCCTGCCTAAGCCTTAGAACGACGTCGAATTGCCTGTGAGGAAGATGGACGTCATCCAGTTCAGAGGCGTAATCTTCATTCGCATGCCTAAAACCGCAGTTGGGGCAGATGGTCATCCTGCCTTTCCTTTCCTGAGCGCGTTGAGGATTGTCGTGTGATCCCGGTTGAAAAACCTTCCAATCGTCGTCAAGGACAGATCGGGGCGGATGCGTCGAATTGCTGCGATTGCCTCATGGCGAGCGGCAACCACCTTTTTCTTTCGTCCTGGAGCGCGAATGTCTTTGATCGTGATGCCATCGTGCTTTTCGAGCACGGCGTTAATGATCGATGTCATTGATGGCTTAGGAGGATCGCCGAGAACGAAATAGCCTTCGATAATATCAATCACATAGGTTTCATCTGAACTGGTCGCATGCGCTGTTCCGTGCGTTGAAATGCCATCGACCAGCCGCCTGTTTGCTTCGAACGCCCGCTGCTGTTCTGCCTCGCGCTCAAGTCTGGCGATACGATCTGATCTGCGCTGTTTGGCTTCGAATGCTTCGCGCTCTCTTGCCTTTTGCTCGGCAATAAGGTTCTTAGACCGGCCGGCGCCAAACAGACGAGTGCGCCGCTCCAGTGCTTCCTTGCGGCATAATTCTTCGTATGTGATACGCTGGACAATCTCGTTCATTCTGCAGCCTGCCTTTCATCGTCCTCCGATCGCCAACCCCACGGCCTAAGCGCCTTCTGTGCGGCTCTATCGCCGCGGCAAGCTCTGGACAACAGGCCTAGCAGGTTCAGCATCCTTTCGCGGTGCTCTGGCGTGTGTGCGTTGCTGCGCTCTTCCGGCCGTGGCAGTAGTTTCCCGCGATTTTCCCTTGCTGTGACGGCGGTATGTTCCGATCGGCATTCTTGGGCGAACTCTGCTGCTGTCGGAAGGCGATGGGCTTTATGTCCCGCCACCTCGCCACGCAGGAAGCGCTTGCAGACGGTCTTGATGGCGTCTTCCCGGCAATCCTCGCAGGCGACACGATACGCTTCTAACTGCGCATCAACGTCAATGCTGGAGGCCCCGAACCCCGATATCATTGTCGCTATAGCTAAAGCGGTCTCGGGCTGCATCTAGAATGCTCCTCTTCTTTTCGGTCTTGACGGGGATTTGAACTTCGTCTTCCCACCGGGCGTTATTGAGCCAGGTGCTAGGATGTGGTATGAATTGCTGGTCGCGTATCGCGTAAAATGGAAGCTGCCGACGCAGACCTTCGATGATCTGATCTGGCGGCGTTGACAGAACCTCACGCTTCCATGATTTCTCTGCCGCCCGCTTCGATACCTTCCGCGGATAGAGGCGCCAGAAGTCCTCGAAGGTGGGAACGGCGTGGTCAATAGTGATTTCGGCTGATTGTCGTGACATGATTTTCCGCCTTGCTCTGTGTGTGTTGTCACTCGAAGACCTTCATCTATTCGAGTGGGGATGCTAAACTTCGATGATCTCGATCGCCGGATAACATGCTTCAGTTAGCGCGCGCTTCAGGATGTATTCCCTCGTCCGCATGCCCTTTGCGTCTTCGATAATCCGCTTGTTGCGAGCGGCGCAGAAATAGGCAAAATCGGCGCGATAGGTCGCATGTCTGCCGTTTTTGTACCGCGGCGATTTGATCATGACTGGCCCGCTCTTGCCGTAGAGCTTGAACGACGGCTGCCTCTCCAGGTGCGATATCTCGCCTGCCTTCTCCAGGATCTTTAATTCCTGCCAGCGCTTCGCTTCCTTGGCGCTATCGAAGGCTATGCCATCGACAACCGTTTTCTTGTTGCCGTACTTCGATTTCGTCTCTGTCTTGTTCATTGTTCCTGGCTTTAGACGGCCAAGGGCGTATTGCTTCTTGGCGGAGGGCTTGGGAGCTAGGGCTTGATATTGCTTGGCGGAAATGCGGGTCATGCTGCCTCCAGATAATCAGAGGCGCGCTCAAGGCGCTTCCTGCATGGCTTTATCCAAACGAAGCGTGTGTCTTCGTGACCCATCATCCACACGAGCCAGCAATAGGATGTCGCTGTCGAACCGGTAGCGGTTAGCCGCCCCTTGACCATCGGCACACGCTCGGAAAATTGGGCCACGAATGACGGCGGGTTGCGGCTGAACAGGTTTTCATATCGCCCCACGCTTTCGAGAAACGAGGTGCGCACAATCACCGCCACGCCCTCTGTCGCTATCTTGAACGCGCGCTGCAGGAATTCCTCGGCAAGCCGGAAAGGCGGATTTGTAATTATCCATTCCGGTCGGTCTGCCGGCTCCGAGCCGGGGAAAAGGAAATCAACGGTGCGCTCGTGACCGGCATAGCCGTAATCGTGAATGTCAGTCGCGATAACCTTGCAGAAATATTGCTTGAGCGGCTCGACCATGTGGCCGCGGTTGCAAGCCGGTTCCCACGCGGTATACTTCTTCAGGATCTTCTCCGGAGCGAAGCCGCCCATGTATGGATAGATGACGTGCTCGACCAGAGCCCGTGTCGCCCACGGCTGTGTCGGAAAATCGTCCAAGCTATCGTGCGGCTCGATGCGTTGGGCCATGACTGCATGTGATGTGTTCTGCGCCATTTGATCCGCCTTGTCTGAGAAAGATCCCACCGACCGTTAAGCCGGTGGGAAGGTGGTCGCTTGGGAAAGCTGGGAGGAGACCAAGCGACGGGGGAAACTTATGCGTCTGTGAGAGCCTTGATCTTCTCGTGGGACCGAGTTTCGCCGAAGCACCATGTCTTTGCTGGGAAGCGGACTAGCCATTCCTCGACGGCCTTCTGGATTGCCTTTTCGAGTTCGCAAGCCGCGTCTTTCTGCGGCCACGCTTCGCCGTCAAACTCCTCGTCAAAGCATTCTTCATTGCATTCCGTGAGGTCGTCCATGATCCTCTCAGCAATGAAGTCCTCGTGGAAATTGGCCGTCATGACCGCCTTGTCGCATTCGCAAATCCAGAACTCATCGCGGCCAAACTCGGAGCGACCTGCCACAATGGCGGCTTCGCGGCTGTCCTCGTTACCGTGCCAACGCTCTGCGTCTTCGGCGCCAGCCCAATACCATTTGAAGTTTCCGTCACCTGCCATCGTCATTCTCGCGCCGTAATGTCACGGATTGCCCACATGATTGCCTCTTCGGCTCTGTTGCGGGCGTTGATAAGCTCGCGGGTGGGTTCTCCACGAGCTATGATGAGATCAATAAGCGCTTGGCCTGCGTTCGAAATAGCCTCGATGGCGGCGGTTTCCTCTTCGGTCAGAGGGCTGTCTTCGGTGCTGTGTGTCTCGGTCATTGGTCATCCTTCCCCTTCGAATTCATCGAGAGTGACGCGCCAATTGGCTATGTCGCCGGCCGGACCGACTTGCATGATGGCGTAGTCCCCGTGACCGTGATCCTGCGGGCTCATGATCTCCGGGACATACCCCTCAATCGACTTGACGACGTTCATGTCGGCGTCGAGGAGCTTATAGGTGCCGTTGTCGCAGACCTTGTAATGAATGTCTGCCGCGGTCCCCGCCGGCCAATCCTTGATGATACCGGTGGCGAGATCGATCAACGGGCACCATGCGTCCTTGACGCGGCAAGGGATAAGCGTGCCATCCTCGTCTTCAACGTCGTTGACTGAGGCGCCTTCCCAATATCGGACGCCGCATTCAGCTTTGAGATAGACGACTTCCTTTTTCGTCTTCTCGGCGATTTCAATTGTGATGCTCATCGCTTCACCTCGTTTTCGAAAAGAGCCCGGCCCGAAGGCCGAGCAGTTGGCGCGGGAAACAGGGAGGGAACGCCCGCGCTCGTTGACCCTAGGACTGCTTCGGAAGCTGGTCCTTTATCTTCTGCTTGATGATTGTCTTGAGGTCGTTGAAGATGCCTTGCATCTCGGGATCTTTGATAACCATCTCGCCGGCTTGTGACGCAGCGATCATGTAAACCGTGTTTGTCGATGGCACGACGCAACTGATCATGATCATCGGCACAGTCCATTTCAGTTTTAGGAGCAAATTGGCACTAGTCGCCTTGATATCCTTGCTCCCATCTATTGTGCCCATGAGACCAGTAAACCCGCTGGCGCCCACGACTGCGACCGTTCCCACAATTCCGAGTATCGCTAACGCTGTACCTAAGTTCCCGACGACTTCAGCGATGTACAAAATCCACGACAAGCTATTCATCGTCCTTCTCCCTCTTCCTTGCGCCGGCCAGCCACAAAATCGCTGAGGCGAAGAATGCGCGGATCAACCGCACTATCGCGTTGTTCTTCATATTTTTGTTCCATCCGCTCTGCCGCTGCTTCCATCTTGCTTTTGACCGCAAGATACGCGTTCAGGATCGGGAAGAAGCTGGAAAGGAACATGTCCTTCACTTCCGTCTTCCTGAGCCGCACTGTCGTCGCCACTGGGATTCCATAGCGGCTCTGAAGCCTGTAGGCCGCGGCTTCTATGGTATCACCGGGGCCTCTAAACTCCTTAGCCAGCAAGAAGGTACTCATCTCCTTCGCCATCGTTATTGAATCCGAACTCATCGCTATTTTCCCTGTCTTGTTTTGAGTCTTATCTGCTCTAACTTCAGTCATCTCTGCTCCTCGTTTTGTGCGATTTAACAATCGTCACATCCCGAGGCGCTAGTGTTTAGGAAAGGGAAACCGAAGCGCCTTTCCATTTAGTCTGCCGATGTTTCCCCGCCTGCGTCGGCCAGGTTGACGGAGAGAGCAATCCTGCCCTGCGTATGCTCTCTCCGTCTTCCCTTGGTCCGCCGCTTGCGGATTGGACATCTGCTTCATTCACACATTGGAAGGGCGGTTGAGTTTGGCGACCGCCGCCCAATCCATGTTATTTCAATGCCGCGCAGCGTAAATTGCTGCGCCCGTAAGGATCAGAATGACAATCAAAGCCGCGATCCAGATCGGCGAAAGAACCCACCACCATGACCAGTCGATGTAGCCTGTGAGTTTCAGACCAATGAAAAGGATCGTCAGCAAACCGCCGAAGCCAATACCGCCAGATGAACTGCTGCTCTTGTCGCTCATTTGATGCCCCTTAGTTGTTCGATTTGGCCGCGCTCTTTCTCGCGAGCTTGTGCCAGGAAATTGTAGACTCGGTATTCATCCATGCCCTTGATCTTGGCGATCACGTCTGTTCCGTGGCCCATTCTGAAGAGCCGGAGGACAGACAGTTTTGCCTCGTCTCGACAGATTTCCTCGTAGTCAGGCGCGGGAACATAGCTCAGGCTCATCACGCCACCTCACGAGCTGCGCGCTGTGTCTCGTGCATGTCTCTGTCGATGCCGAAGGCCATCTCTTGCTCAAGCTGGTCAGCGTCTTCGATCATGCTTTCCTGACTAGAGCGTCGGCTGAAATGCACAAGAAGGCCGACTGCCGAACCGATGAGGATCACGAATGCCCATAGAGCGTAGATCATTAGACTGTCTCCTCTATTGGAGCCGGAGCGGTCTTGAGCATGTCTGTGAAGATGGAAATATTGGTTGGCCGTATTGGCCTGAACCGGAAAGCACCGAATGCGCTTTCCCAATTCTCGCTAAATCCACATCTCGGGTGAAAATACATACGTTCCGGGTTTTTGATTTCGCAAAGACGAACGCACAAAGTCTCCGGCATAGGCGGGTAAAGAAACCCGATCTCTCTGATCGTATAAATCTCTCCCGCAACCGGGCCTATTTCATCGCCACGCCCAAGCCCATCAGTCAAAGACCAAGTATTGACGCACTGCACCTTGTCGCCAACTTTGGCCGTCTTGATCCACTCGCTCATGATCTATTCCCCCCTCTGTGCGGCTATTGCTGCTGCTATGATGGTGCGGAGAGCGAGACGGGCGGCTTCGATAATACGTTCCCTGCTGTAGCTCTCGTAGTGCTGGAGACGAGAGCCTGCCGCCTTCAAGACGGCTTCAGCAATCGCTTCGGCATCTTCAATCTCTTTGGGGATGTTGGGGGATTGGGGCATGGGTCACATCCCCTTCGCCGAAGCGGCAGCCGCAAAAATACTGAAGGCCATCGCACTGGCTCCGTAGAGCATGCGAGGAATTGGATGCTCTTCGCCATTCAGGCTAACTGCAATGCAGAATCCGGCGAGAATGCAGAATGCATGGCTCATGTCGTCGCGCTCCCTGTGGATGCTGTGGTCTCGGGGGCGGCCAAGAGCGTTCTCATGATGGCCCGCGCGTCTTCGAGAGCGTTGTGTGGAACCGCCGATGGCAGGAATTCCATGTCGGGCAACAGCACCGCAGTGCATGGGATGTGGAAGCTTTCCGAATGATCCTTGCCGGCGAACGTCTCGAAGAAATGGACGAGATCCGTGTACCAGTCGGCGAAGATGATGATGTCATCAAATTGCTCAAGGAAGGAGCGGAATTGCTGCCGAAATTCGCGTCGTTCGATCGGCTCTTGATTGAGCACCGGGTAGACATTCTCGTTCACCCACGTCTCAATGATGTCGGGCTGCGGAAGAACGCCGTACCATTCCCGCCCATCCTCAGCGACGAGCGCCATGGAGATAAGCTGTCCGCCAAAGCCGTTGAATTCACAGTCGACAGCGATGCGCATTTAGGCCCCCTTCGCAAATGGTACGACGTTGTTTTTGGCCTTGGTCGGCTTGCGATTGAACATCGCATTCCGCTCGCTCATTTCCGCTTTATAGGCCATTGTCTCTTCGGCGGTTGCCGGCACGAGATCGACAATTTCGTAGTGACGGATTTCGAAATCTCGCATGAATTTCTTCATGAGATACGCGGCGTAATCGTTCATGTTGCCAACGACCACGGCGCGCGTTCTGGAGTACCACTCCTGCTTTTCAACTCGCCCGTACAGTTCCCATTGCAGCAGACCGCAATAGGCCGGCGCGGATCTATTGTTGCTTATCTTGGAGACAACGCCGTTGCTGAATTTGGCTATGAGAACGGACATTCAAGCCCCCTGCTTCTTGGCGAGTTCGATGCAATGCTTCAGCCACGCGTAGTCATTGAGGTCTGCGAGCACTTGGGAGATCGTCAGCATTATCCCGTCCTTGAGAATTGCTGCGCCGTCCTCGCAGACGCCCTCGGTGTAGGTCTTCTTGATCTCAACCTTCTGCGCGAGAAAGGCGTTTGTGTTGGGTGCGGTCATGCGGGGGCTCCATTGGCCGGCGCCATCGACGCGAGCACGTCGAGAACGATGTCGTCTGTCGGGCCTTCGCCCCACTCGTCAGGCTCTTCGGCGGGGCGGAAATCGGTTTCATCCCAATTGCCTTTCCCCATGTTGCATTCGTCGCAGAGGATCTGAAGATTCGACTTTTCCAGCCGCAGTGCCCAATATTTCGAGATCGGCTTGATGTGATCAACGACGATCCGAACTGGCTTTCCAGCCGCGTCAAGCTGTCCGGGAGCCGCGCCGCAGCATTGGCACGACCTACCGAATTCCTTGATGACCTTCATGCGAAGCGTGCGCCATTCCCACGACTTGTAGAACTCGTCTTTTTCGGAGTGCTTAGGCGCATATCCGCCGCGGAGTTCCCAGAGGCGGACAGGCGTCGTCAACGACGCTGGAGGCCCCTTCTTTATCTTCACCCGCTTCGTGCGAGGCGTTCTGACCTTTTCCGCGCGCGGAAGCATCGTCGTGTCGCTAAGGACCGCATAGTCTGCTTGGCTTACCTTGGCGGCGGCGTAGAGATCTTCACGATTGACGCCGCTGATGATCTGCGCCTTGGCTTCTCGCGACATCGGCATCCATACCCGATAGATACGATCAAGCGCCTGAGTATAGCTTTCGCCATTCTCGCGGCGCATTCCAACCACGAAGTGGATCGCGTTCCAGAACGTTTCCTCTGTCTTGAAATAGCGCTTATGCAAACCGAACCGTCCAACGGACGCCTCGATCAAGCTCAACGTCCGGTTCATCACTGGCTTCGTCATGTGATAGCCGAGGAACTGAAGCTGCTTGCTCACGCCGCATTCTCCGCTTTGGTGTACCAATCGGTGACCGTCACCTTGCCGTCGGTTGCATCATGGATTTTGCGGATCATATCCGGCGACGGGAACCGATCCCCGCGCACATACCGGTTGATCGTCGCTTGCGTGACTCCGACCTTCTCGCCGAATGAAGCGTGCGAGAGTTTTGGGATCTGCGCTTTGATGAATTCTTCGAGGGTCATACCGAATACATACCAAATTGGCATGCATTTGCAAGCGCAAAATATACCATATTGGTTTTTGAAAATAATTCCATTCTGGAATAAAACAAATTCATGAGCAAACTCGCGCAGTTACGAGAGGCGAAGGGATTGTCGCAGCCGCAATTGGCGGCGCTGGCGAACACGTCTCAGCCGCAGATTTGGCGCTTGGAAAACAGCGAGCGAAAGCTATCGAAGGAATGGGCGGAACGGCTCGCTCCACATTTGGGTGTGCGCCCCGTCGATTTGCTGTTCGACAACGTCATGCTTTCGCCCGATCCGCCTGTCAGCAACATTCTGCCATTTGACTCGCCAAGCGAGAAGCCAAACGCTATAGTTCGCGGTCAAGTAGACAGCGGGACGAAGATGATCCCGGTCTATGGGCGTGCCGTTGGTGGCGTTGATGGCGAGTTTGATATGAACGGAAGTTTGCTTGGGCACGTGTTGGCCCCACCGTCGTTGGCTGGCATCAATGGTGTCTACGCTGTGCAGGTCTCAGGCGACAGCATGTCGCCCAGGTACGAGGACGGAGAGACCTGCTATATCGACCCGAAATATCGTGTGAAGCGCGGCGACTATGTCGTTGCCCAAATTCAGTTCGAGGAAGGTGGCCCATTGCTGGCCTTCGTGAAAAAGTTCTGCCGGCAGAATTCGCATGAATTGGTGCTTGAGCAGTTCAATCCGCCGAAGGAATTACGCTTCCCAGCAACGGCTGTCGTGACAGTCCACTATATCGCTCTGGCAGGAAATGCTTGAGGGCTTCCCCTCACCCTTCCTATTATTACCGTCTCAAGAGCAAACCATAAAAAAATAGAACTATCCGTCTATATCAGCTCCCGTCTATATAGGGTTGCTCCCCAGCAACATAAAATAGGTTGCTGGGGAGCAACATAAACATCAATCCGGCATCCGAATTCGGTAGACATTTCCGCCCCGTTTTCGCCTGTCTATTTCCATAAACCCCATACGCTCTGCTTCACCGATAGCCCGATTGACCGTCGTGCGCTCGCAGCCGACGTGCTTGCAGATATAGTCCATTCCAGCGAAGCAATATGGCCGGCTCGGCGTCATGAATGAGCCGATGAAAAGCAGCGCGAGGCGCTGGATCGGTGACATGTCGAGCTGCGTCACGCGCCGCACCCAGCGCCGCTGCATCCGAAGATACGGCGCTACCTCTGCAGGCGGATAAAGCTCAGACAATTCAGTGAGTCGCCGACTGTAATAATTCGGCGATGCCGGTTTGGTATTCGTTGCCATAAATTTTTATACCAATACGGTATTGACGTGTCCATACCAAATCGGTATTGTCTCTCCATCAGCCGCCGAACCCGACTACCCCCGGAAGCGGCTGAGACGGAACGGAAACGGAGAGACGGAAATGGCCAACTTCAAATACTTCAGCGGCGAGCATCAGCTCCAGGGCGTCTACCACGACGCTGGCAAGTTCTACGGCTACGTCTCGAAGGAAGATTTGAAGTTCGTCGCCGGCAAGGGCTGGATTGGTTACGTCCAGGCTGATCGCGTCATCGAGTACAAGTCCAACCCCTCGCGCCACGAATGCGATGCTCGGTGCCTGAACGCTACGGGCCGCATCATGAAGTGCGAATGCGCCTGCGGCGGAAAGAACCATGGCCGCGGCTCCTCGATCGTTTGCGAGGCCGCGTGATGAAGAAGCAAGAGCCCTATTGGGGATTCAAGGCAGCCGACATCCCCGAAGTGAGCGACCTGCCTTCAGGCGTCCTCAATGGCGATGAGAAGGCTTGGTCCTCTCTGTCGCCGGGATATCGCCGGACGATTTACCAGGAAGCAATCAAGCGCCTCAGCCCGAAGGTCGAGCAGGCACCTGTTTCCGAAGACGCTGAACGGCTCGCTCGGGCCGACACCATCCACAAGCAAAGCGAAATTCAAATAGCCGCGAGAGAAGCACTTTAGCGGGCAGATCGACACAGCCAGGAGGGCGATATGAAATTCGACGTATTGGACAGGTTTACCGGAGAAATCAAATTCACGGCGGAAATCGACTGCGACGCAAACGCGCTGCCGTCCGTGAAGCTTGGCATGGCGGTGAAGTGGGCGATTAAGGAAAAGGCCAACCTGAGCTACGCCAACCTGAGCTCCGCCGACCTGAGCTCCGCCGACCTGCGCTCCGCCAACCTGAGCTACGCCAACCTGAGCTCCGCCGACCTGAGCTACGCCAACCTGAGCTCCGCCGGCCTGCGCTCCGCCAACCTGATCTCCGCCAACCTGCGCTACGCCAACCTGAGCTCCGCCGACCTGAGCTCCGCCGACCTGCGCTCCGCCAACCTGAGCTCCGCCAACCTGAGCTCCGCCGACCTGAGCTACGCCAACCTGCGCTCCGCCAACCTGAGCTCCGCCGACCTGCGCTCCGCCAACCTGAGCTACGCCAACCTGAGCTCCGCCGACCTGAGCTACGCCAAGAATTCTGAATTGGCCGTTGCCATGACGCGCATCCTCCCTGAGGGCGACCTCATAGGTTGGAAGAAATGTCGCGAAGGCGTGATCGTCAAGCTCAAAATACCGGCAGAAGCAAAGCGTTCCCATGCATTCGGCAGGAAGTGCAGGGCTGAATTTGCCGATGTTATCGAAGTCATCGGCGGCGACAAGGGCATTTCCCTGCACGACGGCCAGACCGAGTACGCCGCCGGCCAGCGGGTCACTCCGGACGGCTTTGACGAGAACTGGTGCGACGAGTGCTCCAACGGCGTCCACTTCTTCATCACGAAGGAGGAGGCGGTCGCCTATGTCTAATAAGAAGTGCTCGACGTGCAAGGAAGAGCTTCCGACTTCTGAATCACTGGCTCGAAGCCGAAAGTTACACCTACTGACACCACCGCCCCTCTGAAACGAGGGTACGGCAGAAAGAGACGGAGAGAGACGATGGCACACTTCGCCAAAGATCGACAGACGACTATCCCGTTGAACGAGCGGATCGATTTGCTTGACGATCATGAGCGTGTCGAGCTGATCCACATGATCGATTATGCGGTCATCAACCAGCGCATCCACGAGCAACTTTACCAGCTTCATTCTCGCGGGCCTGTCTGGGACGGAGACGTCATCTCCAAGTCAGAACGCTCAGAGCTTCTCGACATTGGCGCATGCGCGAAGGTTTGCGTCAAGGGCGAGGACGGGTTCAACGCCTGCACCTATTTCGGTCGGTCGCTCCTCAGAATTTTCGATTGGCTCTACGGCCCTATGGGCGTCGACCAGAAGACTTCAGCCTGACCTACCCGCTTAAGGACACGACGATGTATCGCAACACCCATTTGAACATTCTGTCATCGATGGCTTCGCTGGCGATGCTCAGCTCGCTCATCCATCCACTGCCTGACTACGACTTCGGCAGGAAGCGCCCGCACGCTGCCAAGACCGGCAAGACCTATCCCCATTCATCCACCCGCCAGCGCGCCCGTTATGCACGGCAGATCGCGGCTGGGCAGTTGAAGTTCTGAGGACACGACGATGACCACGCTCACAGACCGCACAATCCATCTGAACCGCATAGCCTATGCCACAGCAACGGCCAAGGAAGCGTTTCTCCATAGCTGCGGCATGGAAGACGACCAGAAGGCAATCCGCGCGCTGGTGATCGAATTTGGCCGAAACCTTCGCGATCTGGTCGAGGTGTGCGTTGAAGATCATCGCGACCCGAAGGCCGAAGCATATCTCGCCGGCATTGAGAACGCAATCAACGACGAGGTCGACAACGAGTTTCACGACGCGATCACGGCTCGGGATGAAGAAGCCGAGGAACGCGCCGCCTCCCATTCTCATCGCCATGCCAATTCAGTGGCGAGAGCGGGGGTGCTGTGATGGCAACGTACACGAAAGGCCCGTGGAAATACATCGATGCGACCAAGGAAGCAAAATATCGCTTCGCTCCGACCTGCATCATCAAGGCCGGCGATAAGCAGATCGCCTCATTCAGTTGGAACGACAACAGCCCATGGTTTCCGACGCAACTCGAAAGCCAAGCAAATGCGCGCCTGATAGCCGCAGTTCCTGAAATGCTCGACGCGCTCAAGAGCCTTGACGCTTGGTGGCTGGAAAGCTTCCCAGGCGGCCCTGACGGAAATCGTGACTGGTGTGGCGGGCTCGGGAAAATTTCCGATGACACCTGCGACATCTGGAGGGTCATTCAATCTGCCATTGCCAAAGCTGAAGGCCGTTCCGTCCCCGCCCTCCCCGAAACCACAGACACGAGGGCGTGATGAGCGAACACACTCCCACGCCATGGACGATCAAGCGCGGATCAACTGGCCTTTCTGTTGGCATCCGAGGCGCAGATAATCGCCAGGTGGCAACGTCAAGCTGGCACGATAGCAGCACTCATTACCCGACTGAGGCTGTGACGATCGCCAACTTCGAATCAATCATTCAGGCGGTCAATACTTACGATCTGGTGTGCGCATCGATCAAACGGCGGATGGAGCGGTGCGCCGAAGCCGGCAGCATGGCGGCTTACAATCAATTGGCCGATCTATGGAATGAGATCTTCTTCGCTGAGCCTCCCGCCCCTCCCATCCAGAAGCGGAGGACGGACAATGACTGAGCACCAGATCGTCTCCGACGAGACCCTGAAGCATGCGCAGAGGGCAATGCTTGATGCTGAATATAACTATAACTCAGACGCCTATAGGATGACCACCGAGCAGTTCAATTGCTTCGTGCATTTGATCCATGAACTCGAACAGTCAGGTTTGTCCGTCTCGCTCCCCTCCCTCCAGGAGATAGCAGAGAAGGATGCGAGGATAGAACGGCTGGAGGCACTTCTCAGGCCGTTTGCCAAGGAAGCCGGCGAATACGCTGAAACTTGGCCGGATGGCATGCGCTCGAAACCTACTAAATTCAATCTCGGGGATCTGCGCCGGGCGCGCGCCGCTCTTAGCAATACGGAGACGAACAATGGCTGAGCGTCTACCGAACCGGTACGGGAGCGCCTTCGTCGATAAGACCGATGAAGAGGACGCAGCAGACTGGAAAACTTGGCTGGAATTGTCCGAGGAAGAACAGGACCGCGAACTAGACGCCGCCGTGCGTGAGCACAACGAATGGTGGGGCACTCTCACCGAGAGCGAACAATACGCCATCAGCCGGCGCAGTTCACTTCGCTCCTGCATCTCGTCACGCCACCTCATGAAGCAAACCGGTTTGACCATGTTTACCGGGAATCTTCGCAGCGCTCAGAAGAGGCTCTTAAAGCTTCGGATGTCGCACTATCACGGCATGGAGGTATCAGATGCATAGCCCCCTCACCGATATAGTGGCCAGCGGCCATAGCACCTACAGCGCGCCGCAGATCGAAGGTTACACGCCGCCAGTCATCAACCTGGACGGATATAGCAAGGCTGACCTGGTCGAGACTATGAAAGACCGCAGGCGCTTCATAGACAAGGCTATCACAGCCTGCCTCATAGTGCCGCTCTTGATGGCGAATGTCATACTATACGGGATGCTGTTCATGAACAAGGCAGCGGAGAACATCCACGAATATAACATTGCTCAGGGGGATCAGTGACAATGGCGCAGGAACCATTTTGCTTTGTTGCTGAAAAAGAGGGCCGCTGCTTTGGCGTCTGCACAGGCGAGCAGGAATATCTCGACGATTTTTACCATGATTTCGTTGGCTTCCAGATCCGGCCGATCGCCTCGTCAGAGGAATATCAGGAATACATCGCCGCGACGCCTTTCGGCTCTCGTGAAGAGGAGGCCTGACACATGACCGACACACCAGAACACCTTCGCCTCTTCGCAAAGCTGGCTCTTGAAGATGCTTCATACTGGCGCGAACAGGCAGAGCAATATCCGCAGCGCAGGAATGAATATCTCGCCAAGGCAGAGCAGAGAGAGGCCGATAGCCGGTTCTATTCGGACAAGGCAGATCGCGATGAAGCTTGGCTTTGGACGGATGATTACGCACTGGAGGCGGCAGAATGAACACCACAGCACTAGCAGAAAACCCACGTGCCGTTCTTGGAGGCAACAATCCTCCAGAGCCAACACCTTTTGACCTGTCGAAGACAGCAATAGCCGATCTGTATGGCGAAGCCAAGCTCTGGCTTGACGGAACTCCTGTCGAGACCCAGGAGCAGGCAGACGCGGTGAACACGCTCAAGGCAAAGATCAAGGAAGCAAAGAGCCGGGCCGAGGAAGCGCGCGAGAAAGAGATCAAGCCTCACCAGGAGACAGTCAAGGAAGTCCAGGATCGGTATAACCAACTCATCGGCAAAAACAAGTCGGTGACCGGTTTGGCGCTGAAGGCTGAAGATGCCTGCAATGCAGCTCTCCTGCCGTTTCTGAAGAAGCTGGAAGAGGAACAGCGAGAGGCGGCACGCCTAGCCCGCGAAGAGGCCGAACGCAAACAGCAGGAAGCCCTTGCCGCAATGCGCGAGCGTGACGCCGCCAACCTCGAACAGCGCGAGATTGCCGAGCAGTTGGTCAAGGAGGCGAAGCAGGCCGAGGAAGCCGCCAGGAAGGCTGAGAACGTCAAGGCGCACGCCAAGGGCGACGGACGCGCCACGGGCCTCAGGACCGTCTACAAGGCCGTTGTAGAGGACGCCAGAGAGGCGGCGGCGTGGGTCTGGAAGGAGCGCAATACCGAACTAATGGAGTTCGTCCAGGATCAAGCCGACAAGGCTGTGCGTGCCGGGGCGAAATCGATCCGGGGCTTCAAAATCATTGAGGACAAGGTGCTATGAAGGCCAAGACCATCAAGAAGGTCATCCGCGCCAAGGTGGATGAATGGGTCGCCTCTATCGAGGACGAAGCCGTTCGCAATCTGGCAGAGAAGAATACCATCGTCACTGGCGGGTGTATCGCCTCTATGCTTCTTAGCGAGCCAGTCAATGATTTTGATCTCTACTTTGCCAATAAAGAGACAACGATGGCCGTGGCGCAATATTACGTCAAGCGCTTCGACCCGAAGAACAAAGCAGGCGTGTCAGTCCCGATCTTCGTTGACGACAACGAAGGCCGCGTGCGCATCGTCGTCAAGTCAGCCGGCATCGCTGGCGAGGATGGGGCGGCACAGCCATACGAGTACTTCGAGAGCCAGCCAGAGGACGCAGGCGGCAATTACGTTGGCGAAGTTCTAGGCGATGCGGGAGACATCGAGGAGGCGCGGGAAGAAGCGCACGAAATGGCCATCGAATCAGACAACGACGGCAAGCCGAGATACAGGCCAGTCTTCCTTTCGACCAACGCCATAACTTTGAGCCAACGCGTCCAGATCGTTCTACGCTTCTTCGGCAGCGCAGACCAGATCCACGAGAACTACGATTATGTCCACTGCACCAATTATTGGACGAGCAAAGATGACGAACTTGTCCTTAGGCAGCCGGCGCTTGAGAGCCTGTTGGCGCGTGAGTTGCGCTATGTCGGCAGCAAGTACCCCATCTGCTCGGTAATTCGTCTGCGGAAATTCATCAAGCGCGGGTGGTCGGTCAACGCTGGGCAAATCCTCAAGATGATGCTGCAAATCAGCGAACTTGACCTGAAGGACCACAAGGTTCTGCAGGACCAATTGACCGGCGTTGATGCGGCCTACTTCGTCCAACTCGTTTCCAAGATCAAAGAGAAAGACCCTGAAAAGGTGGATTCCGCCTACCTGGTCGAAATCATCGATAGGATGTTCTGATGGCAAGCTTCAGCGACACGCAGATTTCAGCACTGAAGGCGCCGCTTTCAAGCGCCAATGTCAAGATCCGCGAGCAAGGGAAATCGAAGCTGAGCTATATCGAAGCTTGGCATGCAATCGACGAGGCGAACCGTATTTTCGGATTCGACGCGTGGGACCGAGAAACGATCGATTATAAGTGCGTGGTCGAGCGCCAGAGGAAAATCGGCCAAGGCCAGTATGAGCGTGACGGCTGGGGCGTAACCTATACAGCAAAGGTCCGCGTCACGGTCGGCAGCATCGTTCGCGAAGGCTCTGGCGCCGGTCATGGAATAGACGCTGATCTTGGCCTTGCACATGAGAGCGCACTCAAGGAGGCTGAATCTGACGCGATGAAACGCGCCCTCATGACGTTCGGTAATCCGTTTGGCTTGGCTCTCTACGACAAGACACAAACAAACGTTGCGGACGCCGCCGAAATCGCCCGCAATGAGGCTCTGGAGAGCCTGTGGACGGAACTGTGCAGCATTCGCACGGATGCCGGTCTCAGGAGCTTCTGGACGGACAACGCCAAGTCTGTCGGCAAGATGGACGAATTCAACCGCCAGCGCTTCACCAAGAAGAAAGATGAACTCAAGGCGAAGTTCGAAGACGATCACTTCCCGGGAGATACCGATATCACAGACGCGGGTGGCCGTCGTCTTCACACTATGGAGGCTTAATTGGCAGGCAGTGTAAACAAGGTAATTCTGGTCGGCAATGTCGGCGCTGATCCTGAGATCAGGAGAACACAAGACGGTCGGCCGATCGCAAATCTGCGGGTTGCTACGTCGGAGCAATGGCGCGATTCAAACACTGGCGAGAAGCGCGAAAAAACAGAATGGCACACTATCGTCGTGTTCAACGAAGGTCTGTGCAAGGTCGTGGAACAGTACGTCAAGAAGGGCGCAAAGCTCTACGTTGAAGGGCAGCTTCAGACCCGTAAATGGCAGGACCAGGGCGGCAATGATCGCTACTCGACGGAAGTCGTTCTCCAGGGTTTCAACTCGACGCTGACCATGCTCGACAGCAATAACAGCAGTGAGCAACCGTCACGATCTGGCGGCGATTATGCCAGCGCCAGCGGTCGCGATAAGCCGAAGCAAAACCCCGTCAAAGACGATCGCCAGTTCATGGATGACATGAACGACGAGATCCCCTTCTGAGGAAATCACCATGGCGCAAACTGTAATCCTTGCCGGCAAATCTCAACGCCTGTTTGCCAAGTCTCTCATAGATGCGGCGCCAGCTATGGCAGTCGTGTCGGTCAAGGAGGCAAAGCGCTCCGACATTCAAAACGACAAAATGTGGGCCATGCTTTCGGATGTGAGCCGCTCGAAGCCTGAAGGAAGGCGCTGGACACCCGAGACATGGAAGGCCGCGTTTATGCACGCTCTAGGCCATCAGGTTCAGTTCTGTGAGGGTTTGGACGATAGCGGGCCATTCCCTCTGGGATTTCGCTCCTCGAAGCTGACAGTGCGCCAAATGGCCGATCTGATCACATGCATTTACGAGTACGGCGATCGACACGGCGTCGTCTGGAAAGAACCGGTCAAATCGGAAGAACACGAAGCAGCTTAGTTCCGGCCCGCCTGCCGGATGCCAGCGGGGCGTCAGCGCTCACCCTCCCGAGAAACCACCGAGGGGCTCCGCTGGCAACATCAATTCGAGAAGGAACGCGAGATGAGCGAGACAGCATACACAAAAGGCCCTTGGTTTGTCGCAGGCACTCGCAGGAAAATGGATGGTGGCCATTGGCACGATGTGAACCGTTACGACGAGACGAAAAAACGAGACGAGAATATTGCCTGCGTTGGATATGACCCGAGAACCGGTATGGGCTTAACAGACGCTAGATTGATCGCAGCCGCGCCGGATCTACTAGAAAACCTGAAGCGCGTGACCGAGCATTTAGAGGCGTGGGCGCAGGGTCACTCGCTCGAATCCACATGCGAGACAATGGCTGCGCTATATTGCGCCCACGAGGCTATAAGAAAGGCAGAGGTTCGGTCATGATCCCCTCCGATCTCATCCGCCGCATTCTCCGCCAATGGCAAATATGGAGAGACAAGAGAACAGCAGAGGCAAACTATCACCGGCTGCTCAAGACCAATCCCGAACTGCGCTGCTTCGACCAGGCAGAGAACGACGCCGTCAAGAAGCACAAGCCCGTCGAACACATCAGGCAGGCGAAGAAAGATTACATGACTGCGCTTTTGAGAGGCCATGGCAATGGCTGACATTCTCGCCCGCAGCAGAACCGACGAACTCAGCAGTGCGCTATGGCGATTGATTTATATCGTCATCCCGGAGCTTGTCGACGGCGGCAAGCATACGCCTGAGACATTGCTCGAACTATCGCAGATCGAATCCTCTTGGTATGCGCCGTGTCCTCGCCAATGTAACGGCCGACCTGATTCATTCTCGGTTGGGGAGTGTGTTGAGGCAGGAGAATGCGGATGCTCTTGCGGCGAGCGTTTGCATGAGGCCCGCGCCGCCGGTATCGAAGTCATGGAGGTGCGGTGATGCAGGAGCTTCAAGAACACCTTGACCGCTTCTACTGGCGCAATGGGCCATGCTGCGCCGGCTGCGATTGGTGGCGAGCGATCTCGTCCATGGTAGGCGATTGCACCCGGTCGGCGCCGGTATCTGGCCAAGAACGCATGGCCGTGCTTGGCTTCAGCCAAAGCTTTCCGCCGATCGCCGCCGGCCATGTCGTCACCAAGCGAGAGCACGTCTGCGGCGAGTTCAAGGACGAATTCGATTGGTCGACATTGCCGTTGCCGTACCGCAAGAGCGTGGGGGCGCGGGTCTGATGCGCTCGGTCGACGAATGGATCGGCCGCAATGACGATGCGATGCCCACGGACGCCTGCAAGCGTCGAGTTCTCGAGCGGCAGGGCTGGAAGTGCGCGATCAGCGGCGTTGACTTCCGCGACGGCGTGAAAGCCGAATTCGACCACATCACGCCGCTTTGGCTTGGTGGCGAAAACCGGGAATCCAATCTCCAAGCGATCACCAGAAAAGCTCATCAGGCGAAAACCCGCACCGAGGCGACTGTTCGCGCCAAGGTCAACGCCAATCAGATCAAGCGCGTACTCGGCAAGAAGAAATCCAGCCTGTCGAATCCCCGCTTCAAAAAGAAGATGGACGGCACCGTGATTGACCGACGCACAGGAGAAATCGTGTCATGACCGCAGAAGACCTACCAGAGCCGGCGGCGTGGCGCTACGACATCGCAGATTACGGGCCATGGTGTTCACCGGAGAAGCCGGAGCCATCGCTCAAGGTGTCGAACGTGACCGAGCTTTTCACCCTCGATCAATTCCTAGCCGAACGACAACGCGCCGAAAGGGCTGAAGAAGACCTCCGCATAGCCCAAGGCAATACAGACGCGGCTATCTCGGATTACAATGAGGCGCTGGCTCGGATCAAGGAAGCAGAGGCGGTCATAAAGCGCCAAGGGCAGGCTTTGCGAGTTTTAGCGGATGCCGTGTTCAACGACAATTTCGATATGACGGTCAGCGTGCCGCTTCCAAGCTCGGAAGAATGCATTGCGGCATATTTCGCTGAACGCGCTGCGGAAAAATGGTTAGGAGAAAAGCCGTGATCACCGACAAAATGGTAGATGCAGCTCTTGCCGCCTTCACCAAGGTCATTAACGAGCCGATCATGCTCAAGTGCGAGCGCTGCGATGGACGCGGCTATCATCATGGCTTTGGAGAGAACGGCCACGATCCAGATTGGTGTGAGATTTGCGGTGGATGCCAATTTGTCGGCGTGCCCGGAGAAGAGGCAAGAGCAATCCGAGCCGCCCTCGAATCCGCGCTCGCGGCACAAGCCGCGGCGGTGAAGCCGATCAAGGCAAAATGGGTCGGTGATGATAGGCTTCATGAAAATTCAGAAGTCGAAATCCTTGCCTCCGATCCGGCAGATCCAAATGTACCGGCGCGGATGGCGATATGGGTTCGCTCCTGGCCTGAAGCTCGTTCCCACCCAGTATATCGATCTTGCGACCTATGCGACGTCGAGCTTGTCGATGAGGCTGATTATGACCGTCTATGCCCACAGGCAGAGCAGCAGGAAGGCGACAGCACATGAAGCTCATCCACCGCCTATATCCAGGCGAATGCCCGTATTGCCTAAAGCCGGACGGCTCCTCGCTTGGTTCTTCGGCACGCAATTGCACGGATGCGATTTCTCGAACGTCGTCCAACCGGGAGATCTGCACGATGACCCCTGAGATGCGGGAGGTGACGGTATGACGGAAATTGATCCGAACACGCCAATCCGGCTTGCCGACATCCTACCGCTTGCGTTTCCGCAAGGTGGCATGACTACGAGCGGCTTGAGGAAGGAAGCTAAACGCGGTCACCTTACCATTATGCGCATGGCTGGCAAGGATTTCACCACCCTCGCCTATATCAAGGAAATGCAGGAAAAATGTCGCGTCAGCGAAAACCAGCCCGCCTCTGGCTCCGCCCAGCCGATGAAGACCGCTCCGCCGTCTGGCTCATCCTTGATGGAGGAAAACAAATCAGCACTGGCTGCGGCGCGAGCGATCGCGGATCGGCTGAAGGGAAATTCGCGGAATATCTCGCCAGCCGATTTATGGAAAAGCCGAAGAGCAAACACCGAGACGCTTCAGAAGTAACGGTGGCGGAAGTGATAGCCGCATATGCCGCGCTCAAAGAGACTACGGTAAAGCGCCCTAAAGAATTGGGACAGCGGATCACCGCACTGCTGAATTTCTGGGGAGATAAAACCCTGGACGATATAACGACAACGACTTGCACCGAATATGCGAAGCAGCGATCGACCATCACTGCCGCGCGTCGAGAGCTTGAGGATTTAAGATCCGCGTGCAGGATGGCGGTTGCTGACAATATCACCCGTCATTCCGTGATCGTCACACTTCCTTCCAAGCCGAAGGGCCGGGTTAAGCACCTTGAGCGCGATGTGATCGCGAAACTCATATGGGTCGCGTACAAGAAGACGTACCAGCCGCCGCGCGCCAAAAGCGCCGTCAAGACCTCTGTTCACGTCGCGCGTTTCCTGCTGGTCGCTCTCTATACCGGCAGTCGATCGGCGCGCGTCTGGCAGGCGTCATTCGTCAAGGAAGAAGGCCGGCCGTTCGTGGATCTGGATTCAGGCGTGTTCTATCGCAGTTGGGATGACGAGACGGTCGCCAAAAATAAACAGGCTCCTCCAATCCGTCTTCCTGACCGCATTCTTGCCCATATGCGCCGCTGGCATGCAATGGGCGCTAAATACGTTGTCGAGTTTCACGGCAAGGCTGGCGACCCAAAACAGGCGTTCAAGCGCCTTGTCAAGGAAGTGCTTGGATCTGAGGGGGTTGACGTCGTGCGCCACACATTGCGCCATACGGCAGCGACGTGGCTAATGCAGGCGGGAACGGAGAAGTGGGAAGCGGCGGGATTTCTGGGCATGACGCTGGAGACACTTGAAGATACCTACGGGCATCATCATCCGGATCACCAATCAGGCGTCAGCAAGGCATTCACGACCGGGAAGGCCGGTCGGAAGAAGCCTAAGAAATAACGGCAACGATTGCCAACGAATGAGCGGAACAAACATGATTTGTTCTTTTCTAGGCGATAGAAATATGGTAGAAAAAACAATGCCAAATCAGACACTATCATTGTTCGGGACGAGGGGGTCGAGTGTTCGAATCACTCCACTCCGACCAAGCTGTTCAGGCTTCGCCTGTTTCCCCTTCCCTCCAGTTTGAAGTTGCGATAACAGCAGTGATATTGCTGTGATTGCGTCAGCGCTTGTGAAAAATCACCGGCGCGCCGAAATCCGTCGCGGACACCATTTAGAAACCCGACTCAGGTTCTATGGGCCGGAAGGGACACGGCTTTGGGGGATGGTCTGACATGAAGAGAATTCTGGTTACCGGCGGCGCGGGCTTTTTGGGTTCGCATCTCTGCACCCGGCTGATCGAACGCGGTTTCTTCGTCACCTGCCTCGACAATTATTTCACCGGCGCCGTCGACAATATCATCCATCTGCGCGGCAATCCGAGTTTCGCCGTCATCGAGCAGTCGGTGATCGACCCGGTCGACGTCAAGTTCGACGAGATTTTCAATCTCGCCTGCCCGGCTTCGCCGGTACATTACCAAAGCGACCCGATCTATACGTTCAAAACGAGCATTATCGGCACGATGAACCTGCTCGAGCTCGCCTCGAAAACCGGCGCCAAGGTCTTGCAGGCCTCGACCTCGGAAATCTACGGCGACCCGCTGGTGCATCCGCAGAGGGAAGCCTATTGGGGCAATGTCAACACGATGGGCATCCGCTCCTGCTACGACGAAGGCAAGCGCGGCGCCGAAACGCTGATGTATGACTATCACCGCAGCCGCGGCGTCAACATCCGCGTCATGCGCATCTTCAACACCTTCGGCCCCGGCATGAACAAGGCCGACGGCCGTGTCGTCTCCAATTTCATCGTCCAGGCGCTACGTGGCGAGGACATCACCATTTTCGGCGACGGCAACCAGACCCGCTCCTTCTGCTACCGCGACGACCTGATCGAAGGCATGATGAGGCTGATGGACGCGCCCGACGACGTGACCTATCCGGTCAATATCGGCAATCCCGGCGAATTCACCATGAAGGAACTGGCGGAGATCGTGCTGGAACTGACCGGCTCAAAATCAAAGATGGTCTACCGCCCGCTGCCGCAGGACGATCCGCTGCAGCGCTGCCCCGACATTTCGCGCGCCAAGCAGGTGCTCGACTGGGAGCCGAAGATCCCGCTGCGCGAAGGGCTGAAGAAGACGATCGAGTATTTCAAAACGGTGATTTGAGGCAACTCCATCGGAGGCGCTACAACAGTGCCTCGTAGCGGTCACCGATCGCGGTCACCTCAAAATCGGCCGCCCGGCGCTTTAGAAGGTCGGCGTCCACCGGCCGGGCAAGCGCCTCGTCCATGGCCGCAGCGAGCGCCTCGGCATTGCCGACAGGCACCAGCGCACCATAGCGCCCATTCTCGAGGATTTCGCGCGGCCCATGTGGCGCGTCGGTCGAGACGACGGGCACGCCCGCAGCCATGGCTTCGATGAGCACATTGCCAAAACCTTCCGTGAGCGACGACAGCACCACCAGATCAGCAACCGCATAGCAGGCCGCGGGATCGTTGACATATCCGGCAAACAGCACATTGTCGGCGATGCCAAGCTCCCCGACGAAGGCGCGAAGCTCCGCTTCCAGCGGGCCATCGCCGAAGATGACAAGGCGCGCAGGCCACGTGGCGCAGAGCCGGGCAAAGGCACGAAACAATGTGCGATGATCCTTGACCGGCACCAGCCTGCCGATGCAGGCGATCACCGGCCCGTGCCCCATGGCCAGGAGCGCCATCCGCCACGAGTAGACGACACCGGCATGCGGCGTCGGTGGTGGCAGAGGGTTGTTGATCACCACGATTCTTTCCGATCGAAAACCGCGGGCGACCAGATCGCGGCCGACACCTTCGGACACCGCGATGACCTTGTCGGCACGGGTCGCGACGAGCCTCGATAGCCAAATCGAAACATGGGCGCCAAGCGCCATGCGCGGATGGGCCGAGGCAGCGTGGTAGCTTGGAAAGAATTTTGCCGAGCTCCCCGAAAGCCGCAGTGCAAGTGCAATGATCAGGTTGGCAAAGTCCGGCGCGCTGTAGACCGCGTCGGACCGAGCCCTTCTGAGGAATGCGGCAGTTCGCAGGAGACCACGCAGAGTCGGCAGCTTGCCAAAACCTTCGCCTCTTATCGCCATGCCGAGGTCCGCCAGCTTGACCAGGCCCGATAGCAACTCGGTATTCGGACCTTCGGCATTCCAGGTCACATAAGTCACGTGGTGGCCGCGCGCGGCCATTTCATTGGCCATGAGGACGAAGACGCGCTCGGCGCCGCCGCCCCTGAGGCTCGGCGTGTGGAAGACGAGGCGCTTTCGGCTCTCGGCCGTCACGCGCGAAATTCGCCAGACCGGAACGGTGGCTCGCGCAGATCACGGAAAATGCCGCGGATGACTGCAAACAGCAAGCCGAGCATGAAGCCCGCGATAAAACCAACGCCGACAACGATGCTGGTGCGCGGAGGCCATGAGCGGCCGGCCGGCGGCACGGCGGTCGAAATCACCCGGACATTGGTGGTGTCTATCTGCTCGCGCTCGGTGATCTGGTGTGCACGCGCGAGAAAACTCTCGTAGACGGCCGTCTTCGACGAAGCGTCGCGCTCCAGCTCCCTCAGCGCCACCTGGGATTCGCTGTCGCTGAAGACATTGCCCTTGAGATCGTCCATCTTGGCGTTCAGGCCATCAAGCCCCGACTTCGCCTTGTCGAGCGTCGATTTCGCCGCTTCGTGGATGCGGTTCACTTCGGCCTTGATCTGGGCATTGGCGGCGTTGAGCTCGGCATGCAATTGCACGAGAGCCGGATGACGCTTGCCGTAGGTCATGGACATGGCATCAAGCTGCTGCTGCAGATTGCCGGCCTTGTTGCGCAGCGCGACCAGGGCCGCAGCTGCGACCGGATCGGAACTGCCGGCATTGGGACCGGCAGCGGCCACGGCGTCATAAGCGGCTTGCGCTGCGATCAGCCGCGACTGGGCGGCGACGATCTGGCTGTTGAGCTGCGTCATGAACTGGGAGCTCACGAGCTGTCCGTCGCTGGAGGCCAGTTTGTGGCTGCGGCGATAGGCCTCGACCTTCTCGTCGGCGGCCTGCACGTCGCGTTTCAGCTGGCCGAGACGGTCATCCAAGGCCGCGGCGGCACGGTTGGCACCCTCGGCGTCGGCTTTCGCCAGTTCATCCTGGAAAGCCTTGACCATGGATTTGGAGATCGCAATGGCTTTGTCGACGGTCTCGGCCGATACCGACAGTGTCGCGACGAAAGAGGTATCGTCGGCAAGCGTGCTGACCCGGTTCTGCAGGCTGTCGAGTGCCGCGAGCTTGGGATCGGGCTTGGCGGCGGGCCGGCCAAGAAGCTCCGAGACCAGGCTCGGCTTCGGGTCGAAAAATTCGGGATCGTTGGTCAGCTTCAACTCATCGACGACGCGCGAGAGCACATTGCCCGACGTGAGCACGCGCAGTTTGCTGCGGGCATCCAGCACCTGGCCGTCGACCTGGCCAGGCTGCTGATAGAGGTCGTTGGCGACCACTTGCAGGTTGGCGGGATTGATCAGGATATCCGTGCCGACCGTGTAGCGAGGCTTGCTGAGCACGGCAAAGGCCCCGCCAGCCACGGCGCCCAGCAATGCCAGCGCCAGACCCGTCCGAACCCCCTTGCGCAGCCATACGAACAGGCGACGGAAATCCAGTTCGAGGAAGTCGCCGACCTTGTCGATCGTCACCGCCTCCGATGCCGGCTCGGTGCGCGGCATGATGACCGGACCGGGATCGCGATAGCCCGTATCGTAATCGCTACGGGAAAACGGCCGAGCCGCCGGATTCGCCTGCGATGTGTTCGACTGGTCTGAAAACACTCGGGCCATGGGATCAACGCCTCGTACACTACACGGCTGACTTTAACGTTTTGTACACCACTGCGTAGCACATGCCGCAAGAAATCGGCCGCTCTGGTTAAACTGCGGATCCGCCGCTCTATTCTGGGGCATGCGACATGCGATTTCGCCCCCATCCGCATTATTCAGGCACAACACCATCACAGTTGTTCCAATCTGGATCGCCCGCCCGACGATAGCGCCGCCGGGTCGCGGACGCAAACAGGCATGACGATTCGGCGCCGATGTGCCGTTCTGGAACGATGACGGCAACCCATCTTGCTGGAACGGGAAAACCTGCGCCGAATTCGCAACGATAGGAGCCACCGACCGGTTGCAACGGGCGATCGGCGGCGTTGTTTCCCAGCCGCTCTTGTTTGCAAACCCCTTTGGCGCTTTAGTAGAGGTGGACAAGTCCGGCCCTTCGAGCCGGTCTCGCTGCAACGCCTCGCCGGGGACGACATGACCTATTCGAGCGCCATGCCGGAACGATCGGCGCCTCGCGACGCGAGCCGGCGTGATACGCTGGCCTTCGCGATCTTCCTGCTCGCCGCCTTCGCCTTCCAGCTGAGGTTCAACGTCTCGCCCGAAGTGATGAACATGTTCGTCGGCTATACCGGCGAGAGCGGACCGTTTTATCAGAAACTGCATTTCGGCACGGATGCGATCTTCCTGCTGCTGCCGCTGGCCCTGTTCAGCCGCCCCTTCCGGCTGGAGCGCAGCGAGGTCGGTCTGTTCAAGGCCGTGCTCGTCTACATGCTGCTGCTCATCGCCATCATCGCCTATCTGTTCGTCACGGGCCGCGCCGGGTCGAGCGGCTTCGTCATCGATACTTATCTGGTCGCCGGCGCTGCCGGCCTGATCACGCTGACGCTGCCCGCGTCCATGCGCCGGCTGCTCGGCGACATCACCGTCATCATGCTGGTCGCCAGCGCCGTGATCGGCATCACGGAAGCGGTCACCCACCATCGCATCATGCCCTATGACCGGGTGGAGCTGGTCTTCCGGCCGGTCGGCCTGACAATGCATCCGCTGGCGCTCGGCGCGCTCTGCGCCGCGGCGATCGGCTTCGCCGCACTGACGCGCTGGCGGCTGTGGGTGCGGCTCCTGATGGTGCTGGTGCTGTTCATCGGCTGCGCCGCTTCCGGCGCCCGCACGGCGCTGTTGCTGACCTGCGTCGAGATTTTCATCCTGCTGATTTTCACCCGCTGGCCGCGCCTGTCGCACCGTCACCAGAGGCAGGCGAAATTCGGCGTCATTCTGCTGACGATCCCGCTCGGGGCAGCGCTTTTGGCGGTGATGTTCGCTGCAGGCCTGATGGACCGCTTCGGCAGCACGCTGTTCGACGAAAACTTTATGGCGCGCGTGACGATCTACAGGGTGTTCGGCTATGCCAGTTGGTCGCAGCTGATCTTCGGCATGCCGGTCAAAGACCTCATGTATATCGTCAACAACAAGGTGCACCTGCCCTTCATCGAAAGCACGCCGGTGGTGATCTCCATGCTGTTCGGCCTGCCGATGGCGCTGTTCTTCACAGGCCTGGTCGTCTGGATTTTTGCGCGCCTGCTGCGCGGGGCGCCCCTCGCCGCCTGGGTCGGTACGATCATCTTCATCATCGCCGCGCTCTCCAACAACACGCTGTCTTCGAAGACCCCTGAGATCGCCATGCTGTTCGTGCTGTTGATCGCCTACCGGCGCCAGCCGGACTCCGGCCTTGAGCCGAAGGGGGCAAAGGAACGGCCGTCAGCCTCGTTGTCCGCGACCGCATAGTCAGCCGGCACTGTCGACCACTTCCATATTGCCCGCACGATTGAGCGTGTGAATGCCGTTGCGTGCCCAGGCATCGCCCGGACCGATCGGCGCGGGCGGGCCGAACGCGACGTCCTCGTCGTCCAGCCGCAGCAGCTCCATGAGGCCGAGCCCGCCGCCATAGGCATGCGTTCCGTCCTGCACCGGCAGGAACAGCCTGCCGTCGCGCCGGACGAAGGCGCCACCAGGCCGGGCCGCGGCGCGATCGATGGCGATCGGGTTGAGGGCATGCGGCCGCCACGGTCCCCTCAAAGCCGGAGCGGAGTAGACCATCAAGGTGTCCGAGGCACTGCCCGGCCCGAATTTTTCCGTGCCGAACAGCCAATGGCGATGTTCTGATCGCAACAGGGTCGCATCATTGATATCGATGTCGGCAAGCAGCACCGTGTCGCGCGCCCAACGATCAGGAAAGACGTCGGCGCGGTAGAGGACGAGCTCGCGAGCGGCGCTGCTTTCCGGGATCATGAAAATCTCGCCGCCCTCCTCGAACACCTGCGGGTAGGAGAGATGATGCGGCTCTTCGAGCACGACGCGTGGCGTACCGAAACGCCCGTCCGCGCTATATTCCGCAACCGAGATGACGCCGCGGCCCGACGCATAGGGGAATTCCTCGACGAACAGATAATACCGGTTGCCGTGTGCGAACATGAACGGATCGGCGTAGAAGCTCTCTCCATCGTCGGAAAGGACAGTGAACGGCGAACCGTCGAGCCGGCGGGTCTCAGCGACACCCGCTGCGCCGGTCTGCCGATAGGCCACCTGCCAGTAGAATGGCCGCTTGCGACGCCTTATCTTCCGAGCGATTCGATCGGCCAGCATTCGGGCGGCAAAGGGCGCGTAGTGCCAAAAGAAACCAGCGCCGCTTCGTTCCGGGACGGCGGGAGCACTGACCGGCTGGAGCCGACCGGCGAAAAAGCGCTTCACACTTTGCAAAAGCAAGGAAATTGCCGCCGCCAGTAAATTATTCGACATTTTCGACAACCAAAGATTGTCTATTGTCATTGGGCGCGCATGGCCGACAGCAACACCATTTAAGCGTGTTACGAGCTCCGGCAATTGCCGCCGGGCGAGCATTTCCGTGATGCCTTCGGCAATGTCGTTGCAGCCGAAGATTTCGAATGTCAGCACCGGTATGTCTGTCTCCGCCGTAGAACCAGTGAGATCAATCACGAGCTCGGCGACTCCGAGATTCTCAGTCTGTAGCGGAGCTACAAGACTGGCGAGCGACGGCCCGAAGCGGCGGCTTTCGATGGCCAGAACATGGTCGAATCCATGTCGCCCGGCCGCCGCGGCTTGTGCCGCATGGACGACCGAGACTGTATAGCCAACGGCATGCAATCGAGCCTGAAGAGAGGCCTCCCAGCGACGGGCCGCCGCGGCTTTGCTGATGATTGTCAGGTTGTGCAAATTCGGCCCGATCCCATTTCAAAACACATCCACAATTCCTGCTAACCCACGCGCGCGAAAGGGGAAATTCTCGCGTATAGGCGCGTTGCCGGCGAAATTAACTATATATTAGCTCTGAACGTCGCCCCGCGGCCTGCCCGATAATATCAGTTTCAAGATCTACGAGTAGTCAAGCTTGACCGAATTGTAAGTGGCAGGACGAAAGCATGCATTTCAATTTGCACCCCCCGCTTCCGAAAGAGCGAAGGCTGCTGATCGTCTTCGGCACGCGGCCGGAAGCGTTGAAGTGTTTTCCGATCGCACGCGCAGCACTTGGCGCAACGGGGCTTGCAACCGAAATTTGTGTTACCGCCCAACACAGGGACATGCTCGACCAGGTCATCGCGCTCACCGGCCTGAGGGTCGACTACGACCTCGACATCATGCAGTCAGGCCAGACCCTGTTCGACGTGACGAGCCGCGTGCTGACCGGCGTCGGCGAGGTGTTGGAGAAATCGAAACCGGATATCGTCATCGTACAGGGCGACACGACGACGGCGATGGCGGCGGCGCTCGCCGCGTTCTACAAGCGCATCCCGGTCGCCCATGTCGAGGCTGGCCTGCGCAGCCATAATATCGGCTCGCCCTTCCCTGAGGAATTGAACCGCAGGATCGTCGGCGACATCGCCGCCTGGCATTTTGCCCCGACGCAGCAGGCCCGCGACAATCTCGTCGCCGAAGGCAAGAACCCGGATATGATCTTCGTCACCGGCAACACGGTGATCGATACGCTCATGCATTTCTCAGCGGAGATCGACGCCGACAGGCCGATGAGCGAGGCGCTTGCCGGGCGGTTCCCCTTCCTCGATCGCCGCAAGAAGCTGATTCTCGTCACCGGCCATCGCCGCGAGAATTTCGACGGCGGCATCGACCGCATTTGTACGGCGCTGAAGGCGCTGGCGACGCGGGGCGACGTGCAGATCGTCTATCCGGTCCACCCCAACCCCAGCGTTCGCGCCGTGGTTGACGCTCAGCTCGGCGGCCTGCAGGACATCCACCTGATCGATCCGCAGGACTATCTGGCTTTCCTCTACCTGCAGAAGCAGAGCTATCTGGTGCTGACCGACAGCGGCGGCGTGCAGGAAGAGGCGCCGTCGCTCGGCAAGCCGGTGCTGGTCATGCGCGGCAATACGGAGCGGCCCGAGGGCGTGGCGGCCGGCACGGCGCGCCTGGTCGGTACCGATGTCGAGAAAATCCTGTTCAATGTCAATGTGCTGCTTGACGACCAGGCTGTCTATCGCGGCATGGCCGAACAACACAATCCCTATGGCGACGGCCGGGCGAGCAGCCGGATCGTCGAGGAGCTGTTGCGTCATGCCTGAAATCAGGACCGTCTCCGTCATCGGCATGGGATATATCGGCCTGCCGACCTGCGCCATCTTCGCCAGCCGCGACTTCGATGTGGTTGGCGTCGACATCAATCCGGCCGTGGTCGAGAAGGTCAATCGCGGCGAGATTCACATCGTCGAGCCCGATCTCGACGGCCTGATCCAGAAGGTGGTGGCGAATGGCAGGCTCCAAGCGTTCGTCACGCCGCAACCGGCCGATGCCTTCATTATCGCCGTACCGACGCCGATCACAGAGGATCGCAAGCCGGATGTGACGCATGTCTTCGCCGCCGCGCGCGCGATTGCGCCGATCCTGGCGCCGGGCAACATGGTCGTGCTGGAATCGACCTCGCCTGTCGGCACGACCCGCCTGATGACCACGCTGCTTGCCGAACTGCGTCCCGATCTTCGCTTCCCGCTCACCCATGGCGACGAAGCGGATGTGGCGGTCGCCTATTCGCCGGAGCGGGTTCTGCCAGGCAAGGTGCTGACCGAGCTGATCAACAACGACCGATCGATCGGCGGGCTTTCCCGCAGGTCGTCGGAGCGGACAGCCGAACTCTATTCCAGCTTCGTGGCGGGCGATCTGTTCATCACCTCGGCGGAAAGTGCGGAACTGGTAAAGCTCGCCGAAAACGCGTTCCGTGATGTCAATATCGCCTTTGCCAACGAACTCGCAGCCGTCTGCCAACACCTGTCGCTGAATGTATGGGAGGTGATCGACCTCGCCAACCGGCATCCGCGCGTCAACATCCTGCAGCCTGGCCCGGGCGTCGGCGGCCATTGCATCGCCATCGACCCCTATTTCATCATCGATGCCGCGCCGGAGAAATCGCCGATGATGAATCTGGCGCGCAACATCAATTCGGAGCGCCCGCATGCCGTGGTGCGGGACATTCTTGCTCTGCTCGGCGGCAATCGCCGGCAGACCATCGCCTGCCTGGGACTGAGTTTCAAGCCGAACATTGACGATCTGCGCGAAAGCCCGGCTGTCGAAGTGGTGAAACTTCTCTCAGAGGTACCGGAGATCAAGATCGTCGCCGCCGAACCGAATGTCCGGGCGCTGCCGCGCGAGCTCGAGGGCCGCGGCATCGTCTTCGCCGACGCACTGTCGGCAATCGACCAGGCCGATGTCGTCGTGCTGCTGGTCGATCACCGGCAGTTCAATCTCATCGACCCCGAAGCCCTGCGCGACAAGAAACTGATCGACACGCGCGGTCTCTGGACCTGGCGCAAGGCGCGCAAGCCTGATGCCCGCATCGAAGGCAGCAGGTCGCGCGCTTCGTCGATGCCGGAGGCGGCGGAATGAACGTCCATAGCATCGGCTGGTCGCAGCATGTCCTGCTCGCTTCTCGGCGGCTGGAATTCATGGGAGCGCCGATGCATGCACTGTCGATGGCGGAAACGCTTTCCATTGCCGAAGAGGCGATGACACTGAAGCGACCGCTGCATCATACGGTGGTCAACGTCGCCAAGCTCGTCAACATGCGCAGCAATCCCGAGCTTCGGGACGATGTCTCGACGGCGGATATGATCAACATAGACGGCACCGGCGTCGTTTGGGGCGCAAGGCTCTGCGGCCTCGCCATTCCAGAGCGGGTGGCGGGCATCGACATCATGACCAGCCTGTTCGGCCTCTGCGCTGCCCGCGGCTTCCGCCCCTATCTGCTGGGTGCGGAACAGGTGGTGCTGGAGGCCGTGCAGCACCGGCTCAAACAGGATCACCCCGAACTTATCGTCGCCGGCATGCGGAACGGCTATTTCACGCCCGAGGACGAACCGGAGGTGCTTGAGGCGATCAATCGATCTGGCGCCGACTGCCTGTTCGTCGCCATGCCGACGCCGCGCAAGGAGCGTTTTTTGCGCAAGAACCGCGATGGGCTGACACCGAATTTCGTCATGGGCGTCGGTGGCAGCTTCGATGTCTATGGCGGCAAGGTCGCCAGGGCGCCGAGAATGGTCCAGAATGCAGGCTTCGAATGGCTTTTCCGGGTGGCGCAGGAGCCGCGCCGGCTCTGGCCTCGCTACTACGAGACCAATACGGCTTACGCCATTCTGTTGTGGCAGGAATGGCGGCAGCGACCGAGGCGTTGAATAGAGCCTTTCCTGGTCAGGATGCGAAGCGTCTGAGCCGCATCCGCAGGGTACCGGCAATCCTGACCGTTGCCTGCCTGTGGAACACGGCATTCAGCGCGATGAAAACGACGCCTCCGGCGATCCCGCCGGCTGCCAACCTGACTATAGCGGGTGCGGCCCCCATCACATTGGCAACGAATATCGCCACGACGCCCATCGTGGCGGAAATCAGCAGCGAGATGCCAACATCCCGCCAAGGCACCGGCACAGGCGTCAGCCGGTGGCTGATGGTGATGCATGCGATCAGGCTCGCAACCGAACCACCCAGAAGCGCGAAAGCCGCACCGACCGCCGCCATCGATGGAATCAGGATAAGCGACAGGACAATCGTCGCCGCTGAGCCGACGGCATTGGCGATGATCAGCAGCCATGGCCGCTTGTGCGCATGCACGACCGTGCCGTAGACGAAGCTGGTCAGGTTCGCCGCAATGACGCTCGCAGCGATGATCAGGAAAAGTCTGTCGATATCGGTTCGATAACCGGCGGGCAGGACCAGCGCCGCGATATCGCCGGCCAGCGCCACAAGGAGCGCCGCCACCGGCAGACAGAGGCGGATCAGCAGCGCCATCAGTTGCGACAGCAGCCTGCCTGCTGCGGCAGGCCCCTCGTCGTCGAAGCGGCTCACCACTTCCGGGAAGGCGCCCATGTTGACGGCATTGGCGACCATGTCGATCGGCTGGCGCGCCAGCGCATAGGCCGCGGCGAAGGTCGCCACCGCGCCGGCATCGTGAAACAGTTTCAGGAAGATGCGCTCGGCATTGTTGAGGCCGAAGCCGACCAGCGCCATGAGGATCAGCGGCACACCCAGCGCAAAGAATTCGCGATGGGTGAAGCGCGGCGGACCGGCGACGATCCTGCGCGAGGCCATGGCGCCGGCAAGGATGCCGGCGGTCAGCGCCCCCAGGCTCGAACCCAGCGACATCACGAGGAAGGATTTTTCGAAGACGAAGATCGCCGCGACCGGCAAGACAAGTTGCAGAACCGCGCGCAGGAATTCGAACATGGAATAGGCGGAATGCCGCTGCTGCATCTGCAGCACCGTGAGCGCAAAACGACCGACGGCGCCAGCGACGAGATAGGCGGAGACCGCAATCGCAAAGGCAATCCAGCGCTCAGGCACGACCACGGCGGAGGCGGCGACCGAGATGGCGAGCGCCAGCATCGTCGTGCCGATCAGGACCCGGCCGGCCAAAGCGAGGCTGCCGCGGCTGATATCGCCTTTGCCGCCAAGTCTCAGCAGCGCGATGCGCAGCCAGTTGGTGACGGCAACGTCGGTCATCTCGCCGACAGTGACCACCAGCGTCAGCAGACCGTATTCCGTCTGGTCGATCAGTCGCGTGGCGACGACCAGCAGCAGCAGCGCCGAAATGCGCGTCAGAAGGATCGCCGGAGCGTAGATCAGGGTGGAGCGCAGCAGCAAGGGATCATCCTTGGATCGTCGATCCTGCTTAGCTTCACCGCCACGCGAAATATAGCGGAATCTCGGCGCAGGGTGAATCCGGCTCGAAATCGCACGAACGAGGCCATCGCAGTTGCCGCCGCCCTCCCCGCTTTCCGCTGCACTCCGCTTTGCCGCGTGCCGGGGGCATGCTAGTGAAACAGCCATGCCGCAACGCCGTTCCAGTTCTCGACCCCTGCATGTTCTGGTTACCGTCCCCTCTGGCACATCCGGACAGGGCGGCATCGACCGGATCATGGGCGCGCTGAAACGCGAGCTCGACCGGCGAAGCGGCCGCGATATCGAGGCGCAATTCCTGGTCAGCCGCGGTTCCGGGCCGACCGCGCTTTCGGTCTTGGCCATGGCGGGCGTCTGCCTAAGCATGGTCGCAGCGCGTGTGGCAGGGCGCGTGGATGTGGTGCATATCAACCTGTCGAGCCATGGCAGCACCTATCGCAAACTGGTCATCGCCGCCTGTGCCCGGATGCTCGGCATGGCCTATGTGCTGCACCTGCACGGGTCGCAATATCAGACATTCTGGACCGAAAGCGGCTTCCTCAGCCGGCGCATCCGCAGCCTGTTCGAGCATGCCGCCCGCGTCATCGTGCTCGGGCGCATCTGGCGTGATTTCGTTACGGCCAGGGCACCTGGCACGGCCGACAAGATCGTCATCGTGCCGAATGCAACGGAGACGCCGTCGCTGCCGCATCGCGGTGGGGGCGAGCAGATGCATGTCCTTTTCCTCGGCCGCGTCGGCGAACGAAAAGGCACGCCGCAACTGATCGAGGCACTTGCACAGCTCTCTTCGATCGAAGGCTGGCGGGCGACGATCGCAGGCGACGGCGAAGTGGAGGCGATGCGGGCTAAGGCGGCGGCGCTGGCGCTTGCCACACGGGTCAGCCTGCCCGGCTGGGTTGGTCCGGATGAGGTCGCCTCGCTGATCGCGTCGGCCGACATCCTCGCTTTACCATCCTTCGCCGAAAACCTTCCGGTCTCGGTGATCGAGGGCATGGCGGCCGGCCTTGCAGTGGTGACGACCCCGGTGGGCGCGGTCGAAGACATCATTGTCGATGAGCAGTCGGGACTGCTGGTCCCGCCCGGCGATGTCGACGCGCTGACAGAGGCCCTGCGGCGCCTGATCGAAGACCCGGCGCTGCGGGCGCGGCTCGGCGCCGCGGCCCTTGCCATTCATCGCGAACGCCTGGACCTTGCGCCCTTCACCGAGGCGATCTGCGACGTCTGGAAGCAGGCGGCGCGCTAAAACCGGCCGTCAACCGCGGCGAGCAGCCTCGATCGCCGCAACATCGATCTTTCCCATGTCCATCATCGCGTCAAACGCACGCTTTGCTTCATCGCCGCCTGCAGCCATCGCTTCGGTCAGTACGCGCGGGGTGATCTGCCAGGAGATGCCCCATTTGTCCTTGCACCAGCCACATGCACTTTCCTGGCCGCCATTGCCGACGATGGCGTTCCAGTAGCGATCGGTTTCTTCCTGGTCGTCCGTGGCAATCTGGAAGGAGAAAGCCTCGTTGTGTTTGAACATAGGGCCGCCATTGAGGCCGAGACAGGGAATGCCGGCGACCGTGAATTCGACGGTCAGCACATCGCCTGCCTTGCCGGACGGGAAGTCGCTGGGTGCACGATGAACAGAGCCCACCGAACTGTCGGGAAAAATCTCAGCGTAGAAGCGGGCGGCGGCCTCGGCGTCCTTGTCATACCAGACGCAGATCGTGTTCTTGGGAATTGCCATTGCTTTTCCTTTCGTTTTTCGAGGCCGGTTCCGTCCCGACTTTCCCGGCCCAAGGGAAAATGCATGGTCCTCGTCTTCGGTTCAATACGAAAAGGGCATGCACTCGCGCCATCGGCCTCCGCTTTTGTGCAACGATAGTTCGGCTGAAATCATTGCAGCCCCAGGGCATGAAGCATCTCGGCATCCGGAATGGCTGGCCCTTTGGGCAGGATGACGCTCATGCCGTAGGGGTTGGAATATTCCCAGATCGACCAGGCAATGCCGTAGCGCTCGGCCTCGTGCCGGAGTGCGGTGAGATAGCGCAGCCTATCGGCATCATAGGCGCCGGTGCGGCCGTCGTCGGAGATCAGCATGGCGCCGAATTCGCCCATGAACAGCCGCTCGGTCGGGATGTTGTGCGCCAGCGCCCAGTCGACGGCCTGTTTGATCCGCGCCTGCAACTGCTCCTGCCCCCAGTTCTCGGCGAAATATTTGTTGATGCCGGGTCCGACCAGAGCCAGGTTTGCCGCCTGCCCGGCCTCATCGAGCCCAGCCGCGGCCATATGCTGCCTGAGATGCGCCAGAACCTGAGCCCTCGTCCCCGTATCGGCGGGCCATGGCAGGCCGGAACTGAATGTCCGTTTGTCGTCGGCGCGCTGATGGGTAAAACTGTGCGGCTCGTACATGTGGAAATTATAGTAGAGGTTCGGGTCGTCGAAATTGGCATCAAGGTTGATGAGCCCGGTGATGCTGCCGCCGCAGGCGCCGGTGGCGATGATGGTGAGATCCCGGCTCACGGAACGGATGTCGGCGACGGTCGACGCCATGATCCGCTGCCAATCGTCCGTGCCTCCCGCACCGCAGGGATAATAAGCCGGCTCGTTATAGGGCTCCAGCGCCACCTTATCTGCACCGATGCCAGCGAGCATGGTCGCGACATCCTTAACCATGGCTCGGTAGCGAGCGACGCCATCGCTGTCGGCGCCGTCATAGATCATCTGCATGCTATAGGCCGGAACCTGACTGACAGCATGCAGATCGAAAACCACCTTGAGGCCGGCGGATGTAACGCGGTCGATATCCGTGGCGAGCACCGCGAGCGCCTCTTGCCTCTGGGCACCTTCACTTGCGACCAATGGACCGGGATCGACGGTCAGGCGGACGAAATCGAAGCCCAGCGAGCGGATATGCAGGAATTGATCGCCCTCGGGCCAATCAGTGATTGGCCGGCTGCCGCCGAGCCATTCCGCCTCGCTGCGATACGGCGGCCAGCGATAGGAGCCGTCAGGCATCACCGGCGCCCAGTTCAGCCATTCATGCAATCCGACGCCGCGGGACAGATGCAAGGTCGCCGCCTGTGCCATTGCGGAACAGGCGAGGAAGAATGCCAGAATGCAAAATAGTCTCTTCATGCCAACCTCCTCGACGCCCGCGGCAATATTAACCGCAGCGGTAGAAAAGCAAATGACAGTTCATGGCTTTTTGCCTGCCATGGTGTATCGAGGAATGGACTGGCTTGGAGGCCCAATGAAACTCGGTTGGTACATCAATCGATTGCGCAACATGGAGTTGGCAGAAATACTGCATCGGCTGGTCGAGCATCGAAGCCGTGCCGCCTCGCGCGGTCGCGACGAAGGCTGGACGCGCTATGCGGCGAGGCCAATCCATCCTGTATTTCCTGATTTTGGCGAGCGCGTGACTGCCGCGACAGAAGCACAGCGGCAAGCCATTGCGCGAGCCGCGGAAGCCACGCTTGCCGGGCGGTTTTCGGCGCTGGGCCAGGATTGGCCTGCGCGCGATCCCACGTCGCTGTTTCCACCCGATCTGTGGCGGCTTGACCCGGTGACCGGGACACTTTGGCCGGGCGCCGATGCCTATGCGTTCGACATCGACTTCCGGCACGACGGCAGCCGCAGCGATATAAAATACGTGTGGGAGATCAACCGGCTGCAAATGCTGCCGGCGCTTGCAGCGTACGTGCTGCTCGAAGACGACGCGCGCAGCCTCGCGGCGATCGAAGCAGCCATAGAAAGCTGGCACCGCGCCAACCCGCCATTCCGCGGCGTCGGCTGGTTGTCGGGCATCGAGGTGGCGTTGCGCGCCATCAGCCTGATTGTCACCTGCGACCTCCTGGAGGGCAGGATGAGCGATGCCACCCGCCGACGGGTTGGTGAAATTCTTCTCGCCAGCGCCTATTGGCTGCCGCGCTTTCAGTCGCGTTTCTCCTCGGCCAACAATCATCTCGTTGCGGAACTGGCGGGCGAATTCCTGATCGGTCTCGCGCTGGAAATACCCTCGGGTGCAGCCCATGAGGTGCTGCAAGCGAAGATGCTGAAGCAGATCCTGCCGGATGGCAGCGGTGCCGAGCAAAGCCCGACCTATGCAGCCTTCACGGCGGAACTGGTCTTGCTATGTGCGCTGGCGGCGCGCGGCTCCGGCCAGCCCTTCTCGCCTCAGGTCGAACAACGTCTCGGTGCGTTCGCCGATTTCATTGGTCAGTTCGGAGACAAGACCGTGTCGTTCGGCGATGACGACGAGGGGCGAGCGTTGACGCTGGGCAATGAGGCCGACTATCCGGCGTCCGTCGCTGCCGCCATAGCCGGCTTCTGCCGCGAGCCCGGTATTTTGCCCATGGCAGGCGACTTCCGCGCCGTGCTGTTCGCCGCGCCGCCAGCGGCCATGCCAGCGCCCACCGGACTTACGACATTCCCGGAGGGAGGCTTGAGCGTCTGGCACGGTGAGATCAACAGCCGCCGCATCCGCCTGACATTCGACCATGGCCCACTCGGCTACCTGTCGATTGCAGCCCATGGCCATGCCGACGCGTTGGCGCTGACACTATCGATCGATGGTGTGCCTGTGCTCGTCGATCCCGGCACCTGGCTCTACGGTTCCGGCGGCGTGTGGCGCAAATGGTTCCGGTCGACGCCCGCGCACAATACGCTCAACATCGACGGCGTCAGCCAAAGCACCGTGGCCGGCGCCTTCAACTGGTCTCACAAGGCTGAGGCGAAGCTGATCGAAAGCCGGCCTGAACCGAACTGGCGGCTGAGCGCTCGCCAGGACGGCTACCAAAGGCGCTACAGTGTCGTCCACGAGCGCACGCTTTCGCGAGACACAGGGGGAATTGCCGTCATCGACCGCCTGATCGGCGCCGCCCGCGAGGCGGAAATCGTCTTTCAGCTTGCCGCCGGGCTTGCGGTCGATCGTGACAGCAATCGGGTGGTGGTGCGCCGCGGCGACGAGCCACTCCTGGAGATGCATCTTCCCGACACGGCAATCGAAATCTCCACCGGAGGAGACAGGCCGGGTCAGGGTGGCTGGGTGTCGCCCAGATTCGGCATCCGGGAGCCGGCCCAACGTGTGTCGTGGCGGGGCAAAGTGGACGAAGGTGGTGTCCGCAGCTGGTTGTTTCCGGTACAGCGCCAAGGTTGAAATCGGCGTGTTTTGCATATTTTAGCGATAACGCAGTGTTGATTCGGCTTCCCGCCGGAAATGCTATCCGGTATCGTGATGCACAACTATGTCATAGAACTGCATTAACCACGTGAGGCGGCATCCGGCCGTCCCTCGGATGTCTCACTTGTCACGGTTATCGTATCCGCGACCAAGGAGCCGGCATGTTGTTTGATTTTGTCAGTGCGGTCACGCGCAAGCTGGTCGGGATCGACCTGGTAACGCCCGGCCTCATTCTGCTGACCGCGCTGATCTGCGCAGTAATCGCCTATTTTCGCGTGGTCAAGGAGAGGTCGATCCGGGATTTCTTCGATTTCATGTTCCCGACGGAAATCCTTTTCCACCCATCGGCCAGGGCCGATGCGCTTTTCTGGGTCACGAAGAAGCTGGTCGGACCGTTCCTGTTCATCCCCGCCGGCGTGACTTTCGTGACCGCCGTGGGTTATGGAACCAATCGATTGCTGGGCGGGCTCTTTCATATCGACACGCCACTGATCGGCGGGCCAGCAGGACCGGTGACCATCGTCCTGTTCACGATCAGCATGCTGCTCGCCTACGACATTTCCTATTATGTCTATCACTACGCCCAGCATCGTTTTCCCTTCCTCTGGGAACTGCACAAGGTGCATCACTCCGCCCAGGTCATGGTGGGCATCACCAAGGATCGGGTGCATCCGCTCGATGATCTGATGAACCGCATGTGGGATGGCGTCATTCCCGGCATCTGCTTCGGCATGTGGACGCTGATCGCGCTCGATCCGGTCGAGGTGACGATTTTCGGCATCAATGTCTATGTCGTGCGCAATATCCTGATGATGGATTTCGTCCGCCACACGCATCTCAAGATTTCCTTCGGCCCGATCAACAATCTCGTTCTCTGCCCGCATTGGCACCAATTGCACCACAGCATCGACCCGCGGCACTACGACAAGAATTTCGGTCTCCTGTTCTCCTTCTGGGACCGGCTGTTCGGAACTTTGGTCGTGCCGGCACCACAGGAAGATTTTCAGTTCGGACTGATCGACCGCGACGTGCGCGACTACCAGTCGCTGTTCGGCCTCTGGATCCTGCCGCTGAAGAAGATGTGGTGGCAGGCGCAGAAACCCTGGCGCAGACTCTCCGGGCGTGGCCAGGACGAACTGGTGCGGACGCAGGACGGGCCTAAATCATGAGCGTGCTCGCATCGCAAAGCGAGGCCGGCCTCGACAGGTTGGAAATTGTCCGTTCCGCAGACCGGCTGGACGCCGTAGGTCCCGCCTGGATGGAGCTCTGGCAACAGACCGATGGATTGATCTTCCAGAGCCATGACTGGATTTCCGCCTGGTGGCGAACCGCTGTTGATCGCGACCGCAGGGCGCTGCGGATCGGTCTCGTCTGGCGGGACGACAGGCTGTTGGCGGTCATGCCGCTGGCGATCGCCCGGCGCAAGGGACTACGCTTCCTCGAATGGGCCGCCGGCAGCTATTCCGATTACGGCAATATCCTGATGGCGCCGGAATGCCCCTCGGAGGCCCTGACGCGGCTGTGGAACGAGCTGTCGAGGCCTGGCGGCTTCGATCTGGCCTTTCTCTATCGCCTGCTGCCGGACACGCCGGCCAAGGCATTTTTCACGCCGACCACGGCAGGCAGTATCAGGCTCGGACTGCATCCACGCAGCGAAGTCAGCCACCGGGTCACGGGATCTTGGAAGGACGGCGCCGCATGGTTCAACGGTCTTTCGAAAAAGACCCGCAAAAACTACCGCCACGGACGCAACACGATCGAGAAATCCGGCGATCTCAGATTTCGCCTGGTGCCGCCGGACGAGCCGCTCGCTCCCCTTCTGACGCGGCTTTCCGTGCTCAAGGGCAAATGGCTCGCCGAACGCGGCCACCAGTCCGCTCTGTTCGAGGACGACGCCGAGACGCTGACGGCGCTCGTCTCGGTACTTCTGCGTGCCGGCGTGCTGCATATCTTCGTGCTGGAAAGCAACGAAACGGTCATCGCCATCTCGATCAACTTCATCCAGCGCGGCATGATGATGGCCTGGGTGACAACCTTCGATCCGGACTTCGCCTCTTCCTCGCCCGGCCTCATCCTGATGATGGAATATATCAAATGGTCGTTCGACCAAGGCCTTGGCACGGTCGATTTCCTCTGCGGCGGTGAGGCCTTTAAGGAACGGTTCGCGACACAGTCCGTGGTATTGGAATCGGTAATGGGCGCGCGCAGCCTCCGCGGCTCGCTGGCGCTTATCGCCGACCGCGTCCGGCGCAACATCCAGGCAAGGCGGGCCAGGAATCCGGCCGACGTGCCGGCTGCAGACCGCGACCCCGATGTTGATTGAGACGGTGCGCGTCAACAATATCAACCACGCCGGGTCTGCCTGAGGCCGTTTGTGAAACAGCGATCGTTAAATATTGAACGTTCGACTTGAGCAGAGTTCCACCTTTCAAAGCTATCTTCTCCCGCAAACATGGCGTGGGAGTTTTAGATGACAACTCTACTCAAAATTGTGGCGACGGCTGTCCTTGCGATATCTTTCATCCCGGATTCGGCATTTGCGTTCGGTCTTGGCGGCGTGACCCGCGTGCCCAAACCGGAGCTCAATGCACTTTATCTGAAGGAAGGTGGACGGGTTACCGCGCCCTTCGCTCACGTCGTGTTTTGCGTGCATCAACCCGCCGATTGTTCGGCGTCCAATGGCCCGGATGCTATCGATCTTACGTCCGACAAAAGGCGTGAGCTCGTCTCGGTAAACAGTGAGATCAATCACGACATTCTCCCCGTCAACGATAGCGGCAATGACACATGGTCTCTGGCGCCGCGTGAAGGCGACTGCGAGGACTTTGCAATCACCAAGCGCCACGCTCTGATTGCCCACGGCTGGCCCGCATCCGCGCTGCGCCTGGCCGTCGCCCACACGGCCTGGGGAGAGGGTCACCTCGTGCTCGTCGTGCGGACCAACAAAGGCGACCTCGTGCTCGACAATCTCACCGGGGCTGTGCGCAACTGGCGAAAAACCGGCCTGCAGTGGGACATGATACAGGCCTCGAACGATCCGCGGATTTGGCACAAGTTATAATCCTATCCGATGACGTTGAGGCCAAGCCTCGATTGGTACGGGTGCGCAATGGTTAGCGGGTAAGGTTACCGGATGAACGGCATTGCATGGTGCCGGTCCCGCGGGCTACCCACCCGAAATCATCAATTACGGCACTCCCCATGCAAAACAGAAACAGCACCGGCCATTGGACTTTGTCGCTCGCACTCATAATCACAATGGCACTGGCAGCTTTTGTCAGTCACATGCCTGCATCGTGAGCGGTGAGGAGCATGCGCTTCCTCACGAAACTTGTCGTCCGTGCCTTTTACATAGCTCTCTGGGTGAAACAGAGAGCCACAATTGGCGCACAGGTGGCCTTGGTGCATGAAGGCAACGTGCTTCTCGTGCGCCATTCATACAAGCCGGGCTGGCACCTCCCGGGCGGCGGCATCGACCCGCCCGAAACGCCGGAAAATGCGGTGGCGAGGGAACTGAGAGAAGAGGTCGCGATCACTCTAACCTCCCCGCCGACATTTGTCGGCGTGTTCCCTAACCCAACGGCGCAGGCCAGGGGCGACTATATCATGGCGTTCCGTGCGGCAGGGTTCACCGAAATGCCGAATTTAAAAACGAGCTGGGAAATCGCCGAGACGAAATGGTTTCCCCTTCAGCACCTTCCCTCGGATTGTTCTGCCATTTGCCGTCGGATCATCGATCTCCTTGATACCTGAAATTTGTGGCATGCACCGAATTCTGATACAGTAAGCGTCAGACATCGCACAGAAGCCGATCGTCTCTGTGCCGGGCAGCGAAAGCGAGCGCGGCGGCAGAGCGAGTTTCGGAATCATTTTCGCCCTGATATAGGGAGACGCTTAACACCAGGATCGCTACAATGCGCACTCTCATTCTCGCACTGGCTTTGGCCAGCCTTTTCGCAGGCATCGCCGACAGCCAAACCTATTCGACGACGACCAAGAAACGTCACGGGATTAGCGGCGATATCAGCGGGGCCATCTCCGGCGACACCGTTCAGCCACGCCAGCGGCAGCAGCAATACCAGACCAATCGACCCGGGTGCTACAAGGTCGCTAAGGGTCGATATACCTGTCGATAGTATCATTGCCGACACAGCGATAGAGAACATTTCGACTGGCTATTGACCGGGATATCAGGCCGCCCAATAAATCCGGGGGGTACAAAAGGAGATTGGGATGCGCCTCACATTATTTCTCATACTGCTTGCGTGGGCAGGAATGAGCGACGCGGCAGAGCCTTTGAAGCTCAAAGCCGCCACCATAGCAGAGATCCAGACTTATCTGCCGGGTGCGCGACATCTCACCGAACGTCGTGATGGCTATCTCTACGGCTCGAAGAGCCGAATTGGATACCAGATCGGTGATGGGCATATGTGCCTTCGCTATCCAGGCGGGCGTATCGAGTGCGTCAAAATCCTGTCAAACGGGAGGCGTTTGCAGATGATCGACAACCGCGGCAATCGGCAGTGGCTGAACTAGAGCATGCTCTGAAAGAGATCGGAAGGCGTGTGAGCGTCCGGTAAGGTTAACTTTTGGTCCGCCTTGAATTCGGCCGGTTGCCCGCGATATCTCCGTTCGCCCGGAACGGAGATCCGATCATGGTCAAGGCTTGGTTTATTTTCGCGCTTCTGGCGCAGCTTTCTTGGCTCGTTTTTCTAGCCTGGGGCGCGCTTCATCTGATGCTGTCGATGCGATAGACGCGAAGCGCATGAGGACGCGACGGCTATCCGAGCAGCCAATAGACGCCCAGGAAAATACCTATCCATATAAAAACTGACAGCTCGAAGCTCAGCAACAACGCTTGCAAGCGATTCATGGCATCTCCTCCCCCGAGATACTATCCCGGTTTACGCCGAAGACACTACCGGCGCAAGCGGACAACTGCATTGATATGGGGCAATTGCTTCAGTTTCTCGCCGATATCTGATGGAATGCCGATTTTGTCGGTCCTTGGCTTCGATTGAGCGGGGCCGATCGTCTCTTCAGCGGTGTTGCCATCGCGTTCGATCATCGAGCATTTTTCGGCGCCATCCGACCCGCGGCATAAGTGGCGCAGCGTCTGAAGCTGGCTGGAGCTCCCTCAATTCTACCATCGGCTGGTCACGCCACGTCAGCTTACGGCGTTTCCACGCTCCTCTCACATTTTTGTTGCACCGCACAAAAAATCGCCTAAAGTCTGTTGAATAGGCTGCTCGGAGAATTCGCATGGTGCGGTCGCTCGATACGTCATTGTCTCTGCTGGAGCTCGCAGTCCATCACGGAAGCCGGAGTGGCGTGGACCGAATAAAGGAACTCGGTGACGAGTTCGTTGAAAATGGGCGCGAATTTGCCAGTTTCCGCGGTATCGACCCGACCCCGTTGGACACCCTGCTCCAGCGGCTCAAGGAGCTTGACCTTTCGCTGAGATTTGGCAATTCGATCCGTATCGACCTTGCACGCAAGGAGGCTTTGGCGACGATTGCGAGCATACGCGCCAAAACGCCTCTCCTCACTTCCGAGGCATATGAAATGCTTTTGCCTTCCTGGCTGACGGGGCAGTGGCGTAGGGGGTCAAAGGATGCACTGCGCCCTACTGCCGCCAAAACGACCGGAAAGGACACGCGAAAGTCACCTCATCGAGGCGAGTGCGATTGACGTAAGCAATTTGGCATAACTCGGGCGCTTGGATACGTGTTCGTGCCGACGGGGCTCGCTATCTTGATTATCTCAGCAAGTTGAGGGAGCTAGATTTATTGATCGCCGCACCGCACTTGTTATGGATCTTGCGGCTGGCGGGAAAACCTCAGGGTTTTCGTCGCCTGGGACAACGCCCCCGTATGACGTGAGATTTCGCTCCGTACTTCAGTTTTATCGGCCCAGTCTTGCCGTTCCTTCATCAGCCGAGGCGATGAAGTCCTTAAAACGGAGTTCTCCGGAAACTACGTCGCGAATTCTTAGCATCCGGCGGGTTGCCAGCATGGAGACGGCAGACGCCGGGGGGCGTATGTAAAATTAATAGATCGACGCCAAAATCAACTATATCGTATATATGTGCGAGCGGTGGTCAGGGTGTCAGTTCAACATGCAGAGCAAAGCAGAGATTTGGTCGATCCAGTACCTGCGCGCAATCGCTGCGGTATCTGTGGTCGCCTTCCACATGCTGCAGGGACATTGGCTATTTGATTTTGGCAAATATGGCGTCGATATTTTTTTCGTCATCAGCGGGTTCATTGTCGTCGCGATTACAGACGGGCGCTCTGTGACCCCGCGCCGGTTCTTTCTGGACCGCCTGACGAGGATCGTCCCGCTCTATTGGGCAGCCACCGCCATGGTGATTTTTCTCGGTTGGTACGGCGTCTATACCACGCCCATGGAAAATTCGCTTTCAGCTGGATACATATTGAAGTCTCTCTTTTTCATACCGGCAGAGGCTCCCTATTCGAGCCAGAACATCTGGCCTTTATATTATCTCGGATGGACCCTAAACTACGAGATGTTTTTCTATGCGGCTTTTGCCAGCATGCTGTTGCTGCCGATTTCTTACAGATTAACCGTCCTAACCCTCACTTTCATCGCTCTGGTCTCGATCGGGTTCTTGTATGAGCCTCAAAATCCGGCGCTGGCAACGTATTCAGGCCCGCGATTGATGGAGTTTCTTTCCGGTGCGTTTCTTGGAAGGATTTTTGGCTTCGACCTGAAAAACAGGCGCTTTCGGGAGGCCACTCTCTACAGCGCACTTGTGTCCGGAAGTCTTCTCGTTTTTGGCGCCGCTTTTCCCGAATTGGGGCCAGGCGCCGCCGCCTGCTTTTTAGTCAGTGCTTTCTTGCTGCTCGATCGCGGCAATCTTATTCCTCGTCTGTTGCCTCTGAAGGCTCTTGGCGACGCATCCTACTCCATCTATCTGGTTCAGGAGTTCGCATATCTCGCAGTGGCCTCGGCGGCGCCTCATCTTGGGCTCGGCGAGGGTGGCAAATTCTATGGATTGGCGTGTATCATCGCCATTGTTTTTGGATTGGTTGCACATAGATGGCTCGAAGTGCCGCTGACTCGCAGCGCCAGACTCGGACTGACGAGGTTGCTTGACAGATCACGGCGTTCGGCTGGTGCAAGCAGCAGCTGATTATCGATTATGCCAGCGAAGTAGCGATCGGGGCTTCTTCGAACGGTGCTGCTATTTGGTTATTCGGACTGACCGAATGCATCGCGGCATGGATCGCCAGTGGGTCGGGAGCGGTTTGGCGATTGGTTGAGCACGACCTCCAATTTCCGGAGCGACTGTGATGACCGCTACCCCATTTTTTTCGCCGGCCGTCGTGTTGTCAAACGTGAGTAGCTTCGGCGTCTCGCACAAGCCCTGCCCATTAGAAATTCGCCGATATCCCTAACCCGGAAACGTTTTTAGCATTTCCTTCCCTGCCAGATTGAAGACCTGGTAACGGGGCAATTCTAACAGAGGGTCGCCCGGCTTCACTCGATCCCCCCGCGTCGTGCAGGCGAATTCCAAGCCGGCTTCGGCGGCAATCGCCGGGGTTTCCGGCCCATAGCTTCCATAGGGATAGGCGAAAGATCTTATGTTCCGGCCGATCAACCGCGCGCATTCCTCGACGCTTCCGCCGATTTCCTGCCCTTGCACTGCCGGAGCACAGCCCGCCAGTGCAGGGTGGGTGACGGTGTGTGCGCCGAGTTCAATCAGGGGCTGGCCAGCGAGCCAGTTCAGCTGCTGCAAGCTCAAGGCGGCACCGCTCGCCGGAGCCTGTTCCGGCACCCCTGATTGCGCATGAAGTTCGGCCATCGCGCTTTCGCGGTCGGTATTGTCGAGCGACTTCAGATATGTCCAGATTCCGATATAGGCACGCTGCCGCGCCGTCCATTCTCCGCCGGATGCGCGCCAGCTTCTTCGTTGAAGGTCGGAGTCCCGTGCTCCCAGGGCCCATTCCCGCCGTTCCGGCGAGGTGATGCGGATCGCAACATCGCGATGCTGCATGACGATTTCTTCAAGCGCGTCCCACCAGAACCAGCGCGTCGAACCGATCATGCCGGAACAGAGAAATATGGTCGCCGGCAGGCCGTTCTCGATGAGCAGCGGCGCGGCAACAGCCGCATTGCAGGCATAACCGTCATCGAACGTGATGGCCGCGGCATTGGGCGGCAGGCTTCCCTCGGCATGACGCCGACAGAAGTCCGTCAGGCTCAGAACTTGCCGACTAGATTTCAACACCTTCAGCTGAGACGCGAAATTGGCAGGGCTGACGCAGATGTCCCAGGGATCGCCCTCGACCTCGGCAATCCGATGATACATGAGAATCACCGGTCCGGGCCTGAGCGCTGCGATCTGCCTCCTAAGCCGCCTCAGAGCGCGTCGAAAGAGATTTGCCGGCATCTAACTTGCCCCTCCCCCCCCGTTCATCCGCAGCCTTGCGGAAATACGGGCCGAGAAAAAATTCCAGGTCGTGACGGCGAGCCGGCGTGAAAAGTGATCGTCGACTTCGAAACCTGCCCGCAGGTCGCGCCAGGCAGCACCCAGGTTCCGCCTTTGGAAGATGTTTCGAAGGATCTGCTCGACGATCAGGCTCCCGTAATATTCTTCGAAAAAAGACCGGCCTTCCCTCCATGCCAGCAACAAGTTTTCGTCTTCCGGACCAGGCTTGTTCTTGTCGAGCACGCGCTTGGCAAGCCTGAGCATATTGGCAAAATTCCGCGTCATGTTCGCCTCGTGACGCCGGTACTCGGCACCAGATGCATCGTAATGACGGATCGGATGGCTGCGTGACAGGCGGAGATAGATGTCGAAATCCTCACAGGCACGCAGGCTTTCATCAAAACCGCCGCTGGCGGCCAGCATATCGCGACGATAAAGGACGGTGCCGTGCATGGCGATATGATTGCCGCGCAGGAGCCCCGGATGATTGGCGCGCGCGCCATCTGGATGCATTTCGAAGAGCATGTTTCCGGCGACATCGATCTCCCGGTATCCGCCAAACGCGAACGCTGCTGAGGGGGAGCCCATCAATGCCGCGTGCGCACTTTCGAGCGCTGTCGGCAGCAGCCGGTCATCCGCGTCCAGGAACAGGATGAAATCCTGCTTTGATTGTTGCAGCCCGGCATTGCGCGCCGAGGACAGCCCGCCGTTCTTCTTCCAGACATAGCGAATCCCGGGAAAACTGCGCACCACTTCAGCCGTATTGTCGGAGGACCCGTCGTCCACCACGATGATCTCCGTTGGGAGCAGGGTCTGCGCAAGGCAGCTTTCTATGGCCTCGGCCAGAAAATGGCCGTGATTGTAGCAGGCAATCGCCACGCAAATGCCGGACCGAGCGTCAGCCATGGATATATCCAGTCTTCCGGGAGGCGACCGGCACGGTCACAAGCGCAGTGCCACCTGGATGCAACCACCGGTGCAGCGAGTCAACAGCGCGACTAGTGTCAGATGAAGAGCCCGGGTCAGAATATTGCAGTCTAATTCCTCCTCCGGCAGGCAATCCTGCTGCCAAAGGTCGCCCGCGATCATTGCATCCAGGTATAGATGCACCATAGATCAGTACATCCGGTTTGTCGATCTTGCCCTTGCCGAACTGTTTGCAATGGTCGTCGCCGACTTCAGGCACGCGAACCTCGATCGTATCGGCGTACCGGAGCAGAGATTCGCCGACACAGGACGTCCTCTTAATGCGAGCTTCGCACGCCAAGAAGAAGGACAGACCGGCAGAACAGGCTGCGGCTGCGAGGTAACTTTGGCGCTCAGACGACACTTCATTCATGCAGGACCGACCAAGCTCCGCTCCGTTGACAGCATTTACCACACAGCAGAATGACTACAGTAAATTTTCTAACGATTTGATGCGGCTTATGTTAAAAGCCCGGTCACCGAAACATATGTTTCGTCATCCGGCAGACGCAATCCAATCCTTGTCGGCACACAGCCGACCTTAAGATAAAACTAATGGCACGTTGCTAAAGTCCGGCGCGCACGAAACTATTTAAAAGGGTTGCCGCCTTCAGATGGCTCAATTCGCGGAACAGCATCATTCACGGCAGAATGTCTTCATTTCGGCAGAAAGAAAATCTCTCGCCGAAACACTACGCGAGATCTATCTCTGGCGCGAACTCGTCCAGTTCCTCGTCTGGCGTGACCTCAAGGTTCGCTATAGCCAGACCTATGTGGGCCTCGCCTGGATTCTCATCCAGCCGCTCGTCTCGCTGATCCTGTTCAGCGGCATCTTCGGCAGATTCATCGGAATTCCTTCCGATGGCCTGCCTTATCCAGTCTTCGTTATCTCCGGTCTGGTGCTCTGGAATTTCTTCGCCAACGGCATGATCAACGCCGCGTCGAGCCTGGTCAACAATGACGGCCTGATCAGCAAGAGCTACTTTGCGCGACTGGCCATTCCTCTTTCCGCCATCCTGTCTTCCCTTGTCGATTTCCTGATCGCGCTCGTCTTCGCAGTCATCGTCCTGCAGTATTTTCACACTCCGCTTTCCCTGAAGATGCTGATCGTCATCCCACTCGTCGGCCTTGCCTTTCTCGCAGCCTGTGGCGTGGGTTTTTTCCTTGCCGCCGTCAACGTCATCTACAGGGACGTCAAGCACATCGTGCCTTTTCTGGCTCAGGCATGGTTCTTCGCCTCTCCCGTGATCTATTCGACAAAGCTTCTGCCGCCCGAATACAGGATGGCGATGGCGCTCAACCCGATGGCTGGCGTCATCGAGGGCATGCGCTGGAGCCTTGGCACGTCAAGCGACCCCTGGCTGATGATCGGCGTCTCAGCCTTGGTCTCGACGGCAATGTTTGCCATTGGCATCCTTGTCTTCAATCGTCTGGAGGGCCGGTTCGCCGATGTCGTATAGTGTCCCTGCCCATAGTTCCGAGACTGCCGTCACCGTAAACAACATCTGGAAGCGCTACAGCAGGCAAAAGCGCACCACCCTGTCGGAAACCCTCACGGAATTCGGCCGCGCCCTGGGCAGAAGAGTTGCCGGCAGGACGCCCACGGAGCAACGCGACAACGGCGTATTCTGGGCGCTCAAGGACATATCTTTCACCATCAACCGCGGCGAGATCGTGGGCATTGTCGGCAATAACGGCGCTGGAAAAAGCACGCTGTTGAAAATCCTGTCTCGTATCACCCCGCCGTCGCAGGGCAGCGTCAGATTTTCCGGCCGCGTCGGTTCGCTGCTCGAAGTCGGTGCAGGCTTCCATCCCGAGCTGAGCGGACGTGAAAACATATTCCTCAACGGTGCGATCCTGGGAATGTCGAAACGTGAGATTGCCGGGCAGTTGGACGCGATCATCGACTTTTCCGGCGTCGAAGCCTTCCTTGACATGCCCGTCAAGCACTATTCCAGCGGCATGTATATGCGGCTCGCCTTCTCCGTCGCTGCGCACCTGGAAAGCGAAATCCTCCTGGTCGATGAAGTCCTGGCGGTGGGTGATACCAATTTCCAGCGAAAATGCATGGACCGGATGTCGGATGTGGCAAAGAGCGGACGGACCATCCTTTTGGTCAGCCACAACTTGACGGCCATTCAATCCCTCTGTCAACGCGCATTGTGGTTCGAAGCCGGGCAATTGCGGGGGGATGGCCAGACAGCCGACGTTCTCAATGAGTATCTGAAGCTTTCTTCCGGCGTCGAGGGCATTCCACTCAAGACCTGGGATCCTTCAAACGCTCCTGGAGACGATGATTTCCGGCTGGAACGCGTCGCGATCTATCCGGTGGATGGCAGGCCCGGCGATCCCATAGATATCGGCTCGCCCTTCTGCCTCGCGGTGGACTATGTGAACGCCTTCGAGAATGCGGATATCAACCTGGTCTGGCTTGTGCACAATGCCGAAGGCATCCTGCTCTGCGAACTTGGCTCATGGAACCCCAGACCGGCACGGGCTCGGGGACACTATCGCGAAACATGCCTCTTCCCCGCCGACCTCCTGAACGAGGGCGCGCTTTATTTCAGCCTGCAGGTGGTTCGGGAGCATGAACTCACCTATCAGATGCCGCGGCTGATTTCGTGCGAACTTCTCGACAGCCCCAATGGCAGGGATGGCTGGTTTGGCCATTGGCCGGGCGCTTTCCGCCCGAGACTGCCCTGGACGATTGACCGGCTCGACAATTCTGCTTCCGAAGCAAGGGATCTCTGAACCATGCGATACCTTATCGAGCGGGTCGATATCGCCGGACAGGCTCAGGATATAACCATCCCTTCCGATTGCAGCGGGATCGCGCTCGACGTCAGGCGAGGCCAGCGGCCCTTGGGCTTTCTGATGGCGGATCGACAGCCTGGGTCCACGCTCCGGGCAGCCGATCTGACGGCCTGGATCGAGAAGGAGATTGCGCCGGAATGCCTGAACCAGCAGGAGACCGAGACGATAGCTGATGGGCCGATGCCGCAGGTCACCATCGTCATTTGCACCAAGGATCATCCGGACCTGCTGAGCCGCTGCCTGACTGCCATCCACGCCCTTGACCTGCCGGAAAGCGTCATACAGCCGGAAATATTGGTCATCGACAATGCATCGGTCACCACGCAAACGCGGGACGTGGCGGCGCGCTTTCCCGGTGTGCGCTACGTGCTCGAACCGAAGACCGGATTGAACTTTGCCCGAAACCGGGCGCTTCTCGAGGCAAAGGGGGAAATCCTCGCCTTTATCGACGATGACGCCGTGGTCGACCCCGCCTGGATGAGAGGCCTCTACCGTGCCTGGGCCATGTCCCCATCGGCCGGCGCCTATACGGGCCAGACGCTGCCCTTCGCGCTGGAAACCGAAGCACAGATCGTCGTCGAGCGCATCGGCGGCTTCAGAAAGGGCTTCCTGCCGATCGTCTTCGGACGCGAATATCCTTCCGATCCGCTTTATCCGTGTTCGACGGCCTTCGGCAACGGCTGCAACATGGCGTTCAAGGTGGAGGTGATGCGCGGGCTCAAAGGCTTCGACATTGGCCTGGATATGGGCGCGGCCCTGCCGGGCGGCGGCGATCTCGATGCGCTCTACCAAGTGGTCCGGCATGGCCACGACCTTGTCTACGAGCCCCAGATGCTGGTCATGCACGAGCACCGGCGTGACATGAAAGGACTGAGGCGCCAGATCAGGCGAAGCTGGGGCATGGGTTGCATGGCGTTCCTCACCAAGATCCGGGATTTCGATCCCGAGATGCGGGCTAAGGCCAACACATTCATCCGCTGGTGGATCCGCGCCATGCTTCGTGAACTGGCCTCGCCCCGACCCAAGGCGCCAACCATGCCGAAAGCGCTGCTGCTGCAGCAATTCGTCGGCGCATGCGTTGCGCTTACCGGAACCTACGACCGCGCCAAGTTGCTTGCCGCCAGGATCGCGGCGCAGTCAGAGCCGTCGAAATGAACGGTCACGGTCATGACGAGGGCTCGCCGGTCGTCTCGTGCGTGATTATTTTCTATAACGCCGAACGCTTCATCGGCGATGCGATCAAAAGCGTCATCGCTCAGGACTACGAATCCTGGGAGCTTCTGATCGTCGACGATGGCTCCAGGGACGGCGCGCGAAGCATTGTCGATGCTTATGCCCGCGACTATCCGCAAAGAATCCGGGTCTTGGAACACGAAGGTGGCGCGAACCGAGGAAAGAGCGCCTCGCGCAACCTCGGCTTCCGTCATGCCCGCGGCAGATACATCGCCATGCTGGATGCCGACGACTTTTGGCTGTCGGAAAAACTTTCGCAACAGGTGGCGCTGCTCGATCGGTTTCCCGATATCGGCATCCTCTATAGCAAGGTCTCATTCTGGTATGACTGGACAGGCCGTCCTCGCGACAGGCTCAAGAACTGGACGTCGGTGCTCGGCCTGCGCGCCGATCGAATCTATGACGGAAAACAGGTGCTTCGACGCCTGCTGCTGGCAACCGCGCGCGGTGCTCAGGACATTTCGCCTTATCCCTCGGCCAGCATGTTCAGGCACGATTTGCTGGATGTCGCGGGAGGTTTCGACGACGACTTTCCCAGACTCTATGACGACATGGTGTTCTTCACGAAGGTGTTTCTGAAAACCAATGTCTATCTGCATGGCGGGATCTGGACAAAATACCGCAACAGCCCCGACGACGAGTATTCGCTGAGCTATCAGATTGCCGACGCGAGCGGCGAATGGTCGGGAGACCAACCGAACCCGATCGAGAAATCCTACTTCGAAAGAGTGCGTTCCTATATCGACGGCGAGCCGCGAGCCGGCTGGAGGCTCAGGTTTACAGCTCGGCTCGCGCTCGCGCGATACAGCCATCCCTGGCTATATCGTCTCGACAACGCGATCTGGCGCCTGAGAATCACGATCTCGTCGGCACTGCGCAATCGCGCCCACGCTGTCGTCCGGGCTCTTCGGAACGACAAACGGCGCTTGAAGTCGGTAAGCTGGGGAACTTTGAAGACGCCGAGCCCGCTTTTTGCTGGCGAAAGCACCCGTGGAACGGCAGTCGATCGTGAATTCGCCCGCCAATTCTGTCTTCGTTTCAGGGATCGGATCACTGGCGCAATCCTCGAATATGGCGACGATTCACGCAGCCGGAACTTCGGCCACGCTATAGAAACCGTCATCGTCGGCAGACCGGGAAATGTTCCTCCGGCCGACCTGCGCTTCGACTGCATCATAGCGATCGACATCGTCCAATACGTGCCCGACATCGCGTCTTTCCTAGCCACGATACGCAATCGGCTGAAGGAAGGCGGCACCGCTCTGATTTCCTTTCCCGCGCTTCTACCACCCTTGGCAGGAACTGAGGATCTGTGGCGCTTCACTTATGCCGGCGTATGCAAACTGCTGCAGCAGAATTTCCCTGGCGACTGCATCGAAGTTCACCCGTATGGAAACGTCGCAAGCGCCATCGCCGCCCTGCACGGGATGGGGACGAGGGACCTCGAGGAGGGCCTGCTCAGATCTCATGGCGAGGAGGGGACGGTCATGCTGTTCGCCGCCATCGAACGGACAAAGTAAGTCGGCGACAACAGAAAAGTGGCCGCCCAGATGACTGGCTGGCCTACCTTGCCGACGGCGACACAAGAGCATACCCGTATTTTTCGCGCTATCGCGAAACGAGTTCGTAGGTCAGGAAGCCGCCACGCCATTGCCGCGACTGCAAGCGGAACAGAGGCCCGTACCAGGCGCGAAAAGCTTCTTCGGTGATGAGAAAATGGTCGTCCTGAAGCGGCCAGGGGTTTCCCGAAAGCTTCTGTCGCACATTTGCCTTCAGGCCCACGATGTCCCCCCGGTGCCAGTCCCGGCTCGCTCCACCATCCATTCCGAAGCGAGCGGCCAATCGCCTGGCGCTGTAGCCGCCGATGTCTCCCCAGGTCGGTTCCATATCTTCGAGCACGACATAGGCCGACCCGCCGGGTTTGAGCACACGGGCGATCTCCACAAGGCAGGAGGCCGCGTCTTCCATATGGTTGAAGCTCCAGAAAGCCATGGCGGCGTCAAAGGAGCGATCCTCGAACGGCAGGTCCTCCCCCGTAGCGCGAATGAAATGGATCTGTAACTCAGGTGGGCGAAACCGTGATCCGAACTTCAGCCATTCGGGATCCGTCCACACATCAGACGGATCGATAACCCAATAGTCACAGCTCGGATGGAGGAAGCGGGCCGGGAGCCCTGCCCCGCCGCCGATATCGATCACCTTGCCGCGCAACGATTCGAGAAACGGCCTGTGGCGCAGGAGCTCGTGGTCGAAATATTCGTCAAGCTCGCCTTCGCTCTTCTGCAGCAGGTCCCGATACCACTGCTCCATGTCTCCCAGACGGCTGGCCCAATCCTCCCCCATCTCAGTCTCCCATCCGTCGGCTGGACCCATTTTCCTCGATCATACCGGACCAGCCCTCCTCATCGAACACTCGAACAGTTCTCGTCATCACGTGCGTATATCCGCGAAACTCGCCAATGCGGCGGCGGTATAGTGTTGTAAAGAGAACGAAGATTGAGCGATTATCACCACCCAGGCAAGCGGATTCCTGCCTATCCGGGCTCTCAAGCGCCCTGTAAAACCGGTGAACAGTGCTTCCGATTCTACGCATCATGAGAACGCGTCGCCCGAAGACCGATGATGACGGGAAAGGCCTTATCCTTTGCCTCGAGCTTGGCCAAATCCACTTCCTCGGACACAAGCCCCTGCAGGAACACGGTTGCCGAATAGGCGTTGCCATAGACATCGAAGGTGACATTTTCCCGGCCGAAGACGTCGCCGACCAGACGCGGTGCGGAGGCAGCGGTCAGCGACCAGAACCAGGTGTCGCCCCATTCGCCTCGATCGATCGGTGTAATCCCGGGAACAGTGAGCAACAACGTTCCACCGGGCCGCAGCGCCCTGTGCAATTCGGCAAGCGCGGACTTCATGTCGTAAATCAAATGCAGGGTCTGGGTTAGGACCAGGCAATCGAATGCGCCTTCAGGCAACGTGCCCGCCACGGAGATATCGCCTATGATTGTGGCAATCGGGTTTCCCGAATGCACATGCAGGATATCCTGATATGTGATTTTGTCACCGCCGAACTGCCGGCTATAGCTGTCGTCGCCGATTTCGAGCACCCGGCCCTGAATGCAGTCCCTGTTGGCTTCGAGATACTGTTCTACATAGACACGGTCGACAGGCGTGCCACGATCCCAGCCGAAGTTCAAACTGACCGGCGTGATGCGGTCGAGATCACCCAATCTGACCGCCCCCACGGGCAAGTTCTTTCCGAGCAGGCGCCGGATCGCGACATCCACGCTGCGCGGCAGCTTGGCGGAAATCCTCTGAGCGACTTCGCGCCGAACGAAAGATGGATTTGAACGCAGCGATGACCTGATGTTCTTCCACGCGAGCCGCGGCGACGGCGCTTGCCTGATCGAGGCCCAGGCAGATTTCAGCATTTCCATTGTATAATATTCCGACCAGATGATCCGCCCGTCGTTCCAGGCCTGCTGCAGTTCCGGGTCCGCCTGACGTTCGTGCCGACTATGAATCCGGAGAACCGTCTCCAGCATGGCCGAATGATCGGCCGACAGGTTGGACCTGTGCCAGCGATCTTCGGCGATGATGGCGGGATGAGAGGCGACCGGATAGCTGGCCGCAAGACGCAGATAGACGTCATAGTCCTCGCAGCGTCTCAGGCCGGTATCGAAGCCACCCTCGTCGGCCAGGACCTTACTGTTGTAAAGAACGGCGGCATGCATGCCGATGACATTTCCCCGTAGCAGGTCCTCATAAGGACGGGCGCCAATGGCAGTGTAACGATCGCCACCGATCGGCCGGCCGTCCTCGGATATCGTCCGATACCCGCCATACACATAGGCCGCGGCTGGAGCATGGGCAAAGCATGCCACGCCGGTCTCGAGCGCCTCCGGCAGCAGGCGGTCATCGGCATCGAGAAACAGGATCAATTTCGCACTGGCCGCATGCAGGCCGGTATTACGCGCCGCCGACAGGCCTTGGTCGACCTGGCGGATGTATCTGACACTGCTATGTCGGGATACAAGCTCGGCAGCATTGTCGCTGGAGCCGTCGTCAACGACGATGATCTCGGCGGCCGGCATGGTCTGCGACAAGATCGACCCGATCGAATCCGCCAGGTAATGCGCGTGATTACAGATCGTTATGACGACCGAGACCGGCCATTCGGTGTCTGCAGAACTCATGCCTGGGCATATCCTTCGTAAGAACAATCCGCGGTGAAAGTCTGCCCAGTGTATAGGGAAAACACTATCCATCCAGTCCAGTAGTGACGTGAGCGCAGCAACATATCAACCGACCACTTCATAAAGCATGCAGATAAAGAAAACATATATATGCAACGGAAATCATATTTTTCTATGTTTAACATTACCGTCATATCCTATCTGACGGCTCATCAAATCGAAGCAATTTTGATACGGAACATCGCATAGTACCGCTGTTTAGGATTAGGCGCGGAAAGCGCCTTTACCCGATCCCGCGCCTCTGCCGCTGGCTATTTCCAGTCGTTATCCTCTCCGGCAATACCGCAGGCGCCGTTGCAGCCTCGGCATCGGCCTGATCATACAGCTTCTGACCACGCGCAGGGTTCGGTAGCAGAGGGAGAAATTACTCTGCGGAACCTTTGGTGCATATCATGTACGGCTTCGCTCCGCATGCCATCACGGCGGGGCTCTGCGCTGATCGCGGTCAAGGCCCTGGCCCAGGACGGCCAATTCGATATTTGTCGCGTGGCTTCTCGGTCTGGATGAAGCCACAAACTTGATCTACGGTCTCTCGGAGGATAAGATCGTCAAGGTTCTCGGCATTCGGGATTACTTCGGTACTGCTATAGTCGTCATTCATCGTCGTAAAGCTCTAATTGCTTGTGATTACGGCGTTGTTGTAGAAGATGGGAAAGTAACTGCTAGCCCCTCCTCGACGAGCTTCTCCACTATGAGAAGGCGATGCGCAAGATACAATCATTACGATTATCTTGCGGTGGCTGTATCATTGGTGCTTGCGGTGATCATTTTCATTATGAGACAGTTAAAAATTGAAATTTCACACGATAAACTTCCGCACCCGGTTTCCTTCCCGCCACAATTTCAGGATAAACCCAAAGCATCCTGCGATTAACTAAGTAAAACAATGGGGATTGATTATTATCGATATAAAACTTATCTTAAGTGGAGATGGAGGGAGGAGATCCAAAATCGATATGAGCAAGCGCGTCAGTGTAATAATTCCGGCCTATAACGCTGCAGCCTTTTTGCAGCGCACGGTGGAGTGCGCTGCAAATCAAACTTACGACAATCTTGAAATTATCATTGTCGATGATGGATCGACGGACGGTACGGCAGCTATTGCACGACGTTGCGCCGAAAAATTCAGCAATGTTAAGTATTACTATAAGGAAAATGGAGGCGTCGCGTCCGCGCGTAATTACGGTATCGAAATCTCCAAAGGATTCTATGTAGCTTTTCTGGATGCCGACGATCTTTGGCATCCGTCGAAAATCGCAAGCCAGGTTTCTGCTTTGGAGCAAGGCGGCGAAAACGTCGTTGCGTGTTTCTCGCTTTATCGCATCATCGACACCGATGATCGGGTCCCGCGCGGCAGCTGGTTCTGGCCAGCGGTCGATTTTTCACTCGCGCCGCACATCGTCATCCACCCGGTCGGCAATGGCAGCAGCATTCTCGTCACCCGCGCAGTCGCGATAGAAGTCGGCGGCTATGAGGAGGAATACGTCCGTCTCAAGGCGGGGGGCTGTGAGGACCTGGATTTCGAGCTCAAGATCGCCGCCAAATACAAAATCAGGTGTGTCCCCCAGCATCACGTCGGATATCGTGTTTACGAAGGCAATATGTCCAGTGATCGAAAGCGGATGGTGCGGGCCTTCAACATGGTCATCGAACGCCATTTGGCGCGCAATCCGCAGCTGCCGGCGTTTTGCAAGAAACTGGCGATGGCCAAGGTCTACGAATTTTCGCTCGACAATCTGGCAAGCCGATTGCAATTCAGGGCTTGCTTAAAATATGCCTACAAACTGCTTCTTACAAATCCATCTGCGCTACGCAAATTCGCGCTAGACCGGTGGCCTCACGCCGTGGCTCGTCGGCTCACCGGCACAATACGCCGGCGCCTTGGCTATGCGCCCGTCCAGCATACAGGGCCATTTTTCTTGTCGCTTGATCCAACGGAATTGAGCCTTGATGCCTGGTGGGAAGCGAAGCGCGCGCTCTACGAAAAACTGTCCGCATTCAATCCTCCGGGCGTGAGCGCGACGAAAAAATCATCACAGGCCAGCAGCGCCATCGCAAAGCTGGGGAGAGCAGGATGAAGCATGTCTTGGTCATCGGTGGTGCCGGCTATGTCGGCAGCCATACCTGTTTCGCGCTTGCCAAAGCCGGCTTTCGACCGGTCACCTACGACAATCTCTCCCTTGGCCATCGCGATTTCGTTCGCTGGGGTCCGCTGGTTCATGGCGAGATAGCGGACACTGCTCACATAGTGGAGGCGATCCGCAAGCATAGTGTCGTCGGGGTGATGCATTTCGCCGCGCGTGCCTATGTCGGTGAATCCGTCATTCACCCGGCGGAATATTTCGAAGACAATGTCAGCGGAACGCTTTCGGTGCTCAACGCAGTGCGGCAGGCGGGTTCCGTGCCGTTGGTCTTTTCGTCGAGCTGCGCCATTTATGGCGAACCGCGGATTATGCCGATCGTCGAGGTTTCGGAAAAGCAGCCAATCAACCCCTACGGCAGGACCAAGCTGATCTGCGAACAGATGCTTGGCGATTTCGATCACGCCTATGGACTGCGATCGATTTCCTTGCGCTATTTCAACGCTGCCGGCGCATCCCCAGACGGCTGCATCGGCGAAAAGCGCGATCCGGAACCGCACATCATTCCGCGGGCGATCATGCATGTCCAGGGCCTGCTTCCGGATTTCCAGATCTTCGGCTCGGATTTCGATACACCGGATGGCACGGCCATCAGGGACTATACGCATGTGAGCGATCTTGCCGACGCACATGTCTCCGCCCTGGAATTGCTGCTGGACGGTCACCAGACGGATGCATTCAATCTGGGAACAGGAAAAGGAAGCTCCATCCTTGATGTCTTGCGCGTGGTGGAAAAAGTGAGCGGCAAGCGTATGCCACAGGTGACGGGCGCGCGCAGGCCAGGCGATCCCGCCATATTGGTTGCAGATCCCAGCCGGGCGAAAAAAGTACTGAATTTCAAACCGAAGCTGTCCAAGTTGAAGACGATCGTCGAAACCGCTTGGCAATGGCATAACACCACGAATTCTCGACTCAACAAGAAAAAAATGTTGGAGCAGGCCTGATAACCGTTCGGGCCAATGTTTGATTGCCAACGCATCGACGCAATTTTCCCATTTCTATCGTCCATATCGCGCTTGCGTCGATCGAACTGAAGCGGATTGGCCGCCGGTCGAAGCGCGTTTGGTCCTCCGGACAAAGGATGGCCCCGGAAATAGATCTATTGCGGGTCGAGCGTTTTTGACTGACCGGCAATCTCCTCACGGCAGCATCACCAGTTGGCGAGGCGGCGTGATCGGCGCCTACAGACCGGCGGATATGTCGGGCGCCTGACTTTATCCGGTTCGTTTGTGACTCGGCATCGCATTTCTTACGCTGGCACGCCATTCGGCCACCCTTCCGCCATTTTAGGAAGCCTTCTCTTGCCGAAAGGCCGCTTTTGGCCTCTAGAGCGTACGGTCATGATTCGGAGGTTTGGTTGGTGGTTGCTCAGAATTCGAAAACGCAGGATCTAAGCCGGTATCGCAACCCGGATAATCTGCGCGGCGCTTCTCCGTTCAAAGTGCAGCTTTGGTGGATCGTCCAGGCGCTGCTGATGCACACCTCGCCTCAGTTCATGTATGGTTGGCGTCGTTTCCTGCTCAGGCTGTTTGGTGCACGCATTGGAGAAGGCGTCATTATACGGCCGAGTGTCCGCGTCACTTATCCGTGGCGGCTGGAGATCGGGGACCGGGCATGGATTGGCGATTTCGTCGATGTCTACACACTCGATACAATCAAAATTGGAAGTGATGCCGTCGTGTCGCAATATACGAAGCTCGTGACCGGCACACACGATTTCCACAAGCCCACATTCGACATGGTGACCAAGCCGATTGTGATCGAAGATCAGGCTTGGGTTGCGGCAAATTGCTTTATCGCGCCGGGCGTAACGATCAGGAAGGGTGCAGTCGTCTTGGCCTGCAGCCTGGTGCTCAAAGACGTGCCGGAACTCACCATCGTTGCCGGACAGCCCGCGATCTCCAAGGGAATGCGCAATCAGAACCAGCCGCCGGAAGGTGAATAGCGAGGCTGCACCTCCCGGCAAAGCAGGAATACCGGCTTGAGAGCTCGTTCTTCGGCTTTGAGGGTTGCATGGTGCAAACACACAGCGCCGCGGCGGAGCTTGCCTGACCTTAGCCGCCCGGTCAGACGGTCAGTCTTAGTGCGTTCTAATAATATTCTTAAGATTATTTTGATATTCAGGTTTCATGAGCACCCGTTTTTGCTATCTTGAGGGCGCGTCAGGAGAGAATCATGTTCGCATCGATCAGGGAATTGCTGATTTTTCTCGATGAAAAGATTTATTCTCAAGGTTTCGCCGGCTCCTATCGCCTCGACCCTGCAATCATCAAGCCGACCGAAATCCAGTTTCTGGCGCAAGCGCAACGGCTGGGTTATATCACCGTAAAACGCGGGACGCGGGAAGATACGCATAACCTGTTCGATGTGGCGCTGACAGCTCAAGGCTTGATCGAAATAGTTTTCATGTCTCGCACGGACCCCTCCGAAGATGATCAGGGTGCCATTCCCAGAGAGATCGAGATTGCTGTCGGCGGCGACATCGGCAACAATGTGTTGGCGCTCGCAATTCCCGCTTAGAGCATCTTCTTCGCTCACATTCGCCACACGCTCAGCCCAACAGGGTCTTATAAAGTGGCCGGGGAACAGAGGGTGGACGAAACTCTTAAGCAGTCGTGCGCAGCCTTTTGTTCGCCTAACGTCTTCCAAATTGATAAAAGCATATCGTCTGCTACTCACAAAAAGGCGATAGCGATCTTATGCCGCATCTGCTAGCTTGAACTTTCACATTTTCTGCGCGTTGTGGCGGCAGGAGGATTGTGTGATGGCAAACAATACCGACGCGAATAACGGCAATGTCGGCGATGGCAAAGATCGCGCCACGGTGGACAGCAATAATGCTTACGACCACGGCATCTCCATCGGATCGATTATCGTCATCGCGGCCATGATTTGCTGCATCACCGCTGTCGAAGTTCTCGAGCGGCTCTTCCTCAAACGGCGCTTGGCTGCCTTGTCCCGGCAAGTGCATCAAACTCCCGTGCTGAGGGATTGAACCCGTCACAGCTCAAGGCCGACGCAGACGGCACAGACGCCCGATAATGCGAGACAGCGGAACCGAAAGCGCGGACCGGAGCTGATGGCGCAGGTTCAATCGAGCGCCTCGGCACGTTCGTCCTGGCGCGTGACCTCAAGCATCGCGGTCCCGCCGTGCGCGACCCGCCTGACAGAAATTTCGCCACGCTTGATAAGATGAACAAGCTGTCGTGCCTGGGCATCGTCGACCAACACGTCGATCAACCAGACGCGACCGCTCGGCCCGAGTTGATCGGCGCGACGGAACCATTCGGCGACATTTGCAGGCATACTCATCCCCCTCACATAGAGATCCACCCGCCCGTTACAACCCCAATATTTTCACCGGCCGGAAACGCAGAACGAAAAAAGGAAGCCTCTACCCCGCGCCAGACGAGCAAACGACGTGTGAAAATTCCGGGAATCTGCATGTTCCGACCTTGGTTTCCGGCATTCTTGGAGGGCATCTGATCCGACGCGGTTTGTGAAATTGCCATTACGAATCGTCTTTGGCATTGACAAAGGTCCCTCGGAGCGAGATTTTCACAGCCAGCCCTATCCAATAAGGGCTCGGACGTCATCGAACGCAGAAAGGAGCAAGCGTGCGACGAACAGTGTGCTCCCTCTTCTTATCTTGTCTGATTGCATCTCCGGCCTCTGCCGAGGAAATTCGCATCCGCAATGCGAGTGACAAACCAATCTATCGGCTGTTCGCCTGGGCAAGCGATCTCACGCCCAGCACGGAGAACCTGATCGTTTTTCCTATCGGTGCCAACGACATCGAAACGGTGAGGATCGACAACGATTGGTCAGACTGCCAATTCACCTTCATGATGGACTGGAACAATCCACAGGACTTACGCAGGAAATTTTATATCAAGAAGGACATGACCGTTTACGCGACCAATATATGCCAACGCGACGGCAGTCCGATTGAAATCAAATACATGCCATAGCGACAGCGTTTTTTGACGCGTCATCCACGGACGCACATCAGGTCAGAAAGTGAAAAGGCTGCTATCGCGGCGGCCGCGCAAACGATGCTTGAAAGAGTTCCTCCGAGCGCTGGAGGCCTTCATCGGTCAAGACCAATGATTTCGTCTTGTTCGCCGGATCGCCTATCAGGCCCTTCTTGAACAATCGATCCAGCGTGTCCCAATCAAAACCTTTCCACACGCGACGCCCGTCATGCAGCGTCAGCCATAGTAGCGCCAGGACGGCCTCGTCGATCTTGTCCTCGTCGATCTCCATGCCGCGATGATAACATACCCGCCATCCGATATCCTACGGCATTCGGAGTGTTTAAGTCGCAACTCCCCAAGGAAAAAATCCCGGCGCGTTGCGATCGATATCCGTCTTATTGGCCGGCGTCGGCCTGGCCACCGTTCGCTTTTCAAGCCGAGGCAAGATATTGCGAAGGCGACCAGCTATCGAGGCCTGACATTTGCGCCCGCAACCGCGGCTTTCCCAAGAGCCGGCCTCGGCTTGAACATTGCCATCTGCGATGGAAGTTGTACTTTTTGATCTCGGACTGATCACCGTGAGGGATGATTTGCCTATTGCAAGTCGATCCGGAAAAAGTACACGAGTATCCGTAAGGTTTGATTAACCATCTGAAAATCCCGGTGAAAATTGCTCCCGATGCCTCAACGACAGCGGGCAGAATCAGCCAATTTGGATATTTTTAAGCCGAGACACATTGTGCAACGCAACATTTTTTGCTTGAAATGCGTCATGAACGGTTTTAACCAATGTCAAAAATTGGAAGGATGATGATGCAGATCGAACGCCTTGCCATCGACGATGTGTGCAAGATCACTCCCGCCCGGTTCGGCGACGCAAGAGGTTATTTCTCCGAGGTTTTCAAGGACGGTTGGTTCCGCGAGAATGTCGCGGATGTGCAATTCGTGCAAGACAATCAATCTTTGTCGGCGCAGCCTGGTACCGTGCGCGGCCTGCACTTTCAGCTTGAGCCGTTTGCGCAGGGCAAGCTCGTACGTTGCATTGCGGGAGCGATTTTCGATGTCGCCGTCGATATCCGGCAAGGCTCGCCCACCTATGGCAAATGGGTCGGCGCGACGCTTTCGGCCGACAATGGCGAACAATTGTGGATTCCAGCCGGCTTCGCCCATGGTTTTGCAACACTCGAACCGGACACAATCATCCATTACAAGGTGACCGCCCCCTATAGCGCCAAGGATGACCGCGGCCTTTTTTGGGAAGATCCCGACATCGGCATTGCATGGCCCATCGATCTGGATAACGTCGTGCTCTCCGGCAAGGACGCGGTGCAGCCCAAGCTCGCGGACTTGCCGCCATCCTTCACCTACCGCCCCTCTTCCAAGGAGTCGTGACATGCGTATACTTGTAACTGGTGGGGCAGGTTTTATCGGCTCTGCGCTCGTGCGGCATCTGGTGCGCGACATCGGCGCCGAAGTGCTCAACGTCGACAAGCTGACCTATGCCGGCAATCTCGCCTCGCTGACATCGATCCAGAACGCACCGAATTACCGCTTCCTGAAGGCGGACATCTGCGATCAGGCCAAGATGGCCAGCGCCATCGAGAGCTTCCGCCCGGATCGAATCATGCATCTGGCGGCGGAAAGCCATGTCGACCGCTCGATCAGCGGCGCGGGCGCCTTCGTCGAGACCAATGTGATGGGCACTTTCAGCTTGCTGGAGGCCGCCCGGCATTATTGGAATGGGTTGCCGGAAGCGGAAAAAGAAGCCTTTCGGTTCCTGCATGTCTCGACGGACGAAGTCTATGGCTCGCTTGGCGAAGACGGCCTCTTCCACGAACTCACGCCTTATGATCCGTCCTCGCCCTACTCCGCTTCGAAGGCGGCCAGCGACCATCTGGCGATCGCCTGGCAGCGGACTTATGGCCTGCCGGTCGTTGTGTCGAACTGCTCCAACAATTACGGGCCGTTCCACTTTCCGGAAAAGCTGATCCCGCTGACCATCCTCAATGCGCTGGCCGGCCAGCCCCTCCCCGTCTACGGCGCGGGCGCCAATATCCGCGACTGGCTCTATGTCGAGGATCATGCCCGGGCGCTGCACCTGATCGCGAGCCGCGGCCGCATCGGCGAGAAATATAATGTCGGGGGCCGTAACGAGCGGCGAAACATCGACGTCGTCGAATGCATCTGCGACCTGCTCGATGAACTTGCGCCCAAGGACGCCAAGCATCGCAGCCTGATCAATTTCGTCACGGACCGGCCCGGTCATGATGCGCGCTATGCGATCGACGCAAGCAAACTGGAGGCCGAGCTCGGCTGGAAGGCGCGAGAAACCTTCGACACCGGCATTCGCAATACGGTACAATGGTACCTGGAAAACGAATGGTGGTGGCGGCCACTCAGGGACGGCGTCTATAGTGGCGAGCGTCTCGGCCTGATCAAACGGGGTTAATCTTGCGCATGCGGATCGTCGTAACAGGCAAAACGGGCCAAGTGGTCAGCGCACTCGTCGAAAGGGCAACGGCATTGGACGACGTCGATGTGATCGCCGTCGGCCGTCCGGAGCTTGATCTCGCCGATGCCGAATCGGTGGCGAAGGCGCTGGACAGCGCCAAGGCCGATGTCATCGTCTCGGCGGCAGCCTATACCGCCGTCGACAAGGCCGAGAGCGAACCCGAGCTTGCCTTCGCCGTCAATGCCGATGGCGCAGGCGCCGTGGCGGAGGCCGCGGCCCGGCTCAGCATTCCCATCATCCACCTGTCAACCGACTATGTGTTCGCCGGCGACAAGCACGCCCCCTATGTCGAAACCGACCCGACCGGGCCGACCTCGGCCTACGGGCGCTCGAAACTCGAAGGCGAACGGCGCGTGCTCGGCGCGACCGGCAATCACGCCATCCTGCGCACCGCCTGGGTCTATTCGCCGTTCGGCGCCAATTTCGTCAAGACGATGCTTCGGCTCGCTGAAACGCGCGACACGTTGCGCGTGGTGGCCGACCAGCAAGGCCAGCCGACCAGCGCCCTCGACATCGCAGATGCGGTGATCGCGGTGGCGCGGCGGATGACGGCCGACGCCGATCCGTCGCTGCGCGGCATCTTCCATCTCGCCGGCAGCGGCAGCGGCACATGGGCCGATTTCGCCGAGGCGATCTTCGCTGGCCTCGAGGCCCGGACGGGCAAGACCGTCACCGTCGAGAGGATCACCACGGCCGATTATCCAACGCCGGCGCGCCGCCCGGCCAATTCGAGGCTTTCGACCGCCCGCCTGGGGCATGCCTATGGCATTACCCTTCCGGACTGGCGGCAATCGACCGAGGCCGTGCTTGACCGGCTTGTCGCCAGAAGTAAAGGGAATCCATAATGAAGGGAATTATCCTCGCAGGCGGCTCTGGAACGCGCCTTTATCCGATCACCAAGGCGGTCTCCAAGCAGTTGATGCCTGTCTACGACAAGCCGATGATCTACTATCCGCTGACGACGCTGATGCTCGCCGGCATTCGCGACATCCTGATCATCACCACGCCTCACGACCGCGCGGCCTTCGAAGCCCTGCTCGGTGACGGCAATCGGTGGGGTATTTCGATCAGCTATGCGGTTCAGCCGAGCCCGGACGGCCTGGCCCAGGCCTTCATCATCGGCGCCGATTTCGTCGCCGGTGGCCCTTCGGCACTGATCCTCGGGGACAACATCTATTACGGCCACGGTCTGCCGCAACTGCTTCGCCTCGGTTCAGCCAAAAAGCAAGGCGCACGCGTCTTCGCCTATCATGTCACCGATCCGGAGCGCTACGGCGTGGTCGAATTCGATTCCGACATGCGCGCGATTTCGATCGAGGAAAAGCCGGCCAAGCCGAAATCCAACTGGGCCGTGACCGGGCTTTATTTCTACGATGAGCAGGTCGTCGACATCGCTGCCAATCTCAAGCCCTCGGCGCGCGGCGAGCTCGAGATCACCGATGTCAACCGTATCTATCTGGAGCGCGGCCAACTTTCGGTCGAACTCATGGGCCGCGGCTATGCCTGGCTCGACACCGGCACCCCCGACAGCCTGATCGACGCGTCGAATTTCGTCTCGAGCCTCGAAAAACGCCAGGGCTTCAAGATCGCCTGCCCGGAGGAGATCGCCTATCGTCTCGGCTATATCAGCGAAGACCAATTGCAGAAGCTGGCCGCAGAACTCGGCAAGAGCACCTATGGTCAATATCTCAAGCAGATTGGGACAGACCGATACGGCCTAGGCGTCTGATCGACCCGACGGCCACAGGACGAGACCGGACAGGAAGAAGGAATAGTGATGCGAATTCTGGTTATATCTGCCATGTTCCCTCCCAATGTGCTGGGCGGTGCAGAGATATCGGCATTCAATCTTTCGAGCTGGCTCCTGAAGCAAGGCCATGAGATCGGCGTGCTGATGGCCGCGAAAACGCCCGAGGAAGTCAAGGACGGCGAAATGGTCGACGGCATGCGGGTGTGGAGCATCTATATGCCGCGCCCCTATCCGATCTTCAAGCAAGGCCGCGTCGAACAGAAATATCTGAAGCCGCTCTGGCATCTGCAGGATCATCTCGATCCTCGCAACCCGACGATCGTCGGGCGGGTGCTCGATGCTTTCAAGCCGGACTTCTGCAACATCCACTATCTGACCGGCATAGGCCACAACGTGCTGCAGGAACTCGGCAAGCGCAACATTCCGGCGCTCTATGTCATGCCGGACATGGCGCTCTCCTGCTTCCGCATGAACCGCTTTGCCAACAACAAGAATTGTGAAGGGCAGTGCTTCCCCTGCAAGCTTTCAGTGGCAGTCAAGCGCCGGGGCATCCGCTCGATGCCACGCATCGGCTTCAGTTCCCCGTCGCTCGCCAACCTGGAAGAAAACGCAAAGTACCAGCCGCTCAAGGACTACCCGCACGCTCACATCCTCAACGCCAATAAATATCCGGCGCCGACAGTGAAGCGGGAGCCGGCCGACGGCGTTCGTTTCGTCTATGCCGGTCGCCTGCACGAATCGAAAGGCATCGACGTGCTGCTCGACGCCGCCGAGCCGCTTCGGGCGAAATATAATTTCACCTTCGATATTGTCGGCGGCGGCGGCTATGAGCCGGCACTACGCGAACGCTACGGACGCCACGACTGGGTGAAATTCACCGGACACCTGCCGCTGCAGGACGCGATCAACCACATAGCAGCGGCAGACATGCTTTGCATCCCGTCGATCTGGTTCGAGAATTCGCCGGGCGTGGTGATTCAGGCGCTCGGCCTCAGCGTGCCGGTGCTGGGCAGCGATTCCGGAGGCATCCCCGAACTGGTCAAGCACGACGACAATGGCTTCATCATCCCGGCAGGCGACACGGAGGCCTGGCGGCGCGCGCTGGAACGAATCCTGTCCGAACCCGGCCTGCTGGCCCGGTTCCAGGACAACGCCGCCCGCCGTGCCGGCGAATTCGATCAGGATTATCTGGGCCAGCGCTATCTGCAGTTCATCGAGGAAATCAAGAACTTCAAGGGAGTGAAGACGGCCTGAGCAGAGTGCACGAGGCGGCGCGATAGCCACACGAACGAGAGACGAGATGCAATTTCCAATGGTGAAAATCACGAGGCGAATGTCATGCCTGCTTGCCAGCTTCGCGCTGCTGCTTGCCATGCCTTCCGCGAGTCCCGGTCAGACGAAGACCGTGATTTTCTCCCCCGATATACACCCGGCCAAGCGTGAAACGCCGCTTCTGATCGGCGCCAACACGCATTTTGGTACCGTCCACGAGTATGGCTATACGTCGGCCAAGGTCGGGTTGGAGCAGTTGCATGCTATCGGGGCCAATTCGTTCCGCGACTATCTGCCCTGGCAGTCCTTCGACTTCACGGCAAAGAACGGGCCGGTGCTGACGAAATCACAACGGCTGATGAACTTTCTGCCGCAGGCTGCGGGTCTCAGGCCGCTGATCAATGTCGGCTTGACAAACAGCTTCGTGCCCGGCGGCGTGCCGCCGATTTCCGATGATGCCTTGCGCTCCTTCCAAAGCTATCTCGACAAGGCCACCGAGGCGATGGCGCCCTACAAGCCCATCTACGAAATCTGGAACGAGTGGAATATCGGCATCGGCACCGGTGTGGACATGCCGCGCCTGACCGGGGAAGGACCAGCGTCCGATCCACGCGCGGCCGTCCATTATGTGCGCGTCGCCAAGGCGGCGGTGCGGGAAATCCGCCGCCAGTCTCCCGAAGCGACGATCCTGGTCGGCGCGGTCGGCGATGATGTCGATTGGGCCTGGGCACGGGCAATCGTCCGCGAGGGCGCCCTTGACAGCGCGGATGGATTGTCAATTCATCTTTACAATCATTGCCTGAAGGCTCCGAAACGCACGGCCAACGAGTTGATCGAGCGCGCCAAGCTGCTGCAGTCTGCGCTGAAAGATATCCGCGGCGGCCGAACGACTCCGATCTACGTCACCGAGTTTGGTTGGCCGACGCACAAAGGCAAATGTGCTGTCGACCCCAACGATGCGGCGGTAAATTTCTCACAATTTATCCTGCAGGCCTCCTCCCTGCCTTGGATCAAAGGCATCTGGCAGCATGAACTCAAGAACATCGGCCCGGATCCCACGGACCCGGAAAACAATTTTGGCCTGTTCACCTATGACAACAAGCCCAAGCCGGGGGAATGCTTCGTGCGCGAGGCGGCCGCCATTGTGCGAAACGCGGATTTCGTCCAGGTCGAGCGCCCGTTTCCTACGGTCTTCCTCATGAGGGCAACGCGTGAGGGACGGCAGACGATCGCGCTGTGGACCTCTTCGAATAAAGCAACTCGCTTCTCTCTGAGTGGCGCGACCGGTGGCAAGACGATGTGTGATCAAGTGCTCAGCCCGGGCACTGCTCCCGGAGAACTGGGGCATGTTCCAGTCATCTACACGGCCGACAGTTCGGCAACGGTCAGGATCAAGGTGGTACAACAACGATGAATTATGCCGTGCGATCCCCCTTTGAAACGGCTTCGGCCAATGTCGAAGTCCCCGCTGTCGACCTGACGGTTCCCCTGTTTTCCGTGCGCCACCACAAGATCGGCGGGACGGAATCGTCAATATACAATCTGGTGCATGGTCTGGCGAAAACGCCTGCCAAGCTGACCCTGGCCTATGCGGATGCCGACCGCTTCTCCCCAGAATTCCAGAGCTGGATGGCATCGGCGCAGCATGTCCGGCAGCTCAGAATGCCGCCGCTGCCTGGACCGAAGAACAGCCGCTTCTTTGAAGAGACGATGTATGAATGGCGCGCCCACAAGCAGGGTTGGGCGCTTTATCCGAACTATTTCCTGCCGCCACGCTTGAGGAAAACGCGTTGCGCCGTGCTCCTGCATGACGTCCAATACAAGGTATTGCCGCATTTCCACACCCAGAAACGGCGTGCCTGGCTGGACTTCTATCTGCCGCGCATGTTCCGGAGCGCCGATGTCGTTTTCCTGATCTCGACATCCGAGAAGAATTTCGTCGAGCAGTATTTTGGCAAGGAAGCGGCGGCGAAATGCAAGGTTATTTACAACGCGATCGAGTGGGGCAGATTTGAGGATGGGACTCCGGCCGGCGATGCGGTGACGGAACTGGTAAAAAAGCCGTATATTCTCACCGTCAGCCACCCCTTCCCGCAGAAGAACCTGTCGACGCTGATCAAGGCCTTCGACCGGATTGCCGAGAGCGAGCCGGACCTGCATCTCTATCTTGCCGGCAAGGAATCCGATGAGAAGCACCGGATGATCGCCGAAAACGCCAGTGCCCGATCGGCATCCCGTATCAAGCTGACCGGGATCGTCTCCGACGCTGAGCTGGGCGCGCTTTACCGCAACGCGCGGGTATTCGCGCTCCCGTCCATCTACGAGGGCTTCGGCATGCCTGCGGCGGAAGCGATGGGGCTCGGTGTGCCGACCGTTGTCAGCGCCGTTACGTCTTTGCCGGAAGTGACCTTGGGCGAGGCTGTCTATGTCGACCAGCCGCTTGACGCCGATATATGGGCCGAGCAGCTGCGCGAGGTCATACGTTCCGGGGCGCGGCTTGCCCCGGAGACCGCCAACAACATTCGCCACGCCTTCGACCCGAAGCAGGTGGCTGGAGCATTGCTCAGGGGACTGGACCGATGACACCGCACAACAGCAACGGCGACGAATTTACTTTAGATTCAAAAAACTATTCCTTTCGTAGTGTTGAGTTGATCAGACAGCTCAAAAGACGTTATAAGTTTGGTAAGCCAAGGAAACTGAGGCGAAGCATGGGTGACACTTCAAATTTGAATGTGATTGTGGTCAACTATCGAACCTCTGACCTCACGATACGTTGCGTCAATTCAATCGTCGCCGCGGGTGTCGCCCGGCCCGACCAAATCCTGGTTGTAGACAATTACTCTCAGGACGGCTCGCTCGAGCGGATCCAAAAAGGGGTTCCGCCGGAGGTCGTCTTTGTCGCGGCCTCCCACAATGGCGGTTTCGGCGCCGGTGTGAACGTCGGCTTCCGCAACGCCACGGGCCGCTACCTCCTCGTCCTTAATCCCGACACCTATTTCGAATTCGACAGCGTTTCGACCGTACTGAACCACATGGAGGCCAATGAGGATGTGGGGATTGTCGGCCTCGATCTGATAAACCCTGATGGTAGCAGGCAGTATTCCGCACGGCGCTTCTATTCGCTCATGGATGTGTTCGCACGCCGGGTGAAGCAGGCCGGGCAAATGATGCAGCGCCGAATCGACCGCCACCTGATGCGTGACGCCTGGATCGGCGAACATCCCTTCGATGCCGACTGGGTCATGGGAACCGGCTTCGTCATACGCCGCGACCTCTATGAAAAACTCGACGGCATGGACGAAAGCTATTTCCTCTACATGGAAGATGTCGATCTTTGCGCTCGCGTCTGGCGTGCAGGCAAGCGCGTGATCTGCTATCCTGGGGCACAGCTCGTTCACGACCACCAGCGTTCCAGCTCGGCAGGTCCGTTGACGTTCGCCGGCCGAACACACATAAGAAGCCTCCTGCTGTTTAGAAAGCGCTATACTCTGCCGCTCATGAAATCGCCAGGAATCCAAAAGATTGTGAATTGCAGGTCGTGATGGGCAAAGCAGAGAGGAGACATCTGTGATGGATGCTTTTTCGTATACGAACCGAAGCCGACATGCCCACGAAAAAGCAACACGCACATGTTATGCAACGTTAAGATATTTTTCTTGGCCGCATATAGAACTGGTGATAGGGGAACCGGCGTAAAGCCCAAGCGGAAAACTATAAATTGTCAAGTCGGAGGTCCGTAAGCGGTTGGTCCATGTGAAGATACTTCACGTATGCGAAAGTGTGGTGGGCGGGACTGGATCGTATCTTTCCGAACTCATTCCGCATCAGGTCGAGAAATACGGCCGTGAAAATGTCACACTTCTTGTACCGAAAAATCAGCTCGGTTTCGTCGAAAAGAATATTTTCGCCGCAGGACCTCGCATTGTCACCTTCTCTCGCCCATCGCGGATTGCCGGTTCGTTTTTCCTGGCGCAGCGATATCTGCGCGAGCTAGCCAGTTACAAACCCGATATCGTGCATGCGCATTCCTCCATCGCCGGCGCATTGGTGCGGATACTGCGCAACCCTAACCGATCCAGCATCGTTTTTTGCCCGCATGGCTGGTCGGTCGACATGACCCACACGCCCTATATCCGGTCGATGGCGGCAAGGATCGAGCGTTGGCTCGCCCGGTTTCCGGATCGGATCGTCGTAATCTCCAATCATGACTATGCGCGCGCGATCGAGCTCGGGCTTCCGCCGACAAAGCTCCGGCTCATCCCGAATGGCATCGACAGAAACGTGCCCAGCGTAAAGCCCGCAGTCTGGGAAGACGACCGAATCCGTGTCCTGTTCGCCGGCCGCTTCGACCATCAGAAGGGTGTCGACGTCCTCCTCAAAGCGGTAACGGGCATCGAGGACAAAGTCTCCGTAAGGCTGGTCGGCGATTTCGCCCTGGGTGAACTTGCCATGCCCAACCCGCTTCCCAGTTGCGTGGAGAGGCTCGGCTGGCTGGATCGCGACGGCGTCGCGGCACAGATGCGGAGCTGTGACATTCTCGTCGTGCCGTCGCGGTGGGAAGGTTTCGGGCTCGTCGCGGTCGAGGCAATGCGGCTCTCCATACCCGTTCTCGCGTCGTCGGTCGGAGGTCTCAAGGAAATTCTCGCGGATGGACAGTACGGCTATGTCGTGCCAGCCGATGACCCTGCTGCATTGCAAAATAAGTTGAAAGAGCTTAATAGGGAAGAGCTACGCAAGGTCGGCGTCGAAGGTTATCATCGATTCATATCAACCTTCACCTCGGATCGCATGGTGCAGCAGATTGATGATATCTACACGGAAATCATGATGGGTCCTGCATTCGTGCCAGACATGGACCGCGTCAAGGAAGCGTGAGCAGCTCCATGCGCCTTGGAGAGGCTTTCATTCCCAGGATGTTGAAGGGAAGCTGCACATGCGCGTCGCGATCGGAACCGTCCCATCGGCTCCTTCTCCAGCATCGAGAAAAGTAAGGGACCGTGCGTTCGACAGCAGCAGAATGTCCCGGCGTCTTCGAATAACGCCCGCTGGCTGCTATCGTTAATTGTCCATCGCGGCGTCGATCGTCCAGCCATATGAGAGCATGAAATGCACCAAGCCGTCGACGAAATGGGAGCCCGGTCCTTCACGGTGGACAAGCGAGCGGACGACCGCGATCTCCTTTATAAGTACTCTGTAATAACGTTTATTTTGTTTTGCTTGCGGGATGGTTTCACAGGCAGTGCCCGCTATGTGTTTCATCTCATGCATGCAGACTTTATCTGGTTTATTCCGGACATGATGGCGTTTGTGTCGCTTGGAATATTCATCTACATGCAGTTTTTCAAAGACAAGAACTTCAACGGAATCTTCTTCACGCTGGCGTTCGTATGGTCAATGATTGTCAGCGTTTTCTTCATGAACGATAATCTATTGGCATTCTTTTCGTCCATGAAGATGTTTATTCCGATGTTTGTCGGCATGTGCTTCTACGGGCGGAGCATTACCGAGCAGCGCTGGGTGCGGACGATACTTTTGCTGGTATTTTTGTTCTCGGCGATCGGGACGGCAATTAATCCCTATGTCCAATATCCCTGGTATGGCCAATCGTTCCTGTCTATCGGCGACTCCGTACGTACGACGACCAAGATTTGGTGGACGGGGGGCGCTATCCGCTATGGCGGCTTTGCCGGCGACAGTACCATGGCCGGGTTTATGACGCTATTTACCTTTGTCCTGGTCTCGCCTTATTACGGCAAGATTTTCAATATCATGTGCTGGCCACTTGTCTATTTCGCCTTGAATGCAACAACCAGCAAAACGGCTATCGGGCTCGCTTTCGTATATTTTGCTTACTATTCCTACACAACCTTCTTCCCAGTCCGATCCGAGACTCGGCTGATCAAAACGCTTGCCAAGCTGTCTTATCTGGCGCTCGCCGTTCCACCCTTGCTGATGCTCTTGCTGGGCGGTGTGGATTTAGCATCTTATAGTCAAAACTTGATGAGTCTCGCGGACCGCATCAACAACACCTGGCAGGGACCGTTCATTTTCTTGAACGATCATTTTCCAATCGGGTTGTTCGTTGGGTGCGGCATTGGATGTTACGCGTATCCGATGGCGTTTTACGGGCCATTGGCACAATATTATATACCGCTCGACAATTTCTATTTGTCGACCGCAGTCATGATGGGGTACCCGGTTCTTATATTCTTCCTGCTTCAGTTCAAGTCATTGAGCTGGACTGAGGACAAGACCAAGCTGCTCCTGATTTTTCTGTGGAACATCTATTCGATAACGGTGCAGTGCTATGGGCCGTCCTATGCGACGCTGGTCTATGGCTATGCAGTCAGCGAGGTCTTCAGGACCGTAAAACGCCGCAGGGCAGCGGCTCCGCAGAGGATTTGGCGCCCGGATGGACTTGGTTCCGGCTCCGGGGGCTCGCCGAGCCCGGCGGAGTGAGGCGCTGCTCCGCCGAAGTAATTAGACGATACGACTGCTAAAATTTTAACCTATTTCCGAACGTGATGTTTAGCGGCGCGTGCCAATATAGCCCCTGTTCCACGAGGGGTTCATCATGTCCGAACGCGCAAAAGGCTGGCTCACCGCCTTCACATTCTCCACCGGTGCATGGCTACTTCTGATCCATGCGACCAGTTTCGCTGTGTCTCTGTAGCCGTCGACAGGCACGGTGACGCAACACTGCGGTCATGTGGCCTGCTCGTGAATGCGAAATGAACGGCGTGTTCAAGTGCCGGTTAGTCCCGGCATGCAATACTCGCAACAGACTTCGGCTAACGAATTTTCCAACAGGATTGTCACCCAATGGTTGGCCCAGAAACCGCTTATGACTACAACGTCTCTCTAAGGTCGATCGTCCTCGTCGCGATCGTGATTTGCGTCGCTTCAGCGATCGAGTTTGTGCAAGGAAACTTTTGGGTAGGGTCGGCAAAGCCTCTGCGATCGAATTGGAGGTAGCCCAGATCAGGCGCGCGTCTTTGCCGCTCCAAAGTATTCATTGTCATCGCGGTGCGCCTATTGGCGGGCATGTCTGCTTGTTACCCGCCTTGAAATCAAGCGTTTAAGCCCTACTGGGCGTCTGCCGCGATGCGCAGGACACGCGCCGGATTGCCGGCGACGATCGCATCATCAGGAACGTCTTTCACGACGACCGAAGCAGCACCGATGACAGCCCTGTTTCCAACACGGATCGGTCCAATGATCACGGCATTCGGATAGATTGTGACATCGTCGCCGATCACGGGATAGGTTTCCGATTTGCCGGTTTTGCCCACAGTGACTGTCTGGAAGATCGTCGCATTGGCTCCTATTTCGGCTCCGGCGCCGATCACAATGCCGACGGGGTGTGGAAGCATCAGGCCAGGCCCCAGCTTGCTGTCGAGATGAATGTGGCAACCGCTGCGGCTGACATTCCATCTCCAGATAACGATCCCAAGCCTTCTGAAAGGGCCGGTTTTCAGCTTTACGGCCAACCGATGCAGGAAAACAGTGGAAAAGCCAGGATTGAAGATGAAAGCTGAAAACGCCCTCACTCGGCTCGAAAACCCCGTGCTTGCCTGTAAATCCGTCTTCACGAGGTCCCAGAACGTCATTTGGTTTCCTATTTCCATCGTTTCGGCCTCGCAGTCGAGTCGTCCAACGTCCAGTGCTTTTTGTTGCTCCACAGCATTCATTGGCATTTCTCCTGCAGTGCACAATGGCGACCCTAACCTTTCCGCACGGAATTTCAACCCGCATGTCACGGCAACGTCTTCTCCGCATGCCCGGCCCGCATTTTGCGTCGGCGGGCGGGCTTCCACCGGAAAAGCAAATCTGAACAGCCGCCATTCGCGCCCTTGTGGCGCGGCACAGGCTTCGTCAACCGGTCGTCGATATCGTCGGGCTGGTTCGAATACCGAGCCATGGACAAAAGATAATCATCGTCAAATTGCTTTCGTGAGAAGACCGTCAGAGACGATGTCGCGGACGCACGGCGGTGTGGATGACGCAATCATCTTGCTGTCACATGGGGATGACAATGTCGCCGCAAGCGGCTAACCTGCGAATCTACCGCACTGCAAAACAGCTCAACGGCGAGCGTTTGCAACCTACTCTTGGAACGACATGCACGGAAAATATCTGATCAACGTCCAGATACTTCGCTTCTTTGCAGCCACTCTCGTCGTCGTCATCCACGCCGGAGTAGCGGTCAGCGAGGTTGCAGCGCGAATCGGACGGACCTTCGAGGTTCCTTCGCCTTTCGATTGGGGCCTCGGCGTCGATATCTTCTTCATCATCAGTGGTTTCATCATGTATTATATGATGCATGACCGCTTCGGCGAGCCAGGGGCTGCGCTCGGATTTCTCAGACGGCGGTTGATCCGCATCGTGCCGCTCTACTGGATCTGCACGACGTTGACCCTGGTCTCGATCGTGTTTGCCGGTAACCTCGTCAAAAACAATGCTCTCGATGTTGGACATATTGCCGCATCCTACGCCTTCATTCCATGGCTGCGCGTTCACGATCCGGAACTATTTCCATTTCCCCTGCTCTCGCTCGGCTGGACGTTGAACTACGAGATGTTCTTCTACGTCGCTTTCGCGCTGGCGCTCCTGGCGCCCAAACGCATCGGGATCGCGGCGCTCACGGGCTCTTTCGTGGTGCTGATGATCATCGCCGGTCTGGCACCGGACAGGATCTGGCTGCTGAAGTTCTGGGGCGGCTCGATGATCGGCGAGTTCCTGCTTGGCATAGCGCTTGCTGCGGTTCACCTCAGCGGCCGGCGCATGTCTCTGCCGCTGACCTCAGCCTCGGTTGTCGCCGGCCTGCTGCTGGCGGTCGTCTTTTTTCAGACCAATGCTTACGACTACCTGCCGCGGCTGATCACCGGCGGCCTACCGGCGATATTGATCGCCGGCGCGGTCACGCTCACTCCAGCCGCCAATATCAGGAATCGCGTGATGCGGCTGCTCGCCATCGGCGGCAACGCCTCTTATGCACTCTATCTGACTCATCCATTCGCAACCAAGATCGTCGCCGTTGTCGGCGTAAAGGCAGGTCTGCCCCTGCCACTGGTTTACGGCCTTTCAATTATCGCCTCGATCGCCGGCGCGGTCGCCACCCACTATGTGGTCGAAAAGCCTATCGGCGCCTGGCTGTCGCGCATCGGGGAGCCGGTATCGGCGCGCTCGCCTGCGGAATGAAGCGCTACGCGTCGCGAATGGTCGACGCGCGATGGTGAAAGCATCTCGGTTATGCGCGTAGCAAGGTCCAAGCAGGTTCCGGAAAAGTATTCCATGGGTTTCCGGAAAGAACCAGCGACAAAACAGCGAACGCTAAGCGGATGAATCACCGGCGTGCCGACGAAGGTCTGCTTGGCGCTGCGTGTTCAATTCACCGCAGAGCGCGCCAGCACCATCAGCGACCAGCCTCCCACGGCGCGCACCGTGATATCAGGTGCAAGGCCGAAGGCGACGCGCCGCGGCATGGCGGCAAGTCGTTTCTTCCAGCTCTTGTGCGACTGGTCGATCGCCCAGGGCGTGTAGAAGCTGTCGACGATGGTCAATCCGCATTCTTCCAGCAGCGCCAGCGCGGTATCGCGGGTGAAGTAATGCAGATGGCCGATCTTACGGCGCGCATCCATGATCACCCAGCCGCGCGTGGTGGCCAGCGCGTTCATATCCAGAGGAATGTGAAACAGCTGCCATTCGGAGATGTTCGCCATGCTGCGGATGAAGGCGAACGGATTTTCGACATGCTCTATCACGTCGATTGCCATGGTGAGGTCGAAGCGGCGCGCGCCGTCGAACGGACTGCCATTCTCGAATTGCAGATTTTCGCCGACACGTGAAAGGCAGCGTTGGTAGGCCTGAGGAGCAATTTCGTAGCCTGAGACCTGCCAATCCGGATGCGTCGCAGCCAGCAGTTCGTCGATTTTGCCCGTACCGCACCCCACTTCGCAGACGCTGCGGATTCGGATACCGGCTTTCCTCAACATCGCTTCGATATGTCCGGCCTTCCACTCGGCGTCGTCCTCGTGCCAGTCCGGGTTCTCCTCGAAATACTGGCCATTCAGATATCGGTCCGCATTGCCTTCGATTATCGCCACAGTCCTACTCCGTTGCTCGAAAAGATAGGTCGCGATTATGACAACAGCAGCAATCAGCCACCATTCTTTTGGTTAAGCAATGATAAATAAACCGACCGGTAGTCGTCAATGATGTCCGACAGCGTCCGTCTGTGAAAACTTTGCACGAGTGCGTGATGGGCTTGATCTATTTTTTCGGGATGGTCGAGCAGCGCCTGCATCGCCCCGGCCAGTTTCTCGGCATTGGCGGCGACAATCCAGCCCGTGAGCCCATCCGAGACCACTTCCGGCAAGCCGCCATAGGGCGTGGCAATGACCGGTCGCCCGGCCGCCAGCGCATCGATGAGGGCAAGCGGGCTCGGTTCCTCCCAGAGCGAAGGCACGGCGACGACCTCGACTGTCGGATAGAACGCATTGGGGCTGACGAAGCCGACGAATTCGATGTCGACATCAGGCGCCAGCGACAGGATATGAGCCCTCTCCTCAGCGGAGACATTGCCGGCCAATCGCAAACGCACCGTGCCCGGCGCCAGGAGGCTGGCCGCCTGCGCCAGAAGCCGCACCCCTTTCTCCTCCGAGAATCGCCCGAGATAGCCGATGGTCAGCGGTCCCTCGCGCAGCGGCTGTGGCGAAAATGTAATTGCCGGATTGGCGACATTGCTGATCACGTGCTTGAACCGCGCGTCCGAGAATACGCCGTGCTCGGTATGAAGCTCCAGCGTGCGACGACTGACACCGACGACACCATCAACCAGGGCGGCGCGGCGACGGCGGGCAGGCGTCAGCAGGCTGCAAGAGCGGCAGGTCGTCTCGCAGGAATGCCCCCCCTTGTAGCGGGAGCATCGCGGACAGATGAGGTAATAATCGTGCAGCGTGTGGAGAATCGGGATCCCGAGATGTCGGGCAGCGCTCCAGACCCCCGTCGTCAAGCCGTTCAAGGTATTGGAATGCAGGACGTCCGGCCGGAATTCGGACAAGATGCGGGCGACAAGCGGATGGGCAGGAGCTCGATCGTCGATCGCATGCCAGGCTGTACGCTGCAGCGCATTGCGCTTGTCCTCGAAGGGCGGGAAGAGATTTCTGACCGGCACGAAATGCACCGTGACGCCGTTGACGGTCTCCGTTTCGTAGACGCCGCTCGGCGAAAAACGGATGGCGATCACCTCATTGCCCTGCTCGGCGAGCGCTTCTGCGAACTGCCGCACGAAGATCTCCGCCCCGCCAACGATTCTGGGGTAAGCGGGCGTCGCGTAGATGGCGTTGCAGAGCGCTATCCGCATTACGTCCTCATGTCAGGAAATCAGGCCGTTTTGACGGCATGGGGCTTTTCCTTCGGCATGACGATACGAGCGGGGATACCGACTGCCGTCGCGCCTTCCGGTACATCGCTGATGACGACCGAATTGGCGCCGATCTTGGCGTTTCGTCCAAGCCTGACAGGGCCGACCACCACCGCCCCGGCAAACAGTTCGACACCATCCTCGATCAGCGGATCGCTCTCCTCGTCGCCGCGCTTGCCGATCGTGACATTCTGAAGAATGGTCACGCCGTGGCCGATCGTCGCGCTACCGACAACGATGCCGTAGGGATGCGGCACGTAGAGGCCACCGGCAATTTCGGTGACGATCGCTATTTCGGAACTGAACATCCGACCGTTCGCCCACCATACGACGCGGCGCAAGAGCCGTCCGACGATCGGAACCTTCCTGACGGCCTGCATCACCCTGAAGGAAAATACGAACTGGAAGCCCGGGGTTAGCAGGAACATCCTCAATGCAAAAGGGACCGTCACCGACCGCCGCTCTCTGTCGGCGTGACGCTGAAGATCAGCCCTTATCTTCTCAAATGTGGTTTCCGCGCTCATCGACTTTCTCGTATTCGGATTCGACGCATGGTGTGGCTCACCGCGGCAATGATCGTCAATCGCTATATTGCTTTCCTCTGATCCAATTGTTAACAATATGATTATTGTGCAACGCAACAAACTGAATTATCCGGCTTTCGTCAATGGGATTATCGCCATATGTGGATAATCCCGGCCCCGGAGATTGTTGATGGATAAAAAGGCAGAACGGTTCGAAGCGCTGGACTCCTGGCGCGGGCTCGCAGCAATCGCCGTCGCTCTGTACCACTTCAAAGCGACGGGGCTTCTGTACAGCATCTCGGTGATTCGCAATGCGGATCTCGCAGTTCCCTTCTTCTTTGTTCTAAGCGGCTTCGTTATCACCCACGCTTATTACGACAGAGTGCCGGATGCTGTGGGCGCCGGCCGGTTTCTCCTGCGTCGCTTCGGCCGCCTCTATCCGCTGCATATTTTCGTTCTTTCGCTTTTCGTCGCTCTCGAATGCCTGAAGGCAATAGCAGTTCACCACGGCTTCCAAAGCAGTGAGGCGGCGTTCTCCGGTACCAATGACATTGGGTCTCTCGTCGCCAACATTCTGTTGCTTCAGGCGGTCGTGCCGTTCGTCGACCCGACCTGGAACGCGCCGAGCTGGTCGATCAGCGTCGAATATTATACATATGTCGTCTTCGCAGTCGTGTTCATGCTTGGCAAATATCGCTTGCATGCGGCGACCATCGTGCTTTTCGCGTCCGGCCTGACCCTCATATGCCTCGAGAGTTTCCCGTTCGGGATCACAAAGACGTCCGGTCTTGGCCTCGTTCAATGCCTTGTCGGTTTTTCTGCGGGCGTTCTGACCTATCGATTGTTCCGATGGCTGCGGGCGAAGGATGTCCGCATACCGACGGTGGTGGAAATCGCAGTGGCGGCGTTGATGGTGATCACCTTTCATATCCATCCCAGCCAGACAGCGATTTCCATCGTCGCCTTCTCGGTTGTTGTCATCGTCTTCGCTTTCCAGACCGGAAATGTTTCCGGATGGCTCAAGACGAGACCGCTTGTTTTTCTAGGGCGTCTTTCCTACTCCATCTATCTTCTGCATTTCCTTATCTTCGCCCCGCTTTTCCTGATGATCAGGCTGCTGCAAGCGAAACTTGGCATTCCGCTGACCATCCAAGGAGACATTGAACCATTGATCCATTTCGGATTTCCGGGCGCCACCGATCTGCTCGCCCTCGCTTATCTGGCGACGGTCGTTGCGATCGCTTCCGTAACCTATGAATGGATAGAAAAGCCGGGACGCGCCTTCTTCAACAGGCTTTCGAACCGCATTCAACCGCCGGCCTTGGCGATCGAACGCAGTGTGGAACTTCATGACTAGAGCGGCACCGCCAATCTACGTCAACGGGCGTTTTCTCGGACGACCCGTTACCGGCGTCGAACGCTTTGGGGGAATGATTCTGCGCGAGATCGATGCTCTGGCGAAAATCGATCCTCTTCTCCAGTGGAAGGTCCTGGCACCCAAGAGTGTGGAGTGTCCCTCTTTTCTACGTCACCTGCCGTTTGCGAATACCGGCTCGACGGGTGGTCATCTTTGGGAGCAATGGGACCTTTGGCGCGCCAGCCGCGATGGCGTCTTGATCAATTTCTGCAATTCCGGCCCGGTTCTGCAGCCGCGCCAGGTGACCGTCATCCATGACGCGCTCGTTTATCGCCATCCAGAATATTTCTCGATGACCTATCGCGCGCTTCACCAGACACTGGGACGCGCCCTGGCAAGGCGATCGCGGCTGGCGACTGTATCGGAATTCTCGCGCAGCGAACTCTCAGAAGTCCTCCACGTACCTGCCGGCGATATTGCGATCGTGCCGAATGCAGTGGCTGCCGAGACTGCGCCGGAGGCCGACATTTCCGTCCTCAATCGGCTGTCGCTTGTCGGGCGCCCTTTCCTTCTGTTCATCGGTTCGCCGGCGCCAAACAAGAATCTGGGCCGCGCCATCGAGGCTTTTCTCGCGCTTGGCCGAACGGATATCGCCTTTGTCATTGTCGGCGGCCTGGCGCGATCGTTTGCGGCGACACAGTTCGGGGCGCTGCCGGAGAGCGTCATTTTCGCAGGACGGCTGTCGGATGCCGAAAACCAGGCGCTTTTCCGTAGTACCGCTGCCCTTGTTTTTCCGAGTCTGTATGAGGGATTCGGAATTCCGCCGCTCGAGGCAATGAATGCCGGAGCGCCGGTCATCGCTTCGGACATACCTTCCGTGCGTGAGGTCTGCCGAGATGCCGTGCTCTATTTTGATCCCCTGGTGCCGGCGACGATCACGGAGGCGATGCGCAAGGTGATCGACCGGAGTGCGGATTTCGAAACCCTGCGCAGCCGGGCGCATGATCGAATCAAGGCGTTTTCCTGGCGGCAAAGCGCCTTGGCGATCGTTGAACTGGTGCGGCATTTGACCGAACCACGCGAGGCGGAAGCTCTTGCCACCCGCTGACACTGTCAGATAGGCATGGCGCACCGCCAGTCTAAGGACGATATGAAGGAAATTCGCATGCTGAAAAAAAGCCTCGCCAGCCTGACCAATCTCATGCTGAGAGCAGCAACGCTGGGCTTCCGCTTCGTCCTGTCCTTCTACATCATCAAATATATCGGTTTGGACGCCACCGGCCTTTACGGACTGGCTCTGGGCGTGGTTGGCATCGTGCCTGCACTGGTCGGCTGGGGACTGAACTACTTCACCTCCCGCGAGATCGTTGGCAAGGATCACGCCTTTGCCGCCGCGCGCGTCAAGAGCCGCCTTTTCGTCACCACGATCTCGCTGTTTCTCGCCAGTCTGGTCTTGGGTGCCGGCGCGCTGGCAACCGGCCATACGATCACCGGAATCCTGTTGCTCGTGCTCGCCATCGTCTGGCTCGAAACCTATGCGCTCGACATCCACCTGCCCCTGGTCAGCCAGGAAATGGCGTTTCAAGCCAATGTCCTGGTTTTCATCCGCTCCGCTCTCTGGGTTCCGTTCGTCATCGTGCTCGGCCTGGTCTTCCCCGCCTTTCGAACGATCGACGCCATCTTCCTCGCCTGGATTTCCAGCTATGTCGTCGCCATAGCTGCGCTTTTCTATTTCCTCCGCGGCTGGCCGCTGGCGCAAACGGCCAGGGAGCCGGTCCAGTACGATTGGCTCAAAGAAAAGCTCAGCAAGTCGTGGCTGATCTATATCAGCGATCTCAGCATTGTCGGGCTCATGTATGCCGACCGCTATATCGTCAATTTCATGCTCGGCCTGACACTGACCGGCATCTACACATTCTTCTGGTCGCTCACCAACGCACTCCAGACGCTGACACAGACCGCCGTGGTGCAACTGGCGCTGCCGGTGCTGGTCAAAGCCTATCTGAACGGCACCTATGCCGACTGGCGGCACGTTCTGCGCGCCCAGTTCGTCAAGACCACCATCATCGCCACCGTCATGTCTGTCGGCGTCTATATCTCAGCCGAGATCCTGATCCATTTCATGTCGATGTCGCAGCTTCGGGAGCATCGGGGACTCTTCATCCTCATGCTGCTGGCGGCTGTCGCCCGCAGCTGTTCCGACTTGCTCAACATCGGACTGACGAGTCTGAGGCGCGACAACCACTATGCCATGATCAATCTGACAAGCGTGGTGTTTTCGATCGTCAATGCCATCGTCATGATCTGGCTGTTCGGCTTCGCCGGTACAGGCATTGCCGCATTGACGACGTCGCTGGTGACTGCTGCGATCCGCAGCTACTACCTTTACAAGGCAGCGAACGAGGTCAAGGCCGAGAAGCAGGCAGGCGCGGCACCGTCCCCGATGTCGGATACCGCACTGCCCGAGCCGACCATCCTCTCCTGAACGCACGGCCAAGCCGGCCGGCCCAACAGGCGGTCCGCTTCAGCCAACGCTGCCGCAAATTTGCAAGGCAACTTTGCCAGGCTCTTGAATCTCAGGCCGCTTTCCCAGCTTCGCCATAGCGAAGCGGTGCGTCCAGTTGGCCGGGCATCTTTCCGCCAGTTCCTGCGGCGACGGCTTCGAGGGTACATCTCTCATACCGCCGTTCGGCCATCGCCTTGGCCCTGACGAGAGTCGTCCCGGCAGAATGGCTGCGAATAGATGCGGCACGCTCTAGACCGGCATCTCAGAACCCACAAAGCGTAACTGCTTCAGTCTGACGCAAGTTGGGACAGTCATTTTTTCACGCAGCAAACTTGGTTAACTACACCTAGGCTTAGAAATCCGGTTTTTGATCTTCGTCAATGTTCGACACAACTGCCATTGGCATAAGGGCGTCGCTGCACCGTCACAAAGACAGCAGCGGGCATGATTAGAAAGCGCATGGACTAAAGTGAAAGTCCATAAAATTTGAACCGTTCTCGTAAATGGTTTTTGCTTTCTCGCATTTAAGCTTCACACCAGTCAAACAAACCGGAACCGTCTATATGTCAAATAGTAACTCGACTGCGTCCGATTTTCTTTCTTCGCTTGGCGTCAATACACACGGTGGTGACTATCTCGACGCTTACGACAATTCCAGTCTTATTATCGAATCGCTAAAATATATCGGCATCTCCAAGGTAAGAGATGCATATTCGACCTACGGCCAGGCCTCCCCGGTCCTTGACGCCATGGCAGACGCGGGGATCACATTTGACTTTCGTGTCAGATCGACCACTGCCATAGGCGGTACGGCGGCGCTGACGCAATATATTGCCGACCTGAAGGCTTTCGTGGCGGAGCATCCGGGCTCTGTCGTCTCCATCGAAGGGCTCAACGAAGTCAATCTCGATGACAGCCTGAGCTATAAAGGCCTCACCGGTGCGGCAGCCGGTGCGGAGTTTCAGAAGGATCTCTATCAGGCGATCAAGGCCGATCCGGTGTTGAGCCACATTGGTGTTATCAACCTGTCGGTTGGTGACAACAGTTCTTCGGCTTACTCGACCGTCGGCGATCTCGGAGCCTATTCCGACTATGCCAACGCCCACGTCTATACGGTGGCCGGCGGCTCCGCCGATCCGCAGATGGAATATACGATCGGCCTGGCGGAGAACGCGTCTTCGGGCGATCCTCTCGTCATCACCGAAACCGGCTCCACGACGCTCGAAAGCTGGGCAGGTGTCGGCGCCAGCGAGACGGCGCAGGCAAAACTCATCCTCACAAATCTTTTGGACGCTTATGAAGACGGGTCGGTGTCGACCTATCTCTACGAGCTGTTCGACACGCCTTCGGCGGCCGCGACACGTGGCGAGAGCGAAGCCCATTTCGGCCTTTTCAATGCCGATGGCACGCCCAAACTCGCCGCCATCGCGCTTCACAATCTGACCACGATCCTGTCCTCCGGGGATAGCGGCACGTCGACAGCCGCGACCTTCAACTATTCGCTGAGCGGCACTCCTTCGCAGACGCATTCGATGCTGCTGGCAAAGTCGGGCGGGGTGGAAGACCTCGTCGTCTGGGCCGACAAGCAGGTCTGGAACGATGTCACCGACACCGACATCACCAACCCGACCGTCAACGTCACCGTGACCCTCGACCATGTCGAGCCGGTTGTCTATGTCTACGATCCGCTGTCCAGTCTGACGCCGATCGCCGTCTATACGAATGTCAGCTCCTTCAAGATCCCGTTGAGCGACCATCCGCTCGTCGTGGAATTCGGCGCCACCGGCGCCGTGCAGGAAGAAACCGAAACGGTTTCGTCGAACCTGACGATGACATCGGCAGAATTCGTTGCGCAGATGACCGATCTGAACGACGCGTCCGGGCTACAGTCCGTCACGCTCTCCGACACTCATACCCTCGCCGTTTCCTCTGTGGAGACGATGAAGTACCTCGTCGCGCACTACGGCAGTCTGCTCGGCAAGATTTCCGGCGGCTATGATTTCTCCGTGACCTATGGCCAGAGCACCTGGACCAAAGTGCAGAATTTCGATGCTGCGGGCAATCTGACCCTTAACACCGAATACGGCCTGAACAACGGCGTGATCATGAGCAAGGCCGTCTATCACACCGACGGCACGACCGACAACTATGCCTACAACATTACAGGCCAAGCCTATACGTCGACACACCAGACCACTGACGCCAAGGGCAACATTACGCTGATCGAGCGCTTCCATGCCGACGGCACCTATGATTACCGAGACGTGCGCAGCACCGACGGCAGCCGGGATGTCGCCTGCTACAACAGCGCCGGCAAGATGGTGACCGATGTCCAGATCGCCAGCGACGGCACCAACACCACCATCTACTACGACACCACGACGGGCAACCCGACGCGCCAGGTGGTCAAGGAGACCGACGGCGATGTGCTGACCACGGTCTACACGAGCGGCATCAAGTCGACCTATGTGCAGGCGAGCCATCTCGGCTGGACCGAGACGAGCACCTACGACACCTCGACCGGCAAGATGCTGACCGACTATACCGCCTACAGCGATGGCAGCGCTGTCATGAAGACCTATAGCGCCGGCGTGCTTGTCAAACAGAATGTGCGTAATGCCGACGGCTCAAGTGACAACTACGCCTACAACATCACCGGCCAGACCTATACATCGACTCACCAGACCAATAATGCCAGCGGCAGTATCACGCTGATCGAGCGCTTCCATGCCGACAGCACCTACGATTACCGCGAGACACGCGGCACCGACGGCAGCCGGGATATCGCCAACTACAACAGCGCCGGCAAGATGACGACCGACGTCAAGCTCGCCAGCGATGGCACCAACACCACCATCACCTATGACACCACGACCGGCTATGCGACGCGCCAGGTGGTCAAGGCAACCAATGGCGACGTGCTGACCACGGTCTACACGAATGGCATCAAATCAAGCTATGTGCAGGCGAATCATCTCGGCTGGACCGAGACAACCGCCTACGACACCGCGACCGGCAAGATCCTGACCGACTATACCGCCTATAGCGACGGCAGTGCTGTCATGAAGACCTATAGTGCCGGCGTGCTCGTCAAACAGAATGTCGTCAACGCCGACCACTCGACCGACAACTACGCCTACAACATCACCGGCCAGACCTATACCTCGACCCACCAGGCCAATAATGCCAGCGGCAGTATTACGCTGATCGAACGCTTCCATGCCGACGGCACCTATGATTACCGCGAGGCGCGCGGCACTGATGGCAGCCGGGACATCGCCAACTACAACAGCGCCGGCAAGATGACGACCGACGTCCAAACCGCCAGCGACGGCACCAACACCACCATCACCTATGACACCACGACCGGCTATGCGACGCGCGAGGTGGTCAAAGCTACCAATGGCGACGTTCTGACCACGGTCTACACGAGCGGCATCAAGTCGAGCTACGTGCAGGCGAGCCATCTCGGCTGGACAGAAACCAGCACCTATGACACGTCCGGCAAGATGCTGACCGACTATACCGCCTATAGCGACGGCAGTGCTGTCATGAAGACCTATAGTGCCGGCGTGCTCGTCAAGCAGAACGTTGTCAACGCCGACCACTCGACCGACAACTACGCCTACAACATCACCGGCCAGACCTATACCTCGACCCACCAGGCCAATAATGCCAGCGGCAGTATCACGCTGATCGAGCGCTTCCATAGCAACGGCACTTACGATTATCGCGAGACACGCGGTACAGACGGCAGCCGGGATATCGCCAACTACAACAGCGCCGGCAAAATGACGACCGACGTTCAAACCGCCAGCGACGGCACCAACACCACCATCACCTATAACACCACGACGGGCTATGCGACACAGCAGGTGGTCAAGCAGACCAATGGTGACGTGCTGACCACGCTCTACAGCAACGGCATCAAGTCCAGCTACGTGCAGGCAAGCCATCTCGGCTGGACTGAGACGACCACCTATGACACGTCGACCGGCAATATGCTGACCGACTATACCGCCTATAGCGACGGCAGCGCTGTCATGAAGACCTATAGTGCCGGCGTGCTCGTCAAACAGAATGTCGTCAACGCCGACCACTCGACCGACAACTACGCCTACAACATTACCGGCCAGACCTATACGTCGACCCATCAGGCCAATAATGCCAGCGGCAGCATCACGCTGATCGAGCGCTTTCATAGCGACGGCACTTACGATTATCGCGAGACGCGCGGTACAGACGGCAGCCGGGATATCGCCAACTACAACAGCGCCGGTAAGATGACGACCGATGTCAAGGTTTCCGGTGACGGCACCAACACGACGACGACCTATAACACCACGACGTCCTACGCGACTCAGCAGGTCGTCAAGGAAACCGATGGCGACGTGATGACCACGCTCTACACGACTGGCATTAAGTCAAGCTATGTGCAGGCAAGCCACCTTGGCTGGACCGAGACGAGCACCTATGACACCACGACCGGCAAGATGCTGACCGACTATACCGCCTATAGCGATGGCAGCGCGGTCATGAAAACCTATAGTGCCGGCGTGCTCGTCAAGCAGAACGTTGTCAACGCCGATCACTCGACCGACAATTATGCCTACAACATCACCGGCCAGACCTATACCTCGACCCACCAGGGCAACGACGCCAGCGGCAATGTCAGGCTGATCGAGCGCTTCCACACCGACGGCACTTACGATTATCGCGAGACACGCGGTACAGACGGCAGCAAGGTCATCGACAACTATACGAGCACCGGATCGATGCTCAACCACTCGGCGATCGCCAGCGACGGCTCCCGCACGGTCGATTACTATCTGCAGGATGGCACCGGGACCATAAGGGAAGATCGGCTCAACAGCAGTGGCGTCGCGCTGACAAGCGACACCCTCCTGGCCAGCGGCACCCACACCATCTATGACTATGCGGATGCGCAAACCCTGAGCGGCGGCACGCTGAACGACACGTTCTATTTCCGCAGCATGAAAAGTGCGACGCTCGACTACCAGGGCGGCATCGACACGGTCTATAATCTCGACCTGACATCGTCGACACACGGCCACATTGACATTCACCCGGCATTTGCGACCCAGTTCTCCGGCCTGCACATGGCACAGGTGGGGTCGGACGTAGTGATCACTTTCGACAGCAGCGACAGCATCACGCTCAAGGCGACGCAGCTCGCCAGCGTCACTGCGGACGATTTCATCTTCGGATGATCAGCGCCGATGACGCAGACATGTCCGCACCTATGCCGACAGGGCACAGCAAGGACCAGGGAACCGGCCGCGCCGCCGGGCGGGGCCTTCACGGATAGGCCGATGCTGTCGATATCGGGCATGTCGAAAATCACCGGCTCGGGTCCAATGGCGACCGTAGGGCCGGCCTCAAGCGGGCCGGAGCATAGCCGGGAGGCATGCAAGATGCGCCCGCCTGGCGACGACACGGTCGCCGAGAAATTCCCACTGCGCGTCCAGGCGACGACACGAACACCCTTCTCGGTCGCCAACTGGACGAAGAACACATTCGGGAACGGTCGTTCCCGGCGATAGCCGCGAGACGCCTTGATCATGCTCATGACATTGCGGACGGCACAGGCAGCCGGCTTGGGACGGTAGTCATAGGTATAGAGACCGAAATTGTCTTCCAGCTCAGTGGTATTCTGCCCTTGGTCCTTGAGCTGGTAGATCCAGGCGCCCTTGACCCAGGGCGTAGCCGCTGACCATAACAGGAATTGGGCGATATTGTCCGCCGCTGCCTGCTTGCTGATGACACAGCCAGAAACCGGCGTGGGCCAGCCGAATTCCGTTACATAGACGGGGATTTCGGCTCCTGTTCCGAGCTTGCCGAGCACGTCGTGCAATGCATCCAACTGGCCGATCGCTTGCGTCGCGGTGCGGTCATCCAGATTGGCTTCGCAGTGATTATAGAGATGGACGGAAAGCCCTGTGCCGCCTCGAAGCGCCTCCTGTTGCACGATTGCTTTCGTCCACAGCCAATCCTTGTCGATGCCGACGGCGCCCACGAGAATCGGACTTTGCGGCAATGCCGCCGTCAGCGCGGGAACTGTCGCCTTCGCGAGCGCGGTGTAATTGACGGCAGCGCGCGGGTCGCTCGCCTGTCCCGGCCCAACGAGCCAGTTCCTGGGGGTGGTGGCCGGTTTGGCATTCATGATCCATTCGTTCCAAACCTCGAACATCGGATTGAAACGCTGCGTGGCGCGCGCCGCCTGGACGGCAAAATCGGCAAATGCCGCGCGCGAGGCATCGTCGAGCGGCGGCGACCCTTCGAACTTGCGCGGCGCAGTCAGGATGATAAGCGGCCGCAGGCCTGCCATTTCCAGGAAATGGAAAAGTGGTTGCGGATGATAGTCACGATGCGCGAAATCCGATTCGACGAATGCCATCCATGGCAGGTCGTCGCGATAAGAATCGACACCAAGTTCCTTCAGGCGGGCGGCGCTCTTGTCGGGATCATATCCGAAGTCGGCGCCGAGGCCGAAATGCACGCCGACGCCGACGATCAACCTGTCCGGACGGGCGACAGGCGACTGCCGATCGAAGGTCAGTGTCTTCGTTTCTGCAGACGATGCACTGTCGCTGCATTGGGTCAACAGGGTGAGCGACGCCAAGAACAGCGTCGACAGAAGCACGGATCGCATCTTCGCCTCCTCTTTTTTGCAGGCCTATCGGCGTGCGAAGGCTAAGCGGACTTTCGTCGGCAAGCCAACGATTCATCCGCTTAGAGTGCTTTATTTTGGCGCAGGTTCTTGTCGGAAAACCGTGGAGCACTTTTCCGGAACCTGTCTATTTTGTCGCAGGTTATTGCCGGAAAACCGCGGAACACTTTTCCGGAATCTGCTTACTGTGCCGGATAGGTCTCCTCATACCATTCCACGAAGCGGCGCACGCCCTCTTCGATCTCGATTTCCGGCTTGAAACCGGTCAAGGCCACCAGAAGATCAGGCGCCGCATAGGTCCGGGGAACGTCGCCGGGCTGCATGGGCAGCATGTTGCGAATTGCCGGCTTGCCCAGGATCGTCTCGATGGTCTCGACGAACCGCATCAGCTCGACTGGCTGGCCACCGCCGATATTGACGATGCGGAACGGCGCATGTGGGGAAAGAGTGTCTGCCGCCGTCTCCGCCGAGACACGATTGGCTTGCGCGGGAGGCACTGCCATCAGCCTGACGATGCCGTCGATCAGGTCGTCGATATAGGTGAAGTCGCGGCTCATCCTGCCTTCGCCATAAATGTCGATCGGCCGGCCGGCACGTATTGCCTGAACGAATTTGAACAGCGCCATGTCCGGCCTGCCCCAGGGACCGTAGACGGTGAAGAAACGAAAGGCGGTGGTCGGCACGCCGAAGAGATGGGCGTAGCTATGCGCGATCAACTCCATGGATTTCTTGGTCGCCGCGTAGATCGTCATCTGCTCGTCGGCCTTGTCGCTCTCGGCGAATGGTATCTTTTCATTGGCGCCGTAAACCGACGACGTCGACGCCAGAAGCAGGTGTTTCGGCTGCACTTCCTTGGCGAGCTCGATGATGTTGAACGAGCCGACAAGGTTCGAATCGACATAGGATCTGGGGTTCTCGAGGCTGTAGCGAACGCCGGCCTGAGCGGCGAGGTGCACGATGACATCCGGCTCGGCGGCAGTAGCAGCCGCTTGGAGGGCTGCCTTGTCCTCCAACATCCCGATGAATGGCCGAAAACCGTTGGAACGGGCGAGAATCGCGTGGCGCTTCTCCTTCAGGCTGATATCGTAATAGTTCGTCATCCCGTCAAAGCCGACGACGAAATGGCCGTCGTCAAGCAGCCTTTTGGCGAGGTGAAATCCGATGAAGCCAGCCGTTCCAGTGATAAGATATCGCATCTTGTTCTTTCCAGTTTGGGGTCAGCAACTGACCACGTTTACCGCAAATGTATTTGCCTCTCGAATGCGACGTGACAGCGTAGTAAGATAAGAAACGTGTCACGCTGCACCAAGCGATCCTGTGGAAATCGAGATGCGCAAATTCACAGCGCTTTGACCGCGGCGAACGAGGTCGGACGCTGCATTGGCTTGCCAATCTCTTCATTGCGAAGTCTCACGCAAGGCGATTTCTAATGTGGGGCTGTTCTAGCGCGGTTGGACGACGGTAAAAAGAGGTAAAATTGTGCATCGCAAAAAAGTCATTTTGTTTCTGTTGCAATGCACGCGAAAAAAATCTAGTTGAATCGGGTGCCTGGCTTAAGACATGGGTATCTCTGCGCGAACTCCTTCTCGCGATTGCGAAATTCTTTGAACCATGTCACAGTTTGACCACCGGCTTCGGCCTACTCTCTCAGCGATGGCCCGCGAGGAATGTCGATGAACTACAGATTTGACAAGATCGACACAAAGGTAGAGCAGCCGCTCGCAGTGGAAGAAGGATTCTTCGACTTCGAGTATGTGCTCGCGGTCCTGCGACGCCAGTGGCGCGTGGTCTTTCTCGCCGTTGTCCTAAGCGTGGCATTCGCCATTCTCTACCTTGTGACGGCCGTGCCAAGGTTCACTGCCTCGGCCAGCCTGCTGATCGATACCGGCAATCAGCAGATCGCCGATCAGTTGTCGACCATTACCGGCGTGTCGCAAGATGAGACCTGGGTTCTCAGCCAGGTGGAACTGCTGAAGTCGGACCGGATTGCCCGCGCCGTCAGCGAACGCCTCGACCTCAAGGACAATCCCGTTTTCATGACGGAGAAGCTAGGGCTCTTCCGTGCGATATTCGAAGCGATTCGCAATGCTGTCAGCATTTCGAGCTGGCTCAAGGATAATCAGGTTCCAACGCCTGAGCGCATTCAAGAGGAGATCGTGTGGGCGTTGCAGGCAGATGTGACCGTGACGCGAATCACCGGGACATATGTACTGGAATTGGACTACGCGTCCGTCGACCCGCAGCTCTCTGCGAAAGTCGCCCAGGCATTTGCGGACGCCTATCTCACCGACCAGCTCGATTCCAAATATGAGGCGACCCGGCGCGCCGGCGACTGGCTGCAGAATCGCATCAGCGAACTCCGCGATAAGTCGCTGCAATCCGATCTTGCCGTGCAGAAGTTCCGGGCCGACAAGGGCCTGATCACGACTGATGGCCAGTTGATCAGCGAGCAGCAGCTCCAGCAGATCAACAGCCAGTTGGTCGTGGCGAAATCCGACCGTTCGGCCGCCGAGGCCAAATACCAGCGGATAGAGACGATCATCAATTCGGGCGACATGCAATCCGCCGTGGCCGAATCTCTCGACAGCACCGTGATCAATGACCTCAGGACCAAATATCTGGAGGCATCGCGCAAGGACGCCGACATCGAGAGCAGATTGGGCGCAAAGCATGTCCAGGCCGTGCGTCTGCGTACCGAAATGAGCGAATACCAGCGATTGATGTTCGAGGAACTCGGGCGCATTGCACAGAGCTATCGCAGCAATGTCGAAGTGGCGCGCAGCCGTGAAAAGAACCTCGAGGAGCAGGTGGCGAGTGCAACTGGGGTAAGCGCGACAGCCAACGACGCCCAGGTGCAATTGCGCGAGCTCGAACGCGAAGCCGATACCTACAAGAAGCTCTATGAGACCTTCCTGCAGCGCTATCAGGAATCGGTGCAACAGCAATCCTTCCCCGTGACGGAGGCACGCGTGATTTCTTCGGCCGTTGTGCCGGATTACCCGTCGTCCCCCAAAAAACCTCTGATCGTTGCGCTCGGCGTCTTCTTCGGCCTGATGTGCGGCGCCTGTATCGGTGCGTTCCGAGAGTACCGCGATCGCTTCTTCCGGACCGGCGAGCAGCTTCGGGAAACGCTTGGCCTCGAACCTCTGGGTACAATTCCGCAGGTCAAGCTGGCGCCTGGAGAGGTCGGGCGGACGCATGTATCCAACGATGATCCGCGCCTCATCAGCAAAGAAAACTTCATCGCCAACCACGTGATCGATCATCCGCTTTCCGCCTTTGCCGAGACCCTGCGGAGTGCGAAGATCGCGGTGGACCTGCTTATCGGGCCCAAGAAGCCCAAGCTTATCGGCATGGTGTCGGTCCTGCCGGGTGAAGGCAAATCGACGCTGTCGATCAATTTCGCCGAACTTCTCGCAAGCCAGGGCGCGCGCGTCCTGCTGATCGACGCCGACCTCAGAAATCCCGGCGCAACGCGTCAGATCGGACGTCAAGCCGAGCGTGGCGTGCTCGAAGCGCTGCAAAGCGGCGTGCCGATCCGCGATCTCGTCATGATCAATCCTGAGACCAAGCTCGCCTTCCTTCCGGCTGTGATCAAGCGCCGGGTGCCCTACTCCTCCGAACTATTGGCGTCGGATGCGATGGAAAGGATGATCCGCGAGGTCTCCGACATGTTCGACTACATCATTTTCGACCTGCCTCCGTTGGCGCCGGTCGTGGACGCACGTGCGATCAGTTCGACCCTGGACACTTACCTTCTTGTTGTCGAGTGGGGGAGAACGGCGCGCAATGCCGTCAAGAAAACCCTGTTGGGGAACCAGGCCATCGCAGCGAAATGTGCCGGCGTCATCCTCAACAAGGTCGATACCGATAAAATGAAATTCTATCACACCTTCGGTTCGTCAGAGTTCTACTACTCTCGCTATTCCACCTATTACAACGAGTAGAGTTCGTTCCGACGCGGATCCGCGAACCAGGGCACCAATGAAAGGCCTTGAGTTTGCGTCGCAAACTTGCATGCAAAAAACTTAGGAGATTGACATGCGTATCGTTATGATTGGCTCGGGCTATGTCGGGTTGGTATCGGGCGCTTGCCTGGCGGATTTTGGCCATCACGTGACCTGTGTCGACAAGTCGGCCGCCAAGATCGAAGCATTGAAGGCTGGCCGTATGCCGATATACGAACCAGGGCTGGACGCGATCGTCGAGAGCAATCGCAATGCCGGCCGACTCGATTTCTCCGAAGACCTGCTGCCTTCGGTCGCTGAGGCCGATGTCGTGTTCATCGCCGTCGGCACGCCGTCCCGGCGCGGCGACGGTCATGCGGACCTCTCCTTCGTCTATGCCGCAGCGCGCGAGATCGCTGCAGCGGCGACCGGATTTACGGTCGTCGTCACCAAGTCCACCGTACCCGTCGGCACGGGCGATGAAGTCGAGAGAATCATCCGCGAAGAATTCCCCGGCAAGGATATCGTCGTCGTCTCCAATCCGGAATTCCTCCGCGAGGGCGCAGCGATCACCGATTTCAAACGGCCGGATCGCATTGTGCTCGGCACGGAGGACCCGCGCGGCGTCGAGGTCATGCGCGAGGTCTACAGACCGCTCTATCTCAATGAAGCGCCACTGTTCTTTTGCGAGCGGCGGACGTCCGAATTGATCAAATACGCCGCCAACGCCTTCCTCGCCATGAAAATCACCTTTATCAACGAGATCGCCGATCTTTGCGAGCAGATCGGCGCAGATGTGCAGAAGGTGGCCAAGGGCATTGGCATGGACAAGCGCATCGGCGACAAGTTCCTGCATGCAGGTCCGGGCTATGGCGGCTCATGCTTTCCGAAAGACACGCTGGCATTGGTCAAAACCGCACAGGATTATGACAGCCCAATGAGGCTGATCGAGACGACGGTGGCGATCAACGACAACCGCAAGCGGGCGATGGGGCGGAAAGTGATCGCGTCATGCGGCGGCTCGGTACGCGGCAAGAAGATCGCTATCCTCGGTCTGACGTTCAAGCCCAATACCGACGATATGCGTGACGCTCCATCGATCGCGATCATCCAGGCGCTGCAGGACGCCGGCGCCGATGTGCACGCCTTCGATCCTCAGGGAATGGAAGCCGCGCGCGACATGCTCCGCGCAGTGACCTATGGCAAGGATGCCTATGAAATCGCCAGCGAGGCCGACGCCGTGGTGCTGGTGACCGAGTGGGATGAGTTCCGGGCGCTGGACATGCGTAAGCTGAAGACGATCATGCGCAATCCGATCGTCATCGACCTTCGCAACATCTACAGCGCCGCGGAAATCGCACGCGAGGGCTTCACCTACATTCCGCTCGGCAAAAAGAGCGGTGCGGCGAAGTCTTCGGGTGACAACGTTGTCGATCTCAATCGGCAGGTGAAGAAAGCTTAATCCGTCAGTTGGACGGAATACCGCCGCTTCAACGTGCGGCTGAAGCAGTCGCTCCATTTCAGGCGAAATGTGCTCGGCGATTCAAGAATCTCGCAGATTTGCTTTGCACATCTGCGAGCCGATCGGCTGAAACGTCTGCCTGTCTGGCCCGGCCGGCTCGGCCGTGGGATTGGCTACGACGCGCCCTGACGGCATCATATTCGACTCCGTTTGAGCCAACAGAAAGTTTCCGGGTAATCGGGAAGGCTTTAATTGGAACATGTCGTCCGGAAGTGGCCGCCGGCTTCGGGATAACGACATGCGAAAAAACCAAGAGACAAAGCGCTAACCGTTTGTTTTGCGCATGTCGTTATCCTGAAACCGGTTCCCACTTTCAGGCGACATGCTAGTACCTCTGCACAGAGATTATGACTCTTTGGCGATTGGGTTTGGGTATGCTTTGGCAAGTTTGGCGCGGGCTTGCTCGGTTGAGAACATCCATTTGATGCGGGCTCCACTTTGATTGCGACGGTGTTCCCAAGCGGCGACTTCGGCGATGAGGCGATCGTGGCTTTCGATGCGGCGGTTAAGACATTGGC